>NZ_JBHYJW010000010.1:0-217869 GCF_042741125.1 Amycolatopsis sp. NPDC058986 | reverse complement strand
GTCGCGAACGCTCCGTTCGGGACGTTCATCGTCGGCGACGGAGCGTTCGCGACACCGGGCGATGCTCTCGGCGTGGTCGGGGATGTCCGAGGGACGCCCTGGGTGCATCCACCGCACCGAGGGACGCCCCCGTCGCATCCAACGCACCCAGGGACTCCCTTGTCGCACCCAGGCCCACCGCACCGACGGCGTCCCTCGGCGCGGCCCCCACAGCCCAGAACCCTTAGCGAGAAAGCCATTCACGACCTTCCAGGGCGCAAACGGTCCATTCGCGACAGACGGTGTCCCGCGACAGCGCCCCGAAAGCCGTGAAGGCCTCCTTGCCGGCGTCCAGCGCCGGTAAGGAGGCCTTCACGGACCTACGTCGAAAAACCTCAGCCCACGGAGCGGACGTTCGAGGACACCAGCGCGGCGAGCCGGTCGCCGATCGCCTGGGTCGCCCCCGGGGAGGCCTGGTCCCGCGTCGCGAGGTCGAAGGCGACCGACGCCTCGATGCGCCGCGCGGCCTCCTTCTGGCCGAGGTGGTCGAGCAGCAGCGACACCGACAGCACCGCGGCGGTCGGGTCGGCGAGGCCCTGGCCCGCGATGTCCGGGGCGGAGCCGTGCACCGGCTCGAACATGCTCGGGTTGCGGCGGGTGATGTCCAGGTTGCCGCTCGCGGCGAGGCCGATGCCGCCGGTGACCGCGGCCGCGAGGTCGGTGATGATGTCGCCGAACAGGTTGTCGGTGACGATCACGTCGAAGCGGGACGGGTCGGTGACCAGGTGGATGGTGGCCGCGTCGACGTGCGAGTAGGCGACGGTCACCTCCGGGTGCTCCAGCGAGACCTCTTCGACGATCCGCGACCACAACGACCCGGCGTGCAGCAGCACGTTGGTCTTGTGCACCAGGGTCAGGTGCTTGCGCGGACGCTGCTCGGCGCGGTTGAAGGCGTCGGCGACGACGCGCCGGATACCGAACGCGGTGTTGACGCTCACCTCGGTGGCGATCTCGTGCTCGGTGTCCTTGCGCAGCAGGCCACCGTTGCCCGCGTACGGCCCCTCGGTGCCCTCGCGGACGACGACCATGTCGACGTCGCCGGGGTCGGCCAGCGGGCCGCGCACACCGGGGTAGAGCCGCGCCGGGCGCAGGTTCACGTGGTGGTCGAGCTCGAAGCGCAGGCGCAGCAGCAGGCCGCGCTCCAGAATCCCGCTGGGCACCGTCGGGTCGCCGACCGCGCCGAGCAGGATCGCGTCGTGCTGGCGGAGTTCGCCGAGCACCGACTCCGGAAGCAGCTCACCGGTGGCGTGCCATCGGGCGGCGCCGAGGTCGTAGTTCGTGATCTCCGCTGTCGGTACCACTTCACCGAGCACCTTCAGCGCCTCGGAGACCACCTCGGGCCCGATCCCGTCACCTGGGATCACCGCGAGCCGCATCCACACACCTCCGTCGACCAGGCCACCGGGTCCGGATGGCCCATCCGCAACAAACGCCAGCAGGCGGAAGGTTACCGGCCGTAGACAAGGCGTCGTAGCCGCACCACCCTTATGCCGGATCCCGACCGGGGCCCAGTCAGCCATCCGGGTGAAATCAGTGGGGGCTTTCCCAGCCATTGAGACCAGGAAAGCCCCCACCACCTCAGTGCTTTCCGGGGTGGACCGCCGTGGTCAGCTCACCCCGATGGGCTGACGTCCGGTGTGCCGCCCCGGAGTGTCCCGCCCGGTGTTCTGTGCGTTCCCCGCCGCCTCGACGCGCACCACGCCCGCGCGGTCGCCCGCGGCGTTGTGGTGTTCGATCGCGAGCAGGCCGAGCGATTTGTCCGCCGCCGCCGAAGCCGCGTTCCGGTTCACGACCAGCGCCGTTCCCGGCTTGGCCACGTAACCGATCGCGGCGTCGCCGCCGCCCTGCACCGCATAGCCCGGCGCGAGAACGTCGAACGACAGCGGGCCGTCGACGGAGTCGATCGTCGAACTCGTGCTGCCGGGTGCCGTGTAGAACCCACTGGTACCCACCGTGTAACCGATCCGCTGCGATCCACCGTTCGGGTCAATTCCCAGTGCCGCGATCCGCACCGGCAAGACCACCACGTTCGTGTCGAACACGTTGGTGTCGACGTCACCGAGCTGGCCGTTGACCGCCTGGAGGTCCACCCGCGGGTTGCCCGGCTTGGTCAGCGAGACCGTGCTGACCAACAGCACGTCGGACGACGTCGCCTTGGTCACGTACGTCTCGAAGTCCGGCTTCCCGTCGCCGTTGGTGTCGATGTCGACGAACACGGTGGTGTTGCTGCCGAGGTTCGCCCAGTCGCTCCAGGTGGACACGCCGAACGCGAGCAGCGCGTCGTCCGGGTTGCCCTGTTCCTTGGCCAGCGGTGCCGTCGAAGCCGCACCGACGTAGCGGATGTCGCCGCCCTTCGCGGTGCGGTTGAGCGTGCACCCGGTGACGACGTCGCTGTCGCATTCGGGCAGCTGCGGGGACTCCGCCTGCAGCTCGAGGACGCTGATCAGCGACCGGTAGCGCTGGGCACCGGTGCCCTGGTCGACGCCCCTGCCGGTCAGGTTCAGCACGGCCTGGTCCTGGCCGGGACCGAACTTCACGGTGCCCGGGGTCTTGATCGACGAGACCGGCTTCGGCGCCGAGTACACCGAAACCCGCAGCGGCACGGTCGCCCCGCTCTTCGGGGTGAACGCGACGCGGCCGGAAGCGTCGGCGACGAACTGACGCGCCAGGCCGGCCTGGGTGGCCGCCATGGTCGGGTCCATGACCTTGCGCAGCGCCTTCGGATCGGTGACCTTCAACGTCACCTTGACCTTCGCGATGCCACGGGGGCTCAGCTTCACCCACGGCTTGTCCACTGTGTACTCGACACCGGGCAGCGCGTTGACGGCCTCGTAGCCCACGGCGTACTCGACCGGCGTGACACCCTTGTTGACGACCTTGAGCGTCTTGGTCAGCGTGACCGGCCCGCCCGCCTCGACGGTGCCGAAGTTGACGGTCACCGCGCCGGGGTCGTCGGCCACGTAGGCCAGGACCTGGTTGTCCAGCGCGGCTTTCGCGTCGATCCGGCCGCTGCCGACGCGCTGCGGCGCGTAGGTGTGGCCCGCCGCGTCGTGCACGTCGTGCCCGGCGGTGTCGATCACCGCGGCCTTGACCTCCTCGACCGACCAGTCCGGGTGGGCCTGGCGGATCAGCGCCGTGATACCCGAGGTGTGCGGGGCGGCCATGGACGTCCCGGAAAGGACGGTCCTACCGTTGCCGCTGCCACGGAACGCCGAGGTGATGGTGTCACCGGGCGCGGCGACGTCCGGCTTCACCGCGGGGCCGCGGCCACCGCGCGAGGTGAACGAGCTCGGTGTGTCCACAATGGACTTGTCGTAGGTCTGGACGCTCACCCGGCCCGCACCGGTCATGTGCACCCGCAGCGTGCCCGCGGTGAGCGCGGGGCGCGTCGCGGCGGTGGCGCTGCCGGTCAGCTGGAACATCGGCACGGCCGCGTTGCCCGCGATACCGGCGCTGAAATGCTCCAAAGTGGACGAAAGCAGCACACCGGCGGCGCCTGCCGCCTGCGCGTTGTTGGCGCGGGCAGCGGAGCCGCACGGACGCGTCGCGTCGTTGTCGTCCCATTCGAGCCAGACGATCTTGCCGGCGGCCTTCGCCTTGTCCTCGGCCGAATACGGCTGGCAGCCCGCCTTGTTGGCCGCCGAAAGCGCGACGACGGGAGCGGTCAGGTCGAGCTTGTCGTACCCGGCGAAGTCCTGGCTGAACTGCCCGGTCCGCTGCGCGGGGGCGGGGGCCGTCACGTCGATGGCGTCCCGCAGCACCCCGGCGTCGCGGCTGCTGGCCACGGTCAGCGCCTCGGGCGTGCTGCCCGGCGAGCCGCCGATGTCGTTGATGTCCCCGCCGTTGCCCGCGGAGAACACCGGGAGCACGTTGTTCGCGGCGAGCTTGCGGACGAACAGCGAGTCCGGGTCGTCCGGCGCGCCGAAGTCCATGCCGAGCGAGAGGTTCACGATGTCGAGGTGATCGGTGAAGTCGCCGTCGCCGTCGGGGTCCAGCGCCCAGTCGAGCGCCTGTGAGGTGACGTTGGTCGATCCCTTGCAGCCGAACACCTTGATCGCGTAGAGCAGGGCCTTCGGCGCCGTGCCGGGCCCGATGCGCATCTCGTCGAGCTTCTTGCCGGTCAGCTTCTTGTAGTCGCCGGTGAAGGTGCTGCCGTCGGCGTTGACGCCGAACCCGGCGATCGTGCCCGCGACGTGCGTGCCGTGCTCACCACAGGCGAGCGGGTTCGGGTCCGGAACCGGGGTGGGCGAACCCAGTTTTCCGTTGGCGTCGTAGCCGTCGCCGACCAGGTCGGTACCGCCGACCACCTTGGCGCTGGGGAACAGCGGGTTCGGCTTCGCCGAGTCGATGCTCTTGTACGCCTCGGGCGTGCCGGGCCCGCCGAAGTCGGCGTGCGTGTAGTCGATGCCGTCGTCGATGACGCCGACGCGGATCCCGTCGCCGAGCTTGCCGGTCTGCTGCCAGCTGTTGAGCGTGTTCGTCAGCTGCTCCGCGCTGGCATTGGTCCGAGTCTTCGGCACCACCGTGCGCACTGAGACGACGTCGGGGCGCTTCGCGACCTCGCGCAGCTTCGCGGCGTCGGCCGTGACGACGGCACCGGGGACCGCGTTCGCGGTCTGGGTGACCAGCTGCGTGCGCGCGTCGGCGGCCTTGAGCTGGCCGAGCACGGAGTTCACCGCCGCGGCGGTGTCGGCCTTGGCCACGCGGGCGGCCTGCTTGGCCTTCTCCTTGCCCGCGCCCTTGCCCTGCTCGTCGTTGAACGCGTCGACCGCCGGCTTCTTCGCCACCTCGACGAACGCGGTGACCTGACCCTGCGCGGTGTTCAGGCGCGGCTCGATCTTGCCGTCCAGCGCGGCCTGGTCGATCTTGGCCTTCCCGGCGCTCTCGGCGAGCGGCGCGTCCTGCGCCGAGGCGACGGGCGTTCCCGCCACGGCCGTCGCCAGCACCACGGCGAACAGCGCGGTGGATGACCGCACCGCCCAACCGGGTAAGCGGGATCTGCTCATCGGTAGTTCCCCTTTACTCGAGACCTGGATGGAAGAACCTGCCTGCGGCTCGAAACCCCCGACGGTGAGCCGCGACGCCGCGCCGTGCCCTCGCACGCCGCGTGGTTCAGCCTCGCGAACCGAACTTAATGGCAGGAAACACCTACTTCGGTAGGCAGCTTGCTCCGTTACGTGAATGTGATTGCCTGCCAGGACTTGCCAATAAGTGGCGAAAAAGACCGCGCCCTACGACAGTACTTTGCCTAATCTGGACATCGTGAACCACTGGCAAACCCATCCGACGCTGACCGGCGACCACGTCCGCCTCGAACCGCTGACCGCCGACCACGCGAAAGGCCTGTTCGAGGCGGGCAAGGACCCCGGGATCTGGACCTGGCTGAGCCTGCGGCAGCCCGCCGACCTGCCCGCCGCCGAGCGCATGGTCGAGCAGATGCTCGCCGACCGCACCCGCCAGGCATGGGCGCAGATCGACGCGAAGACCGGCCGGGTCGCCGGAACGACGTCGTATTACCAGGTCAGCGAGGCCCACCGGATCCTGTCGATCGGCTTCACCTGGCTCGGCGCGGACTGGCACCGGACCGCGCTCAACACCGAGGCGAAACTGCTGTTGCTCACGCACGCCTTCGAGACGCTCGGAGCGCAGCGGGTGAGCTGGGAGACCGATATCCGGAACCTGCGCTCGCAACGCGCCATCGAACGGCTCGGCGCGCTGCGGGAAGGCGTGCTCCGCGCGCACCGGATCCGGCCGGACGGCTCGTCACGGGATACCGTCGTCTATTCGATGGTGGAAACCGAATGGCCGCCCGCCAGGCAACGGCTGCGCGAACGCCTGTCCGCGTTTTCCGCGGGCTGAAACGGCGAAAGCCGCTCCGGGCAGGCCCGGAGCGGCTTTACGACGGAGCGGAAATCAGCCGAAATTCACGGCGCGGATCGTGTGCGCGCCGACGGCGGCGCCGATCGGCTCCAGCACGTGCGTGTCGACCGCGCGGTCCACGCGCAGCAGCATGACCGCGTCGGAGCCGTCGGTGGTCTGGCTGATCTGCGCAGCCTCGATGTTGAGACCCGCCTCGCCGAGCAGGGTGCCGACGCGGCCCATGATGCCGGGACGGTCCGGGTACTCGAGCAGCAGCACGTCGCCCTCGGCCCGCAGGTCGAAGTGCCGGCCGTTGACCTCGACGATCTTTTCGACGTCGTCCTTGCCGGTGACCGAACCCGAAACCGACAGCGTGGTGCCGTCGCCGTGCACCGCGCGCACCGTGACCAGGCTGCGGAACTTCGGGCTCTCCGACTCGGTCACCAGCTCGACCTGGACACCCAGTTCCTCGGCCAGCCGCGGCGCGTTGACGAAGGTGACCTGGTCGTGGACGACCCCGGCGAACACGCCGCGCTCGGCGGCCAGCGCCAGCACGCTGGTGTCCTCAGTGGACAGTTCGCCCTTGACGACGACGGTGACCGAGGTCGGCGCCTTCGGCTTGAGCGCGGTGAGCACGGTGCCGAGCTTCTGGGTGAGCGAAAGGTAAGGCCGGACGTGCTCGCCGACCGCGCCGCCGCCCGAGACGTTCACCGCGTCCGGCACGAAGTCGCCGCGCAGCGCGAGCAGCACCGACTTGGCGACGTCGGTGCCCGCACGGTCCTGCGCCTCGGCGGTCGAGGCGCCCAGGTGCGGGGTGACCACGACGTTGTCCAGCTCGAACAACGGGCTGGACGTCGTCGGCTCGGTGACGAAGACGTCGATCCCGGCACCGCCGACGTGGCCGGAGCGGAGCGAGTCGGCCAGCGCCTCCTCGACGATGAGCCCGCCACGCGCGGCGTTGACGATGATGACGCCCGGCTTGGTCTTCTTCAGCGCCTCGGCGTCGATGAGTCCCTTGGTCTCCGGCGTCTTCGGCAGGTGGATCGAGATCGCGTCGGCACGCTCCAGCAGCTCGTCGAGGGTGACGAGCTCGATGCCGAGCTGCGCGGCGCGTGCGGCCGAAACGTAGGGGTCGTAGGCGATCAGCTTGGTGCCGAAGGCGGCGATGCGCTGGCTGAACAGCTGGCCGATCTTGCCGAGGCCGACGACACCGATGGTCTTGCCGTTGAGCTCGACACCGGTGTACGCGCTGCGCTTCCACTCGCCGCCGCGCAGGCTCTGGTCGGCGGCGGGCACCCGGCGGGCGACGGCGAGCAGCAGCGCGACGGCGTGCTCGGCGGCCGAGACGATGTTCGACGTCGGGGCGTTGACCACCAGCACGCCACGCTCGGTGGCGGCGGGGACCTCGACGTTGTCCAGCCCGACACCGGCGCGGGCGACGACCTTGAGCTGGGTGGTGGCACCGAGCACCTCGGCGTCGACCTTGGTGGCCGAGCGCACCAGGAGCGCGTCGGCGCTCTTCACCGCCTCGAGCAGCGCCGGGCGGTCGGTCCCGTCCACATGACGGACCTCCACCTCGTCACCGAACACACTCAGCACCGAAGGCGCGAGCTTTTCCGCGATGAGGACGACGGGCTTGTTGGGCTTGCTGCTCACGTTGCGGCTCCCACTATCTGGTCACTGAGTCGAGGACGCTCGGTGCTGGATCAACCGATGGACGAATCGGCGCACGCCGTTGTGCCCGGTTGAGCGGGAGTTTAGCCCGGGGGCCCGCCACCTCGCTGCCCCCGTTGTTAACTTGCCCGTAATCCCTCGAAAACAAGGGTCAACAGGCGCTCCATGCCACGCTCCCCTGGCAGGTGCGTACCGGCCCAGGAAGCACCGTGCGACAACAGAAGCAGCTCACGGGTGGTGACGTCGGCGCGCAGCGCCCCGGCTTCCTTGGCCCTGTCCACCAGTTGGGACACCGCGTCCTGCATCGCGTGACAGGAAGCATGGAGCCGGGACTCGGGATCGTTGATCGCATCGGCCATCAGCTCGACCAGACCGTGATAGGCGCCTGCCGTGGTGCCGAGCCCGACGAGCCAGGTGTACAGCCCGGCGAGCGGGTCTTCGGCCGCGAGCAGCTCCCGCGCTTTTTCCGCCTGCCCGTCGAAGCGATCCCGCAAAAGGGTCTCGAGCAGGGCTTCCCTGGTCGGGAAGTGGCGATAGAGGGTGCCGATACCGACTCCGGCACTGCGCGCGATGTCCTCGAGTGAGGCGTCGACGCCGCGTTCGGTGAAGGCACGCCTCGCCTCGGCCAGCAGGCGCTCGTAGTTGCGGCGGGCGTCCGCCCGCATCGGCTTGACGTCGGTCATCTCGGTTCCGGACCTTACCGGGTGACAAATCGGAGGCTGCCTCCGTATAGTAACCGGAGGTAGCCTCATCTTACTGGAGGGAAGCAGGGATGACCCTGATCGAGGAAACCCGGGACCGGCTGGGCACTGTCGGCGTCTGGCTCCCCACCGCGCCCATGGCACCCCCGCCGGACGTCGAGCGTTCGGCCACGCGGCGCCTGGCCGAACTGGGTTACGGCTCCGTGTGGAGCGGCGAAGGGCCCGGCACCCGCGAGATTTTCGCGCATTTCGGCGATCTGCTGGCGTCGACGGAGAACGTCGTGCTGGGCACCGGCATCGCCAACGTCTGGTCGCGGCCCGGCCGGACCGCGCAGAGCGGCGGGACGACGCTGGCACAGGCGCACCCCGGCCGGTTCGTGCTCGGCGTCGGGATCGGCCACGCGTTCCAGGCCGAGAAGTACGGCGAGAAATACCAGCCCTACGAGAAAATGCGCGCGTATCTGTCCGAAATGGACGCCACGTCGGCCGAAAAGCCCCCGCCGGTTGCCTTTCCCCGTGTGCTCGCGGCCGTCGGCCCGAGGATGCTGGAGCTGTCGCGCGACCACGCCGACGGCGCGCATCCGTTCGCCCAGCCGGTCGAGCACACGCCGTACGCGCGCGAGATCCTCGGACCGGACAAGCTGCTGATCCCGCAGCAGACGGTCCTGCTCGGCACGCGCGAAGACGCGAGAGAACACGTTCGCCGGACGGTCGGGCAGATCCGGGACCACAACGTCAAGGGCTACCTCAACGGCTGGAAACGGCTCGGCTACACCGACGCGGAGATCTCCGGGCCCAGCGACCGGTTCGTCGACAGCCTGGTCCTGTGGGGCGACGGGAAGACGATCGCCGGACGCCTGCGGGAACTGCTCGACGCCGGGGCCGACCACGTGCTGCTCACCCCGGCCGCCGCCACCCTTGAGTCCATTGTGGATGCTCTGACAGAGCTGGCCCCGGCGGTGCTGGAGGTGTCGCGATGAGTGTCGGGATCTGGACCTTCGCCTTCGACGGCAAGGAAATCGGCGAGGTCCGCGCAGCCGCCGCGGAGGTCGAGTCGCTGGGCTACTCCGCGCTCTGGTTCGGCGAGTACCGTGGCAGGGAGGCGTTCACCCAGGCGGCGATGCTGCTCGCGGCGACCAGCACGCTGCCCGTGGCGACCGGAATCGCGCGGTTCTCCGAACGCGAAGCCACGACCGCCGAAGCGGCCGGGCGCACCCTCGCCGAGGCGTATCCGGGCCGGTTCACGCTCGGGCTCGGCGGGCATCGGCCCGGCAGCGGCGTCCTCACGGCGATGCGGTCCTACCTCGACGCGATGGACAAGGCGGACCTGGACGTTCCCGGCGCCCGGCCGCGCCGCGTACTCGCCGCGCTGGGGCCGAAACTGCTGGAGCTGGCGGCGGCGCGGACCGACGGCGCGCATTCGTACTTCGTCCCGCCGGAGCACACCGCGTTCGCGCGGAAGACGATGGGACCGGACGCCTACCTCGCGGTCGAACAGGCGGTCGTGCTCGACGCGGACCCCGGGCGGGCGCGGCGGATCGCGCGCGAGCACGTGGACGGATACGTGCGGCTGGCACCGCACCAACAGGCGAACCTGCGGCGGCTCGGCTTCACCGACGCCGATCTCGCCGACGGCGGCAGTGACCGGCTCGTCGACGCCATCGTGGCGTATCGCGGTGAACAGGAGGTCGCCGACCGGATCCGGGCCCACCTCGACGCCGGTGCCGACCACGTCTGCGTCCAAGTCCTCGACGGGACCGGCGGCATTCCCGTGGAAAGCTGGCGCCGCCTGGCCCCGCTCGTACTCTGAGCGTTCGAGGGTGGGCTGCGGTAGCGTGGCGGATGCGCGGTGAGGGCCGCGTCCCGTCCGCGGAAAGGGCCGAGCCCACCCCCGTACGACCGCACCACCCACCAGTCACCTTCTTTCCTGCCCGGTGCCTGCGGACCACGGGCGTGACAGGGAAGGAGGATTCCCGTGAGCACCCTGCCCGCGAAGCCCAGCCTGGAGTACCTGCGCAAACGCGCGAAGGACCTCGCACGCGCGGAGTCGGTCAAGCTGTCGGAGGCTCAGTTCCGCATCGCCCGGCAGCACGGTTTCCCGAGCTGGCCGAAGCTCCAGGCGTACGTCCGGCGCGTGAGCGAACACGGCGACGGACTCCAGCACGTCTACCACCAGGACACCGCGTACTACGCCGAGCGCGCGACGGGCCTGCTCGCCTCCGCCCAGGACGAAACGCCCGGCGCCCGCGAAACATTCGAACGCTGGCACCAGCCGCTCACGCCGGAAGGCGCACGCACAGTGGTCGCACGTCAGCACGGGTTCACGTCCTGGCGGGCCCTGCGTGCGCATGTACGGGTGCTGGCCGACAGCGGCGAACCGTTCGCGCGGGCGTACCGGCTGGTGGAGGCCCGGGACGTCGACGGGCTCGCCGAGATCGTCGAGCAGTTCCCCGGGCTCGTGGACGCCGTCGGCACGAACGGCAACGATCTGCTCGGTATGGCGGGCGCCACCTGCGACGAGCGGCTGACGAGGGTCCTGCTCGACCGCGGCGCCGATCCGGCGCGACCCAACGTCCACGGCTGGACGCCGTTGCACCAGGCCGCGTACTCGAATCTCCCGCTGCTACTGGACATGCTGCTCGACGCCGGCGCGCCGACGGACCTCTCCGCACGCGGCGACGGCGGCACCCCGCTGATCGTCGCGTTGTTCTGGGGCCACCGCGAGGCTGCCGAGAAGCTGGCCGCCCGTGACCTGACTCCGGCAAATCTCCGCGTCGCGGCCGGACTCGGGCACGCTGACCTGCTCGACGAACTCCTCGCGCCGGACGGCACGCTGTCCCCCGCCGCCGGGGATCACCGCGAGTTCTACCGGCCGCACAGCGGATTCCCGTCGTGGCGCCCGTCCGGCGACCCGGCGGAGATCCGCGACGAGGCGTTGAGCTGGGCCGCCCGCAACGACCGGACCGAGACCTTGCGCACGCTTGTCGAGCGCGGCGCCGCACTCGACGCCGACGTCTATCGCGGCACCGCGCTGACCTGGGCGGCCGCACAAGGCAAGACCGCCGCGGTCCGCACGCTGCTCGATCTCGGCGCGGACGTCAACCAGCGCAACACCTTCGGCGGTCCGGGGCACGGCGCGGGCGTCACAGCGCTGCATCTGGCAGCCCAGGGCGGGCACCTCGACGTCATCACCGCACTGCTCGACGCCGGTGCCGACCCGTCTGTACACGACGCGTTGTACAACAGCACGCCGGAAGGCTGGGCAGACCACTGTGGACAGTCCGCCGCGCGGGAGGCGTTGCGCGGCTTGGCCCGATCCTGACGTCTCCTGGCCGCCGGACACGTAGCAGCTGGTTCGACGTTCGCCGAACAATGGCGTCATGCGAGCCATCAGCCAGCGCACCCTCGGCGGTCCCGAGGTCCTCGAAGAGGTCGAGCTGCCCCGTCCCGTTCCCGGACCGACCGAGATCCTCGTCCGTGTCCACGCCGCCGGCGTCAATCCGGTCGACTGGAAGAGCCGGGAAACCGGCGGCATGGGCACGCTCGGCGCACCGCCGTTCGTCCTCGGCTGGGACGTCTCCGGCGTCGTCGAGGAGATCGGCCCCGGCGTGACACTGTTCGCGCCAGGCGACGAGGTGTTCGGCATGCCGTGGTTCCCGCGCCAGGCCGGGACGTACGCCGAATACGTCACCGCGCCGAGCCGTCATTTCGCGGCCAAACCCGCCGGGCTCGGCCACGTCCACACCGCGGCCGTCCCGCTGGCCGGGCTGACCGCGTGGCAGAGTCTGCACGACACCGCGAAAGTCCAAACGGGACAACGGGTTCTGGTCCACGCGGCGGCAGGCGGCGTCGGCCACCTCGCGGTGCAGATCGCCAAGGCGTCCGGCGCGTACGTGATCGGGACGGCGAGCGCGCCGAAACACGAATTCGTCCGCGACCTCGGGGCCGACGAGGTGATCGACTACCGGGCAGCCGACTTCGCCGAAGAGGTCCACAATGTCGACGTCGTCCTCGACACGATCGGTGGCGAGTACGGGCCCCGCTCGCTCCGGACGCTGCGAAAGGGCGGCACGCTCGTCCAGTTGACCCGGAACGTCGACAAGAGCCTCCCCGAGGCCGCGGCAGCCTGCGGCGTGACGACCGGGCTGACCCTCGTCGAACCCGACCGCGTCGGCCTGCTCGCACTCGCCGAACTGGTCGCGTCCGGGCACCTCCGGCCGGTGGTCGGCACCGTGCTCCCGCTCGCCGAGGCAGCGAAGGCCCACGAACTTGGCGAGTCCGGCGGTACGACCGGAAAGATCGTGCTCAGCGTGGGGTAGCAATCCAGTGGACAAACGGAGTGGCTAGTCCGTATTTTGAATACGGACTAGCCACTCCGTTTATTTGTCTGGGAGGAACCATGACCACACCCCGCGAGGTGTTCGACCAGCTGTCCGAGGGCATCACTGCGGCCCGCTGGAGCGAACTCTCCGCGCTCTACGCCGAAGACGCCGTTGTAGAGCTTCCACAACAGCCACTCTCGCCCGGCCGCATCGAAGGCCGCGAGGCCTTGCACGAACGGTTCACCGGACCGCTCACCGCGTCGATCCGGCTGCGCCACCACGACACCGTGGTGCACGAAACGACGGATCCGGAGGTGATCGTCGCCGAATGGGCGTACTCCGGGGAAGCGCTGAACACCGGGAAAACGTTCGAAACGGCCAACATCCAGATGCTGCGGGTGCGCGACGGGCTGATCACGCACTCCCGCGACTACCACGACTTCCTGAAGATCGCCGTCGCCCAGGACGCGTTCGACGCGCTCAAGGCCGGATTCGCCGACGCCACAAGGGAAACCACGCCGCTCCCGCCTCGCCCCGCTTCGGACGCGGCGCCGGACAGTCCGCGTGGTGTGTTCGAGCGGCTCGTCTACGGCGTCTCGGATAGGCGGTGGGCCGAACTTCCCGATCTCTACGCGCCGGAAACCCACGTGACGCACCCATTCCTGCCAGGGGCGCCGATACTGCGAAGCCGGGACGACCTCCGGGAGCACTTCTCCATCGGCTCCACGATGGAGATCGACATCGAGGCGCGGGACCTGGTCACGCACCAGAGCACCGACCCCGAGGTGATCATCGGCGAGTTCACCTACCAGGGCCGCGCCGGGATCGGCACGCCGTTCCAGGTCGCGAACATCTTCGTGCTGCGGGTACGGAACGGGCTCATCGTCGAGTCCCGCGACTACGGCGACCACGTCGCGCTCGCGGCCGCCACGGGACGTCTCGACGACCTCGCGGCGCGGCTGGACGCCGGAGCGTCCGCCTAGCTCTTCTCGTTCGCCGGGGCGGGTTCTTCCAGGTCCTCGGGCAGGTCGAACTCGCCGTCGCGGACCCCGGCGACGAAGGCGTCCCATTCCGCGGGGGTGAACACGAGGATCACGCCGTCGGGCTTGGAGGACTGGCGCATGGCCACGTAGGTGACGCCGTCGGTGTGCGGGACGAACGCGTACTCGACGCAGTCGTCCAGCGTGACACCCTCGGGTTCGGCGCGGATCCAGGCGGCCTCGCTCAGGTCCAGCTCGTGCCGGATGTGCGCCTTGTCGTCGACCGGCTGTTCACTCATGGGTGCCAGCGTATCTGCCCGCTCACCGAACGACAGCAAAGGTCCCCTGCTCTCTTCGGGCGGTCCTCATTGCCCGCTTGTTGCACCCCCCGAAACGCCGTGATGGCCTCCTTCACAGCGCTCAAGGCTGCGAAGGAGGCCATCACGGAACAACCGGGAGACTCAGGCGGTCTCGGTGATCGGCCGGTCGACCCAGGACATCAGGTCACGCAGCTTCTTGCCGGTCGCCTCGATCGGGTGCTGGTTGCCCTGCTCCTCGAGCTTGGTGAAGTTCGGCCGCCCGGCCTCGTCCTCGGCGACCCATTCGCGGGCGAACGTGCCGTCCTGGATCTCGCCGAGGATCTTCTTCATCTCCTCCTTGACCGCCGGCGAGATGACGCGCGGGCCGCGGGTCAGGTCGCCGTACTCGGCGGTGTCGGAGATCGAGTAGCGCTGACGCGCGATGCCGCCCTCGTACATGAGGTCGACGATGAGCTTCAGCTCGTGCAGCACCTCGAAGTAGGCGATCTCCGGGGCGTAGCCGGCTTCGGTGAGCACCTCGAAACCGGTCTGCACCAGCGCCGACGCGCCACCGCAGAGCACGGCCTGCTCGCCGAAGAGGTCGGTCTCGGTCTCCTCGGTGAACGTCGTCTTGATGACACCGGCGCGGGCACCGCCGATGGCCGCGGCGTAGGACAGCGCGAGCGCCTGGGCGTTGCCGGAGGCGTCCTGCTCCACCGCGATCAGCGCCGGGACGCCCTTGCCGTCGACGAACTGGCGGCGGACCAGGTGGCCCGGGCCCTTCGGCGCGACCATGGCCACGTCCACATTGGACGGCGGCTTGATCAGGTCGTAGCGGATGTTGAAGCCGTGGCCGAAGAACAGCGCGTCGCCGTCCTTCAGGTTCGGCGCGATGTCCTGCTCGTAGATGAAGCGCTGCTTGGTGTCCGGCGCCAGGATCATGATCAGGTCGGCCTCGGCCGACGCCTCGGCCGGGGTGAGCACGCGCAGGCCCTGCTCCTCGGCCTTCGCCCGCGACTTGGACCCCACGGGCAGGCCGATGCGGACGTCGACACCGGAGTCACGCAGGCTCAGCGAGTGGGCGTGGCCCTGGCTGCCGTAGCCGATGACAGCGACCTTGCGTCCCTGGATGATCGAGAGGTCGGCGTCGTCGTCGTAGAAGATTTCCACTGCCATGGGGGTTACTGCTTCCTTTCCTGACTGCAAAAACTTGAATTCAACAAGCGGAGCGAAGCTCCTCCGTTGAGGGTGGTGGCGGGGGCATGGATGGAGATCAGCGGGGAGAAGTGGCGGTGATCGAGCGGGCCCCGCGTCCCACCGCGACCATGCCGGACTGCACGAGCTCCCGGATGCCGTACGGCTCCAGCATCCGCAGCAGCGCGCCGATCTTGTCCGAGGTCCCGGTCGCCTCGACGGTGAGCGCCTCCGGCGAGACGTCCACCACCTTGGCGCGGAAGAGCTGGACCGTTTCGAGGACCTGGCTGCGCACGGTGGCGTCGGCACGGACCTTCACCAGCAGCAGTTCGCGCTGCACGGCGGTGGACGGCTCCAGCTCCACGATCTTGATCACGTTGACCAGCTTGTTGAGCTGTTTGGTCACCTGTTCGAGCGGTAGCTCCTCAACGGCGACCACGATCGTCATACGGGACACCTCGGGGTTCTCCGTGGGCCCGACGGCGAGGGACTCGATGTTGAAACCGCGGCGGGAGAACAGCCCGGACACCCTGGCGAGCACGCCGGGCTTGTTCTCGACCAGCACGCTCAGCGTGTGCACGCTCATCAGTGTTCTCCTTCCGCGCTGACGTCGTCGTCATCGAACAGCGGCCGGATCCCGCGCACCGCCATGATCTCGTCGTTCCCGGTGCCGGCGGCGACCATCGGCCACACCTGGGCATCCTTCCCCACGACGAAGTCGATCACGACGGGGCGGTCGTTGATCTCCATCGCGCGGCGGATGGTGGCGTCGACGTCCTCGCGGGTCTCACACCGCAGGCCCGCGCAGCCGAGCGCCTCGGCGAGCAGGGTGAAGTCCGGGATGCGGTGCTTGTGCGTGCCGAGATCGGTGTTGGAGTACCGCTCGGAGTAGAACAGGTTCTGCCACTGGCGGACCATGCCGAGGTTGCCGTTGTTGATCACCGCGACCTTGATCGGCGCGCCCTCGATGGCGCAGGTGGCCAGCTCCTGGTTGGTCATCTGGAAGCAGCCGTCGCCATCGATCGCCCACACCGGCTTGTCCGGGACGCCGAACTGCGCGCCCATCGCCGCGGGCACGGCGTAGCCCATGGTGCCGAGGCCGCCGGAGTTGATCCAGGTGCGCGGGTTCTCGTACTTGACGAACTGCGCGGCCCACATCTGGTGCTGCCCGACGCCCGCCGCGTACACCGCGTCCGGGCCGACCAGCTCGCCGATCCGTTCGATGACGTACTGCGGCGACAGCGAACCGTCGTCGGGCCACTCGTAGCCCGCCGGGTAGTTGTCGCGCCAGTCGTTCAGCTGCGTCCACCAGTCGGCCAGGTCCGGCTTGCCGTGCTCCTGCTGTGCTGATGCGTTCTCGGCGGTAGGGCGTGCCTCGAACTCGGCGCGGACCGCAGCGATCAGCTCGCCGATGATCTCCCTGCAGTCCCCGACGATCGGCACGTCGGCCTTGCGGTTCTTGGAGATCTCGGCGGGGTCGATGTCCGCGTGGACGATCGCGGCGTCCGGCGCGAACGACGACAGCTGGCCGGTGACCCGGTCGTCGAAGCGGGCACCGAGGGCGATCAGCAGGTCCGACCGCTGCATCGACGCGACCGCGGCGACCGTGCCGTGCATCCCGGGCATTCCCAGGTGCTGCGGGTGAGAATCGGGGAACGCGCCGCGCGCCATCAGCGTCGTGACGACCGGGATGCCGGTCAGCTCGGCCAGCTCCCGCAGCTGCTCCGACGCCTCCGCCTTGATGACGCCACCGCCGACGTAGAGCACCGGTCGCCGGGATTTGGCGATGAGCCGCGCGGCCTCGCGGACCTGCTTGCCGTGCGGGCGCAGCGTCGGCCGGTAGCCGGGCAGCCGCAGGTCAGCGGGCCACGAGAAGGACGTCATCTCCTGCAGGACGTCCTTGGGGATGTCCACCAGGACCGGGCCGGGGCGGCCCGTGGCGGCGATGTGGAAGGCCTCGGCGATGGTCCTCGGGATGTCCGCCGGGTCGGTGACCAGGAAGTTGTGCTTGGTGATCGGCATCGTGATGCCGCAGATGTCGGCTTCCTGGAACGCGTCGGTGCCGATCAGCGCGCGAGTCTGTTGCCCCGTGATGGCGACGACCGGGACCGAGTCCATGTTGGCGTCGGCCAGCGGCGTGACCAGGTTCGTCGCGCCGGGGCCGGAGGTGGCCATGCAGACGCCGACCTTGCCTGTCGCCTGCGCGTACCCGGTCGCGGCGTGCCCGGCGCCCTGCTCGTGCCGGACCAGGACGTGCCGGACCTTCGTCGAGTCGAGCAGCGGGTCGTAGGCGGGCAGGATGGTCCCGCCCGGAATGCCGAAGACGACTTCGGCGCCGACCGCTTCGAGCGAGCGCACGAGCGACTGCGCGCCCGTGACCCTTACCGGGGTTCCCGCCGGCGGTGCCGGCTTCGGACGTGCTCCTGGGACACCGGGCGCTGTGGGCCCGGGCTTCGCGTCGCTGCGCGACGTGGCACTGGTCATCGGTCTCTGCCTCGTGGGTCTCGGTGTCACTCGTTCGGGTAGTGCTGCGGGGGTGGAACTGGCTCCGGGCCACGCTGCGTCGGAACATGGCTGTGTTTGAACACGCTGTGTTCAAACACAAAAAACCCCCGCCGACCGATTGGTCGCACGAGGGTCGCGCGTCGACGCAGCGGAGACTTCCTAAGCGTCGACGCGCTTGGGAAGTACGAGGCCGGTCTGCGTTGTCACGTGGCAGACCGTAATCCGCGCTCGGGCGAGGTGTCAACTCTGCGGGACGCACGTTCCGCATGGTGGACGTCGCGGCGGTGCCCGGCACCCGCTTTCGAGCCGTCGCGCGCGGGCGTGCACCATCTTGGTCGTGGCCGAAAAAGAGCAGCGCAACCAGGCAGACGAGGGCCGGACGGCCGTCTTCAAGATCCCGGGCACCGCGTACGCGGCGATCGCCCTTCTCACCGTGTGTGTGACCCCTATCGCACTGGGCGAGATCCCCGGGCTCGAGTTCCTCTACCTCGCCCCGATCGCGTTGTTCGTCTTCGTGCTCCGGACCCGCACGGTGGCCACCCGGCAGGGGCTGGCGGTCCGCACCATGTTCGGTAAGCGCGACATCCCGTGGTCGTCACTGAAGGGCCTCGCCATCACGAAGAAGGCGCGGGTGCGTGCCGTACTGAAGGACGACACCCAGGTCACGCTGCCGACCGTGCGCACCCGGCACCTCCCGGTGTTGTCGCTGGTCAGCGAGGGCCTGGTGGCCGACCCCAGCGGGTTGCTCGACAACGAAGAGCCGTCGCCCGGAAAGCCCGCCGCGGACAAGCCGACCGAGACCGGCCCTTCCGGGGCGGCGACCCAGGAGTAGAATTGGTAGGACCAGTTTTGCGGGCCTCCCGAACCCCCTGCTGGTCCATCCACCTCCACCTGGGAGAACGCCGTGCCTCAACTCCGTTCCCGGACCACCACCCACGGCCGCAACGCGGCGGGCGCGCGCTCGCTGTGGCGAGCCACCGGGATGACCGACAGCGACTTCGGCAAGCCGATCGTGGCCATCGCCAACTCGTACACCCAGTTCGTGCCGGGGCACGTGCACCTCAAGGACCTCGGCGAGATCGTGGCCGAAGCGGTGGCCGAAGCGGGTGGCGTCGCGCGTGAGTTCCACACGATCGCCGTCGACGACGGGATCGCCATGGGCCACTCCGGGATGCTGTACTCGCTGCCCTCGCGCGAGATCATCGCGGACTCGGTGGAGTACATGGTCAACGCGCACCAGGCCGACGCGCTGGTGTGCATCTCCAACTGCGACAAGATCACACCGGGCATGCTCAACGCCGCGATGCGGCTGAACATCCCGACCGTGTTCGTCTCCGGCGGGCCGATGGAGGCAGGGAAGGCCGTCGTGGTCGGCGGGGTCGCGCAGGCTCCCACCGACCTGATCACCGCGATCGCGGCATCGGCGAACAGCGAGGTCGACGAGGACGGGCTGGGGATCGTCGAGCGGTCCGCGTGCCCCACCTGCGGTTCGTGCTCGGGCATGTTCACCGCGAACTCGATGAACTGCCTGACCGAGGCGCTCGGCCTCTCGCTGCCGGGAAATGGCTCCACATTGGCGACGCACGCCGCGCGGCGCGCGCTGTTCGAGAACGCCGGACGCACGGTTGTCGACCTGTGCAAGCGCTGGTACGGCGAGGACGACGACTCGGTCCTCCCCCGGTCCATCGCCACGCACAAGGCATTCGAGAACGCGATGGCGCTGGACATGGCCATGGGCGGTTCGACGAACACCGTGCTGCACATCCTCGCCGCCGCGCAGGAGGGCGAGGTCGGCTTCACCATCGCCGACATCGACGAAATCGGGCGACGCGTGCCGTGCCTGTCCAAGGTCGCGCCGAACTCCGACTACCACATGGAAGACGTCCACCGCGCGGGCGGAATCCCGGCGATCCTCGGCGAACTGCACCGCGGCGGACTCCTGCACACCGACGTCCATTCGGTGCACTCGCCCGACCTCGAATCGTGGCTGGCCGAATGGGACGTCCGCGCGAAGGAGCCTTCGGCGACCGCGCTGGAGCTGTTCCACGCGGCGCCGGGCGGGGTGCGGACCACGCAGGCGTTCTCCACCGATGCCCGTTGGTCCTCTTTGGACACCGACGCCGCCGGTGGCTGTATCCGCGACGTCGAGCACGCCTACACCAAGGACGGCGGCCTCGCGATCCTGCGCGGCAACCTCGCCGAGAACGGCGCGGTGATCAAGTCCGCGGGCATCGACGAGGACCTGTGGCACTTCGAGGGACCCGCCCGGGTGCTGGAGAGCCAGGAGGAAGCCGTCTCGGCGATCCTCAAGAAGGAGATCCAGCCCGGCGAGGTCCTGGTGATCCGCTACGAGGGCCCCGCAGGCGGGCCGGGCATGCAGGAGATGCTGCACCCGACGGCGTTCCTCAAGGGCTCCGGTCTCGGCAAGAAGTGCGCGCTGATCACCGACGGCCGGTTCTCCGGCGGTTCGTCGGGCATCTCGGTCGGGCACATCTCGCCGGAGGCCGCCGCCGGTGGCCTGATCGGGCTCGTCGAGAACGGCGACCGGATCCTGCTGGACGTCCACGAGCGCCGTCTCGAACTGCTCGTCGACGCCGAGGTCCTGGCCGAGCGGCGCTCGAAGATGGAGGCCTCGGAACGGCCGTGGCAGCCGAAGGAGCGGCAGCGCCCGATCACCGCCGCGCTGCGGGCGTACGCCCGGATGGCCACTTCGGCCGACACCGGCGCCGTCCGCGACCCGAACAAGTAAACCCCCGGCACCGCTCGGCGGCCTACGATGATCGCGTGTCACCGGAGGTCGCCGAGCGCTGCGCCCGGGTAGTCGGCCCTTGCGACGTCGTCGCGGACCTTTCGTGGCCACACGGCGAGGCCAGGGTCCTCGCGCTACGCGGCGAAGACGAGCGCGAGTGGATCGCGAAGACCGTGCTCCAGAAGCGGAACTACCAGCGGGAGCGCGACGCCTATCTGAATTGGGCGTCGCCGTTGCGTGGCCACGTTCCCGAACTGCTCCACCATGACGACGAGCTGCGCCTCCTGCTGCTTGCCCGGTTGCCCGGCGAGCTGGTGCAGGATCACCCGGCCGAGTTCTCCGCCGACGTCCACTTCCAGGCGGGCGCGCTCACCCGGCGCCTGCACGACGTCGCCGCGCCGGAAGCCGATCCGGAGTTCGGCGCACGTCTGCTGCGCAAGTTCGAGAACGTCGTCGCCCGGGCCGATGGACTGGTCCCGGCCGACGGGGTGACGTTCACCCGCCGGATGTTGCGGGCACTGATCGACCAGCCGCCGCCCAGCGTGGTCCCGTGCCATCGGGACAATCAACCGCGGAACTGGCTGATCGACGACGCGGGCGTGGTCCGATTCATCGACTTCGGACGTGTCGAACGCGACGTGTGGGTAGCCGATCTGCACCGGCTTCACTTCCGCGAGTGGGCTACGCGGCCGGACCTGCGCGAGGCGTTCCTCAGCGGCTACGGCCGCCGCCCGTCCGCCCCGGATCTCGCGCTGTTCCGGACCTACAACGCCTTCTCGGCGGTGAGCACGATCGTGTGGGCGCATGAGCACGACGACGTCGCCTTCGAGGCGCATGGCCGCACGATGCTCACGGAGGTCCTCGACGGCTCGGCATGAGTTGCCGAAATTCGGCAACGGCCGCTGACCTGGGCTAACGCGTCAGCACGATGACGACGACCGACGCGGCCGCCGCCAGCAGCACTCCACCGACAGCGAACGGGAACGGCCGCTTGCGCCACGGGGTGTTGCGGTCCAGCGCGAACCGGCCGGAGCCGGTGAAGAGCAACGCCAGCGCGACGGCGCCCAGCAGCAACTCGAACTCGAAGCCCTGCCCTTGGCCCTGGAAGAACCCGCCGTGGAACTTCGCGTACACGATGTTGGCGGCCACCCCGAGCAAACCCGCGGCACCCAGCCAGGTGAACAGCCCGGCGACCACGAGCACGGCGCCGCCGAGCTCGGTGATTCCGGTGATCCACGAGAGCAGGGTCGTCTGCTTGTGGTAGCCGAACATCTCGAGCGCCCGCGCGAACCCGCCGATGCCCGGACCGCCGAAGAGACCGAACAAGTGCTGGAGCCCGTGGGCACCCATGATCACGCCGAGAGCGAGCCGGAGTACCAGCAGCCCCAGATCGGACCCGCCCGAACGCGATTCGTCGTCAGTGTCCTCCACGCCGGACAAGATACTGGTGCTCTGGTAGTCGTCGGCTTCACTGCTCACGCGCGCAGGTTAGGGGATACGTCACATCCCCGCGACCCGGATCGCCGGTCAGTACTCCCCTCGGACGATATTGTTCGGCAGTTCGCCCCCTGCGTACCGCGCGATCTCCGCCGCCGCCACCGCGTAGGAGCGGCTACGGCCACCGCGCACCGTGCCGCCGACATGCGGAGTGAGCAGCAGGCCCGGCACTTTCCAGAGCGGGTGATCCGCGGGCGGCGGCTCCGGATCGGTGACGTCGAGCGCGGCACGCAACCGGCCTGTCGCCAGCTCGGCGACGAGCGCGTCCGTCGTCACCACAGTGCCACGGGAGACGTTGACCAGCACCGCGCCGTCCGTCATCGCCGCCAGGAACTCCTCGTCGACCATGCCCCGGGTACGCGAGGTCAGCGGCACCATCAGCACGACCACGTCGTGCAGGCCGAGCAGATCGGGCAGCTCATGGACACCGTGGACGCCTTCGCGCGCCGACATACCGACCATCGTGCAGCGAGCGTCGAACGGCTCGAGCCGACGGCGCAGGTGCTGCCCGAGATCGCCCGCACCGACGATCAGCACACGCTTGCCCTGCAGTGTGTCGGTGGTCTGCCGGTCCCAACGCCCTTCGCGCTGTCCGGCGGCGAAGACGTCGAGCTGCCGATAAATCGACAACAGGACCGCGACCACCCATTCGGCCGTGCTGCCGCCGTGCGCGCCACGGCAGGTGGACAACAGCACGCCGTCGGGGACCTTGCCGACCCAGTCCTCCGCGCCCGCGGTGAGGAGCTGGATGAGCTTGACGTTCGGCACCGCGCCCCACAACTCGGGGCCGGCACGATGTCTGCCGGGAATGAGGACCTCGGCGTCGGCCGCCTCCGGCGGAGTCGGCTCGCCCCACAGATAGCGCACCGCCCGCACCCTGGCTACCTCGGAAAGCACCGCCACGCCTTCGTCGTCGGGGACCAGCACCGTAAGGCTCATGATCACCACGTTATACGCCTACCGCTTACCCGTGGCTCACGTATCGCCACCTAGGCTTGGTAATCGTGCGTACCCGGTACCGGCGGATGTGGTCTTCGCCGCTGGCTTTGCTGGCCTGCGGCGGTCTGCTGCTCGCCGGCTGTGCCCGGTTCGACGGCCCGGGCACCGGCGCGGGACAGACGTTCACTCCCGCACCACGTCCCAGTCCCGAAGCTCCTCCGTCGGTCCAGGGTCCCGGCGGGGCAGGTGGCAAGAACGAGAAGGGCCAGCCGGGACAGCCGACGCCGGTCCCGCCACCGCAGGGCTGCAAGGACTTCGACAAGGCCGTTCTCGCGACGTGTCTGGACACGGTTTCCGCGGTCGCGGGGCTGCCCGGTGACGGATCCGCCCCCAGCGCGCTGGCCGGGGAACGGAAATCCGGTCGGGTGCTCCTGGCCAGCGCAGGCAAGAGCGCCGCGGACTTCGCGAAACTCGACGTCGACGCCGCCGGTGACGGTGGCCTGACCGGGCTGGCGCTGTCGCCAGGTTATGCCGAAGACCAACTCGTCTTCGCGTACGTCACGACGCCGTCGGACAACCGCGTGGTGCGGTTCGCCAGGGGCCAGGCGCCGAAGCCGGTACTGACCGGGATCCCGAAGGGCGCGACCGGAAACCGCGGGGCGTTGCTCTCGGACGGCAAAGGCGCGCTGCTCGTCGCCACCGGGGACGCCGGCAACGCGGCGGCCTCGGCCGACCCGAACTCGCTCGCCGGGAAAGTGCTGCGCATCGACACCTCCGGGAAGGCCGCGCCGGGCAACCCGACCGGCACCGCCGTGTTCGCCAGCGGCCTGCACGCGCCGGGAGGGCTCTGCTCGTCGGCTGACGGTGGCCGCCTGTGGGCCACCGATCGCCTCGGCGACAAGGACGTCATCTACCGCCTGCAGCCCGGCCAGTCGCTCACCGCGCCCGCGTGGTCGTGGCCGGACAAGCCCGGTGTGGCCGGCTGTGCCGACTTCGTGGACGCGAACGGCTTCCTCGCGATCGCGACGTCGGGAACGGGGAACATGCAGAACCTCCCGGTCAAGCCCGACGGCTCGGTCGGCGGCAAACCGTCGGTGACCCTCGACGGCAAAACCGGGAAGCCACCGCTCACCTACGGCAAACTGGCCGGGATGAGCATGATCAACCCGCAGATCGCCGTGGCGGGGACGATCAACAAGGACGGCGGCAACCCGGTGTCCAGCGACGACCGGGTCGTGATCATCACCCCGGCGTCGGTCAACGGCGGCCAGGGCAAGGATTAGCCCGGCTGGTCAGAGCGGTTTCAACTCGACGCGACGACCTTCCACCGACGAGGTCAGTCCTGCTTCGGCCAGTTGGAGGCCCCGCGCGGCGGCGAAGAAGTCGTAGCGGTGTGGCCGTTCCGCGGCGACGTCGCGAACGAACTCCTCCCATTGAGCCTTGAACCCGTTGTCGAACTCGCCGTTGTCCGGCACTTCGGCCCACTGATCGCGGAAACGTTCGGTTGCCGGGACGTCCGGATTCCACACCGGCTTCGGCGTCGCCGACCGGTGCTGGACACGGCATCGCCGTAATCCGGCGACAGCGCTTCCCTCGGTGCCGTCGACCTGGAACTCGACCAGCTCGTCCCGGAAGACGCGGGTACACCAGGACGAGTTGATCTGCGCGATCGTGCCCGGCTCGAGTTCGAAAATCCCGTATGCGGCGTCGTCGGCCGTGGCCGTGTAGGACTCGCCCTGTTCGTCCCAACGTCGTGGAATGTGCGTTGTGGCTTTCGCCGTCACGGCGGTGACCCTGCCGAACAGGTTTTCCAGCAGGTAACTCCAATGGCAGAACATGTCGAGCACGATCCCGCCGCCGTCCGCAGCGCGGTAGTTCCAGCTCGGACGCTGCGCGGACTGCCAGTCGCCCTCGAACACCCAATACCCGAATTCCCCTCGTACGGACAGCATCCGGCCGAAGAATCCGCCGTCGATCAGCCTCCGCAGCTTCCGCAGGCCGGGCAGGAACAGCTTGTCGTGCACCACGCCGTGGCAGATCCCCGCTTCACGGGCCAGCCCCGCCAGCTCCAACGCGTGCGGCAGTGACTCCGCGAGCGGCTTCTCGGCGTACACGTGCTTGCCCGCCGCGATGGCCTTGCGCACCCACGGTTCCCTGGCCGATGTCAACTGCGCGTCGAAGTAGATGTGCACGTCCGGGTCGGAAAGCGCGGTGTCGACGTCGGTAGTCCACCGGTCCACTCCGTGCCGCTCGGCCATTTCCGCCAGCTTCGCCGCATTGCGCCCCGCGAGAACGGGCACCAGCCGCACCCGGGACCCGTCGGGAAGTTCCACCCCGCCTTGCTCCCGAATGGCCAGCACCGACCGCAGCAGATGTTGCCGATAGCCCATCCGGCCGGTGACCCCGTTGAGCAGGACACCCAGTTCGGGCTGGTTCATCGTTTTCCGCCTTTCCGTTCGGCGACGACGGCATGACTGGACCAACCGTTCACCCTACGGACGGCCGGACCCGCGTCCCGGAAACTTCCCGGCTGCCGGAACGCGCTGAGAGCCTCCTGAGAAAGCGCTTTCTCAGATTACGACCATTGCCGTATCCCGACCACCACAACGGGTCAGCGCCGACGCGGCATCCTGCTCTCCGCACGTGCCGCGCGGATATCGAGAATCGAAACCGCGAAGGACACGAGAGCGGCGGCGAGGCCGAGATAACGACCGTAGCCGAGGCCGATGACGATGCCCCCGGCGTCGAAGAGCCCCCGCTGGTCGGCGGTGAACTGCCAGTCGTTCGTCACCCAGCCGATGAGCATGAGCACCAGAACCGCCGCGACGGCGACGAGCCAAAGCTGGGGGAGGCCGCTGATCCGGACCTTGCGGAGCTGCCCGAACAGTGTCACCGCCAAGCCGGCGACGAGCAGGAGGAGCGGCGGAAACCACGAGAAGAAGTCCGAATTCCACGCGTCGCGCACGACGTCGTCGTGGGGCAGCGATTTCAGCGCGTCCTCGACGTCGGGACGGCTGGTGCTCAGCGTGGTCCAGGGCAGGAAGGTCGCCACGAGCGCGAGCAGCCCGGCGGCGAGGCCGAGCCACTCGCGCCACGTGACGCGGTTGACCGAGAAGGACACTCAGGCCCCTCAGGAACCGACGCGCTCGATGATCAGCTCACGAACGCGCTTGGCGTCGGCCTGTCCCTTCGTGGCCTTCATGACCGCGCCGACGATCGCGCCCGCGGCGGCGACCTTGCCGCCGCGGATCTTCTCGGCGATGTCCGGCTGCGCGGCCAGCGCCTCGTCGATGGCGGCGAGCAGCGCCGAGTCATCGGAGACGACCTTCAAGCCGCGCTTGTCCACGACCTCGCGCGGTTCGCCCTCACCGGCGAGCACGCCCTGGACGACCTCCTTGGCCAGCTTGTTCGTCAGCTCACCGGAGTTGACCAGCGCGATCACCTCGGCCACCTGGGCAGGCGTGATGGCCAGATCGCCGAGTTCGACCTCGCGGGTGTTGGCCTCCTGCGCCAGCGTGTTGACCCACCAGCTGCGCGCCTCGTCCGGCGTCGCTCCCGCCTCGACCGTGGCGGCGACGAGTTCGACCGCGCCGACGTTGAGCAGGTCACGCAGTGCCTCGTCGGTCAGGCTCCACTCGGCCTGGATCCGCTTGCGCCGCTCGGAAGGCATCTCCGGAAGGGTGGCGCGCAGCTTCTCGACCCATTCGCGGGAGGGCGCGATCGGAACGAGGTCGGGCTCCGGGAAGTACCGGTAGTCCTCGGCGGTCTCCTTCGTACGGCCCGACGACGTCGTGCCGTCGGCCTCCTGGAAGTGCCGGGTCTCCTGCTTGATCGTCCCGCCCTCGGCGAGGATCGCGCCCTGCCGCGTCATCTCGTAGCGGACAGCGCGTTCGACGCTGCGCAGCGAGTTGACGTTCTTGGTCTCGGTCCGCGTGCCGAATTCGGCGGCATCCTTGGCCATCAGCGAGACGTTCGCGTCGCACCGCAGCGAGCCCTGGTCCATCCGGACGTCCGACACACCCAGCGCGCGCAGCAGGTCGCGCAGCGCCGTCACGTACGCGCGCGCGACCTCGGGAGCCCGCTCGCCGGTGCCGACGATCGGCTTGGTGACGATCTCGATCAGCGGCACCCCGGCGCGGTTGTAGTCCAGCAACGAGTGCTCGGCACCGTGGATCCGGCCGGTCGCGCCGCCGACGTGCAGCGACTTGCCGGTGTCCTCTTCCATGTGCGCGCGCTCGATGTCGACCCGCACGATCTCGCCGTCGTCGAGGGTGACGTCGAGGTAGCCGTCGAAGGCGATCGGCTCGTCGTACTGCGAGGTCTGGAAGTTCTTCGGCATGTCCGGGTAGAAGTAGTTCTTCCGGGCGAACCGGCACCATTCCGCGATTTCGCAGTTCAGCGCGAGGCCGATGCGGATCGCGCCCTCGACGGCCTTGCCGTTGACCGCCGGCAGCGCGCCGGGCAGGCCGAGGCAGGTCGGGCAGACGTTCGTGTTCGGCTCACCGCCGAAGACGTTCGCACAGCCGCAGAACATCTTGGTCCTGGTGTTGAGCTCGACGTGCACCTCGAGCCCGAGCACCGGGTCGAACCGGGTGACGACCTCGGCGTAGTCCATCAGCTCGGCCACGGCAGTCATCAGGCCTTCCTTCCCAGCTCGGGCACCTGGTGTACCAGCGATCCTCCGGCCGCGGCGTCGCGCGCGACCTCGTAGGCGGCGCCGACGCGGTAGAGCCGGTCATCGGCCAGCGCCGGGGCCATGATCTGCAGACCGACCGGCAGACCGTCCTCATGGGACAGTCCACTCGGGACGCTCATGGCGGCGTTGCCCGCCAGGTTCGACGGGATGGAGCAGATGTCCGACAGGTACATCGCCATCGGGTCGTCGACGCGCTCACCGAGCTTGAACGCCGTGGTCGGCGTGGTGGGCGAGACGAGCACGTCCACCTTCTCGAACGCGTTGTCGAAGTCGCGCGTGATGAGCGTGCGGACCTTCTGCGCCGATCCGTAGTAGGCGTCGTAGTAGCCGGATGAGAGCGCGTACGTGCCGAGGATGATGCGTCGCTTGACCTCCGCGCCGAAGCCCTTCTCGCGGGTCAGCGCCATGACCTCTTCGGCGCTGTGCGTGCCGTCGTCGGCGACACGCAGGCCATAACGCATCGCGTCGAACCGGGCGAGGTTCGAGGAGCACTCGCTCGGCGCGATCAGGTAGTACGCGGGCAGCGCGTAGGTGAAGTGCGGGCAGGAGACCTCGACCACCTCGGCGCCGAGTGCACGCAACTGCTCGACCGCGGCCTCGAAGGACCGCAGCACACCCAGCTGGTAGCCGTCGCCGCCGAACTCCTTCACCACGCCGACACGCACGCCCTTGAGGTCACCGTTCATCCCCTCACGGGCCGCGGCCACCACCGGGGGCACCGGCGCGTCGATGGACGTCGAGTCCAGCGGGTCGTACCCGGCGATGACCTCGTGCAGCAACGCCGCGTCGAGGACGGTGCGAGCGCACGGACCGGCCTGGTCCAGTGACGACGAGAAGGCGACGAGGCCGTAGCGGGAGACACCGCCGTAGGTCGGCTTGACCCCGACTGTCCCGGTCACCGCACCCGGCTGGCGGATCGAACCGCCGGTGTCGGTGCCGATGGCCAGTGCCGCCTCGAACGCCGCGATCGACGCCGACGAACCGCCGCCGGAGCCGCCCGGGATACGGGCGTGGTCCCACGGGTTGTGGGTCGGGCCGAAGGCCGAGTTCTCGGTGGACGAGCCCATCGCGAACTCGTCCATGTTGGTCTTGCCCAACACCACGACACCGGCCTCGCGCAGCTTGCGCGTCACAGTGGCGTCGTAGGGCGGAAGCCAGCCTTCGAGCGTGCGGGATCCGCAGGTCGTCGGGATGCCCTTGGTGGTCAGCACGTCCTTGAGCGCGAGCGGGACCCCGGCCAGCGGCGAAACGGGCGTCCCGTTGGCGACGTCCTCGTCGACCTGGTCGGCCGCGGCGAGCGCGCCCTCGGTGTCCACGTGCAGGAAGGCATGGACATGGTCGTCGACCTCGGCGATGCGGTCCAGGTGGGCCCGCGTGACCTCGGCGGCCGACACTTCGCGACGGTGGATCAGCCCGGCGAGGTCGGCGGCGGTCTTCTTGATCAGCTCGGTGTCGGTCATTGCTCTTCCCCCAGGATCCGCGGCACCCGGAAACGGCCTTCTTCGGCGGCCGGCGCACCGGCCAGCGCCTGCTGCTGGCTCAACCCGGGACGGACGACGTCGTCACGGAAGACGTTCGTCAGCGGCACGGCGTGCGAGGTCGGCGGGACGTCCTCGGCGGCGACCTCGCTCACCTTGGCCACCGAGTCCAGGATCTGGTCCAGCTGGCCGGCGAAGACGTCGAGCTCGTCGTCGGTCACGGCCAGCCTGGCCAGCTTCGCGAGGTGCGCGACCTCGTCTCGGGAAATGTTGGGCACGCGGGTGACTCCCGGGTTGTGCTGTGCGGGTTCTCTCGGAAGCTGCAAGTCTATGGTGACGGCGTCGGCCGACTCGACTGGGTTATGCCGGGCAGGCCATGGGCGGAAATCCCGCTCGGCGGACAGCGGGTCCCGGTCCGCGGTCCCGTCTGTCACAATCGGCGCCCGGCAAACGCGTTCCACGGCGAGGCTGGAACGCCAGAGGTGAGAGGGGCGCGTGGTGTCGTTCCTGATCCGGGTCCTGCTTCCGGACAGTCCGGGAACCCTGGGTGCGGTGGCCACCGCGCTCGGCACGGTCGGCGCCGACATCCTCAGCGTGGACGTGGTCGAACGCGGCAACGGCGTCGCCGTCGACGACCTGGTCGTCGAGCTGCCGTCGGGCCGGCTTCCGGACGCCCTGATCACCGCCGCGGAGAGCGTCGAAGGCGTCGCGGTGGACGCCGTGCGCCCGTACGCGGGTGTGCTGGACACACATCGCGAACTGGAACTCGTCGAGGACATCGCCGCGCAGCCGAAGTCCGGACTGGAGATCCTCGCCGAGGGTGTGCCGAGGATCATCCGGGCGGGCTGGGCCGTCGTCGTCGAGCACACCGACGCGGGCGCACGACGCCTGTCCTCGTCCAGCGCCGCACCCGAGACACCCATCACGGATCTCCCGTGGCTGCCGCTCGAACGCGCCACAGTTCTGGATGGCGAGGACACCTGGGTACCGGAGACCTGGAAGGAACTGGGCACCGAACTCGCCGCCACCCCGCTGGGCAAGCCGGGCAAGGCGCTGCTCGTGGCCCGTCCCGGCGGCCCGAACTTCCGGGCCGCCGAGGTCGCCCGGCTCGCGCACTTCGCCGGGATCGTCGCGGTCGTCCTGGACGGCTGAGAGCAAGGGACCTTTGCTATCGCCTGCTATCGCCGCCGCGTGAGCCTCTTCACAGCGCGAGCCCGTACGCGACGAGCGTGATGTGCGGCAGAGGCCGCCAATCACGCTCGGGAAGCCGGGTGAACCCGATTCGTTCGTAGAGGCGATGCGCGGCCTTCATCCCGTCCTGGCTGCTCAGCACCACCCTGGTGCGCCCGAGCTCCCGTGCGCGGTCCACGACGGCTCTGGTCAACGCTTCGCCGATGCCCCGGCCCCGCGCGGCGGACGCGACGGCGAGCATGCGGAACTCCAGCTCGCCGGTACGGGACACCTCGGCCAGTTCGGTGTCGGGGTGCACGATGACGACAGAGCCCAGCACTTCCCCGGCCCCGTCCACGGCGACCAGCAGCTCGCTGTGTGCGGCGCGGCCCTCGACGTCCCGCAGGTCCGCCTCATAACGCGGCTCGACACCGAGGTAGCCGTCGTCCCGGTAGGCCGCCACGGTGAGGTCACCCACCGCGGTGAACTCGTCCCGGCGCGGGGCGCGGATCTCGACGTCAGTCATCGCTTTCCGCCTCCCCGGCTCCGCTCTCGGCCTCGTCGCCGTCCGTTGGCAACGCCACCTCCATGGCCGCGTCCGGGCCGCGGTCGAGCAGCATCTGGAAGCCTGCCTCGTCGAGCACCGGAACCTTGAGCTGGACAGCCTTGTCGTACTTCGAACCGGGCGCGTCCCCGACCACGACGAACGCCGTCTTCTTGGAGACCGAACCGGCCGCCTTGCCGCCGCGGGCCATGATCACTTCCTTGGCCTCGTCACGCGAGAAGGTGTCGAGCGAACCGGTGACGACGATGGAAAGACCTTCGAGGGTGCGCGGAACGGACTCGTCACGCTCCTCCTCCATCCGCACCCCGGCGCGTCGCCATTTTTCGACGATCTCGCGGTGCCAGCCGACCTCGAACCATTCCTGAGTGGCATGCGCGATGGTGGGACCGACGCCATCGACCGCGGACAACTCCTCCTCGCCGGCCTGCTCGATCCGCTCCAGCGAACCGAATTCCCTGGCCAGTGCCTGTGCCGCGGTCGGCCCGACGTGCCGGATGGACAGCGCGACGATCACCTTCCACAACGGCCGGTCCTTGGCCGCGTCGAGGTTGGCCAGCAGCTTGCGCGCATTGGCCGACAGCTCCCCCGCCTTCGTGCGGAACAGCTCGACCTCGGCCAGGCTCTCCTCGTCGAGGTCGAACACATCGCCTTCGTCCGCGACGACCCGCGCGTCCAGCAACGCCACCGCGGCCTCGTAGCCGAGCACCTCGATGTCGAAGGCACCCCGGCCCGCCAGGTGGAACAGCCGTTCCCGCAGCTGCGCCGGGCAGAACCGGGTGTTCGGGCAACGGATGTCGATATCGCCCTCTTTTTGGTACGCCAGCTCGGTGCCGCACTCCGGGCATTCGGTCGGCATGACGAACTCACGCTCTTCGCCGGTACGAGCTTCCACGACCGGTCCGAGCACCTCGGGGATGACGTCACCGGCCTTCCGGAGCACGATCCGGTCGCCGATCAGCACGCCCTTGCGTTTGACCTCTTCCTGGTTGTGCAGCGTCGCCCTGGCCACCGTGGAACCGGCGACCTTGACCGGCTCGGTCACCGCGAACGGCGTGACCCGGCCGGTGCGGCCGACGCCGACCTGGATGTCGAGCAGCGTCGTGATGGCCTCTTCCGGCGGGTACTTGTAGGCGATCGCCCAGCGTGGCGCCCGGGACGTCGTGCCTAGCCTGCGTTGCAGCGAAACCTGGTCGACCTTGATCACGACCCCGTCGATCTCGTGCTCGGCGTCGTGCCGGTGCTCACCCCAGTAGGCGATGTGATCGGTAAGTTCCTTCGCCGACCGCAGGACCTTGCTGTGCGGCGAAACCGGGAGCCCCCACGCGGCCAGCGCCTCATACGCTTCGGACTGGCGCTCGGGTTCGAAGCCTTCGCGGCGGCCCAGCCCATGGCAGATCAGCCGCAGCCGCCGCTCCCGCGTGATCCGCGGGTCCTTCTGCCGCAACGATCCCGCCGCCGTGTTGCGCGGGTTCGCGTACGGCGGTTTCCCCGCCTCGACCATCTTCGCGTTGAGCTCAAGGAAGTCCTCGACCCGGAAGAACACCTCGCCGCGGATCTCGACCAGTGCCGGAACCGGGAACTGCTCGGTACCGGTAAGCGTTTCCGGGACCTGCTCGAGCGTGCGCGCATTCAGCGTCACGTCCTCGCCCGTGCGGCCGTCGCCCCGCGTAAGCGCGCGGGTGAGCTGACCGTTCTCGTACAGCAGGTTGACGGCGAGACCGTCGATCTTCAGCTCGGCGAGGTACTCGGTGCTTCCGATCTCTTTCTCCACCCGCTCGACCCAGGCGAGGAGCTCGTCGGTGTCGAAGACGTTGTCGAGGCTGAGCATGCGCTCGAGATGGTCGTGCGCCACGAACTCCGTGGAGAACGTGCCACCGACGTTCTGCGTCGGTGAGTCGGGCGTGACCAGGCCAGGATGAGCGTCCTCGATCCGCTGCAGTTCGGCGAGCAACTCGTCGAACTGGCCATCGGAGACGATGGGGGCGTCCAGCACGTAATACCGGAACTGGTGGCCGCGAACCTCTTCGGCGAGCGCGGCATGCCGCTCACGGACCTCGGCCGGCACCTCCGTGACGTCCTCGGCGGCGTCGAGGGCGGCCTGGTCGGTGATCTGGTCCTGGGGAAGCTCGGTGCTCACGGGTAGTAACCCTAGCCGGAGTCACCGACATTCTCGCCCGGTCGGCTGCTGAGCGTTCGGACCAGGTCACGGAGTTCGAGGAGGGTGATGGCTGCCTCCGGCTCGGCCTCCGCGGTCTCGACACGACGCAGCCGTTCCGCGGCAACGCGCTCACCGAGCGTGGCGTCGAGCGGCAGGAACGTCATCGTGGTCCGCGCGCCGGAATCGAGTTCGGCGAAGGCCGGGTGGAAGACAGCGACGTCGACAACCGCAGCGGATTCGTCGACCTGGGCGGCCACCCGGACGTCGGCGAGCGAAATCTGGTGCTCCCCCAAGTTGACCGTGACCCCGCTCGGATCGGGGACCGGCGGCACGGAGTCGTGGTACTCCCAGATCGTGTCGTCGGGCGGCGCGGCGGCCTTCCACGCATCGGTGTAAGGCCGCAGTTCCGGATCCTCCTGGCCGGTGACCACCAGCGCGTAGATGGCCAGCTGACCACGTTCGAGCGAGAAATGCAGCCGCGGATGCAGCGCCTCGACCAGCTGACACAGATCGTGCTCGACGCGGTGCGGCTCCTGATCCCCCAGCGCGGCGCTGACCTGTGGCAGCAACGCGAACCATCCACGCCAGAATTCCGCGGCCGCGGCCTCGGCGTCGTCCGGGACCGGCTGGTCGGGCCACGCCGTACGCGGGTCGGGTGGATCGGCGGTTTCGCTACGACGGCGGCGGAACAAGCGCATGTCTTGAAGAGTCCTCGTTCGATCGGGTTCCCCGACACGCTACGCGTGCAGTTGGGCCGCCGTCTGCCGTTCACCAAGTCTCGGGCGGTTCGGCGAATGCCCTGCCGAGATCGCGGGTGAGGGAAAGAGCGCGACGCATCCACTCGGTGGTTGCTCCCGCGAGGCCACAGGCCGGAGTCGGCACGGCTCGTTCGGCAAGAATGCCGCGGTTGAATCCGAGCCGGTCGACCAGGTTGAGCGCGGGCTCCGCGACGTCACGCAGGCCGGGCCGGGTACCCGGATCAGTAGTGGGAACAAGTCCGAGGAACAAGATGGCGCCGCTGTCCCACGTCTCTCCGATCTCGTCGAGCAGCGAGGACGATGTCCGATCGAGGGCGGACAGATCGAAAGCGACGGCCCCAGCCCCCGCCGCGCGCAGCAGCGCGAGCGGCGGCCGCGCTGCGCAGCAATGCACGACCACGGGCTGCCCCGTGATCTCCGCGGCACCTTCGATAACCGTCGACAGCAGGTCACGAGCCTCTGGCTCGGGCACTGCGGAAATGTTGCCGTAGCCAGAAGGAGTCGGCAGATCCCCGGCGAGGACGGCGGGCAACGACGGCTCGTCGAACTGCACGACTACGGGAGCACCGGTGCGCGCGGTGATCTCGGCGACGTGTCCGGCCAGCCCTTCGAGCATGGAGGACACGAAGTCCCGAAGGGCACCACGATCAGTGAGCACGCGGTGACCACGAGCTAGTTCGATACCCGCCCCGAGCGTCCATGGCCCAGCGAGCTGAGTCTTGATCACCGGCGGCGCGGCGCCGGCCTTCTCTCGAGCCTCCTGGAGTGCGTCCAGGTCCCAGCGAAGCAGATCCGCACCCCGCCGATGATCGTGGCCGGGCCTGGCGGCGACACGGTAACCGCTTGGTACCACCTCGACGGCAAGATCGACGAGCAGCGCCGCCGTACGGCCGAGCAGGTCAGCCCCGACTCCGCGCGCAGGCAGCTCCGGGAAGTGCGGAAACGCCGGCAGCTCGCCGAACACGACGGCAGCCGCTTCGGCGGCGTCGGTCCCCGGCATGGAGCCGATCCCGGTGGCGGCGCCAGCTGGCCAGGCAGGTTGATTCACGACCTCTGATTCTGGCCGAAGCACTCCGGCCGCAGTAGAGGGCCCCCACCTCACCCAGTTCACGGAACTGTCGCCAGGACCCGCGTCCCACGCCCAGTACCCGTCGTCACGGCGCCGATTCGGCGCCGCTGCCAAGTGACCGGTGTCTCATCGCGTCCCGGTAGACACCGGGCTGCCCACGGCTCAAGGTGAGAAATGGTCAGGACATCGACGTCCTGCCGGGACGGAGGTTGCCGTGGAGCCGTTGCCCGACAACAGCAACCGGAACTGGGCGGAGCCCGGAATCTACGAGGTCGCGCCTGGCGTTTACCGGATTCCATTGCCACTTCCCGACGACGCGCTCCGCGCGGTCAACGTCTACGCGGTCACCGACGGCACGAAGCTGGCCTTGATCGACTCGGGCTGGGCGCTGACTGAGGCCAGGCAACGGCTTGCCGCCGCATTGCAGGGAATCGGCGCGGGCTTCGCGGATGTCACCGAGTTCTTGGTGACGCACGTCCACCGCGACCACTACACCCAAGCTGTGGCGCTCCGCCGCGAGTTCGGCATGAAAGTCGCGATGGGCCAGGGAGAAGAACCATCCCTGAAAGCCTCGGCCAATCCGGAGCGACTGCCGATGGCTCCCCAGGTCCACCTTCTCCGCCGTTGCGGAGCCGACGAGGTGGTGGAAGCGTTGGCACGGTTGTTCGGCACCGACGTACGACACCATGAAGCCGATCTGTGGGAAGCCCCCGACGAATGGCTCCTGCCTGGTCGCCGCACGATCATGCCCGGGCGCGAGCTCGAAATCGTCCACACGCCAGGGCACACCGCCGGACACGTCGTCTTCGTCGATGGCGCGGGCGGCCTGCTGTTCTCCGGTGACCACGTACTGCCGCACATCACCCCCTCGATCGGCTTCCAGCCTGTCCCCGCCGAGTTGCCGCTGAACGACTACATCGACTCGCTGCGGCTCGTCCGAGCCATGCCCGACCGACGATTGCTGCCCGCGCACGGTCCGGTCACCGACAGCGTGCACGCCCGCGTCGACGAGTTGCTCGAACACCATCGGCAACGACTCGAGACCATGGGACAACAAGCGTTGGCCGGCGCGAGCACAGCCTTCGAAATCGCCTCTCGTCTGGGCTGGACGCGCCGCGGCCGCAAACTGTCCGAAATGGACGCGTTCAACCAGATGCTCGCTGTTCTGGAAACAGGCGCCCACCTGGACCTGCTTGTTTCGCAGGGCAAACTTGCCGCGCACGATGTCGATGAAGTACGTCACTACTCTGCACCCTGAGCGAGACACGTCCTCGCAACCTGCGAGTAGCCGGCGCTTGGCCGCCTGCTCGGGCTTCCTTGCATACTGGTCGAGATGGAAGTCATCAGACGGGCACGGCGAGCGGACATCGCAGCGGTCGCCGCGCTCTTCCAGACGCCTGCTCAACCGCTGCTCGACGCCTTCGAAGCGCTTGACGCCGACCCTCGGGTCGCGTTGGTCGTGGCGGAGGACGATCACGGCATCGTCGGCACAGCGCAGCTGACGGTACTCCGAGGATTGTCCTGGCAGGGCAAGCCACGCGGGCTTGTCGAAGGCGTCCGGGCCACCCGCCGGGGCGTCACGAGCGCGCTGCTGACCTGGGCGATCAAGGAAGCCACGAAACGTGGTTGCACCAGGCTCCATTTGGATTCCGGGCTCGCACGGGGAGATCTGAGCAGCTACTACGCTCGGTTCGGGTTCGAATACAGCTATCAAGGGTTCACTCGTTCGCTGGGACACTCGCCACGTGAATAATCCTCAGATCCGCCAAGCGAGACGCGACGACGTCGAAGCCATCGTCCGCATGATCATCGACGACCAGCTCGGCGCCAAGCGAGACTCGGTCGACGACCTCGTTCCGTATCTTCGAGCCTTCGACGAGATCGAACACGATCCGAATCAGCTCCTCGTCGTCGCAGTTGTCGAGGACGAGCCGGTCGGAACGCTTCAGCTGACGATCATCCCCGGCATGGCCCGCAAGGGAGCGCGCCGTGGCCAAATCGAGGCAGTCCGGGTGCGCAGCGACCATCGTGGTTCCGGCCTCGGCGGCTTGCTCGTTCGCTGGGCTGTCGCAGAATCGCGCCAACGGGGTTGCGCGCTGGTACAGCTGACTTCGGACGTCTCGCGGGTGAACGCACACCGCTTCTACGAGCGGCTTGGTTTTGTCGCGAGCCACACGGGTTTCAAGCTTGCGCTCTGAACGCTCCACCATGACGAGTGCGCTCCTCATACGGCCTCCGTCCTCAAGGCCGATGTCATTTCAGCCTTTCGTCGTCGTGGACAAGTGATTCACTCAACGTGTCGACAGCCCACGCCGCGGGTGGGGTCAGGATGACCTCCCCGCCACCGCAAGTCAAATAGCCGATGGCACGAGCGGACCATTCGTACCATTTTCCGGCAATTTTCTTCCGCTCGCGTTTTTTCGTCTTCCCCATGGCGTACGGTCGCCGACATGACACCTTCACCGCGACCCCTGCGCGATACCAGGGACACAGAAGAACGAGAAGACCCGGCAAACTCGGCCTTTATGCGACGAATGATCCGCATGGATCCCAAAGTCTTGCAGCGCATGCAGGACGACGCGATCCTGCAGATCGTCCAGGACACAGGCGCGGAAATTGCTCGGATACAGGCGCTGCAGCTCCGCTGCATCGCCGAATTCAACCGACGTAACCGTGACTCCCAGAGCGTGCTGACCGAAATCGCCTCCGTCCTGTCCAGTACGGAACATCATGCGAGCGCGGTGATCTCCGCCGCCGAAGCTCTCACCACACGGCTACCGCGCACGCTGCAACTGATGGACGATGGCGAGCTCGATCTCTTCCGCGCCATGAAGGTCACGGACGCCACCTCGTGGCTCTCCGATGAGCACGCGGCTATCGTCGACGTGGTTCTGGTGGGCCGTTTGCCCGGAAAGAACGCGACTCAGGTCCGGAAAGCCACCACTCACGCCGCCATGAAGGTGGACCCCAACGGAGCCGCCCACCGCGGCGCACGGCGACGCGCCGAGCGGCGTGTGGTGCTGAGCCACAGCGCTTCGGGGGTTTCGCGCCTGTCCGTCGACAACGCGCCAGCGGAGAAAGCGACAGCGGCCTATCTTCGGATCGACCAGGCCGCACGTGCTCTGAAGACTCCCGACGAAGAACGCACATTGGACCAGTTGAGGACCGACGTCGCGCTGGATCTGCTGCTCAACGAGGACGGCGGCTGTGAGGAACGAGCAGAGGTCTTTCTGTACATGGACCTTGCCACCTACCTCGGCCTCAACAACGACCCTGTCGAGATGGCGGGCCACGGTCACATCCCCGCGGTACTCGCTCGCCGTATCGCCGCGGGGCCGGACACAGCGCTTCGGCGGATCATCACCGATCCGATGACCGGACAGATGATCGAGCTCGGAGGCACCCGCTACCGGCCCACACCCGAAATGGACGAGTTCGTTCGTGTCCGCGACCGAGAGTGCAGGCAGCCGGGCTGCACAAGGCCGGCGCAGAACTGCAAAATCGAAAACACTCGCTCCCGGAACGAGGCCGGCGCCGAGACGACGTCGATGAGGCCTGTGACCTTCTGCCCTCGCCACCGTCGGCTGAAACGCCGGGCCGATTGGCATTATGAGGTGTCGCCGGACGACAGCCTCACTATTACGACCCCGACCGGAAGAACTCAGCGCAGCTCTGCTCCGCCGTTCCACGAGCCCCGTCCGGATGCTTCGCCAGGCAGTTCTCGGCACCGGTGAAGGGAACGGAGAGCCAGGACTACCCGTTTGGAGCGGCCATCACAGAACGATGCGAAGGCAGTATTCAGTGCGCCCTAGGCTCCTGTTGTCCGTGCTACCGCTGCGCGAGATCAGCGAGTACCCGAGATCTTCGCGCTCCCGAGGACAAGATCACCCGATACGGCATCGGGACGGTAAAGAACGACGACCTGTCCCGGTGCGACGCCACGCAAGGGCTCCCGCAACTGGACCGTCACCTGGTCGGAGTCGACTTCGGCTACAGCATCGACGATGCCGCCATGAGCCCGCACCTGGACGACGCATTCGGTCGGGCCGCGCAGTGGCCGTCCGCCGGGCCAGATCGGACGATCCGCCTCGATCACCCGCACTCCCAGACCTGCCGCGGAGCCGACCTTGACCGTGCCGGACACGGGTTCCAACGACAGCACGTACCGCGGCCGGCCGTCAGGCGCGGGCGCCTCGATCCCAAGGCCTTTGCGCTGCCCCACCGTGAATCCGTGCACGCCGGTGTGCCGACCAAGCACTGCTCCGGTTTCCGCGTCGACAAGGTCGCCCGGGTGCTGGCCCAACCGCTTCTCCAGGAACGTCTTGGTGTCGCCGTCCGGAATGAAACAGATGTCGTGGCTGTCGGGCTTCCTCGCCACGGACAAGCCACGGCGCTCCGCTTCGGCTCGCACGTCGGACTTCCAGGAGTCCCCGAGTGGGAACATCGCGTGACTGAGCTGCTCGGGAGTCAACGAGGCGAGAACGTAGGACTGATCCTTGCCCTCGTCGGCGCTGCGGCGCAGTTCCGGAACGCCGTCATGCACTGTCAGACGGGCGTAGTGGCCAGTCGCCACCGCGTCGAAGCCAAGTGCCATGGCCTTCTCCAGCAGGGCCTCGAACTTGATCTTCTCGTTGCAGGTGACGCACGGGTTGGGGGTACGCCCCGCGGCGTATTCCCCGACAAAGGTCTCCACTACTTCTTCGGTGAAGCGCTCAGCGAAATCCCAGATGTAGAACGGTATCCCGAGGATATCGGCAGCCCTGCGGGCGTCGTGCGAATCCTCGATCGTGCAACAACCCCGCGAGCCGGTACGCAGGGTGCCCGGCTTCGCCGACAACGCCAGGTGGACGCCGACCACGTCGTGGCCGGCGTCCACCGCGCGTGCCGCGGCGACCGCCGAATCCACTCCCCCACTCATCGCAGCCAGTACTCGCATGCCCTACACCTCTTGCTTCTGCTTACGCATCCCGGCCAGCCCCGCCTGCCGCGCACGCGTCACGACGCCGCCGATCTCCTCGGCGAGCGCCGCAACGTCAGCCGCGGAGGAGGTGTGACCGAGCGAGAACCTCAACGAGCCACGGGCGGCGACAGGGTCCGCACCCATAGCCAGCAGTACATGGCTCGGCTGGGCGACCCCGGCCGTACAGGCCGAACCCGTCGAACACTCGATTCCCTTGGCATCCAACAACATCAGGAGGCTATCGCCCGCACACCCCGGAAACGTGAAGTGAGCATGCCCAGGCAGCCGGTTGTCCTCACCACCGTTGAGCACCGCGTCCGGCACCTCGCGAAGCACAGCCTCGATGAGCCCGTCACGGAGATGAGTGAGCGCCTTGGCCTGTTCTTCCTGCGCTTCGACACACACACGCACAGCAGCCGCGAAACCGACGATCGCCGGTACGTCCAGGGTGCCGGACCGGACGCTGCGTTCCTGGCCACCGCCATGCAGAAGTGGCACACAAGCGGTGTCCCGGCCGAGAAGCAGTGCGCCGACCCCATAGGGACCGCCGAGCTTGTGCCCGGTGAGACTGAGCGCCGCGGCTCCGCTGGCGGCGAAATCCACCGGGATCGCTCCGACCGCCTGCACCGCGTCGGTGTGCAGCGGCACACCGAATTCCGCGCAAACTGCCGCGAGTTCGGGGACCGGATTGATCGTCCCCACCTCGTTGTTGGCCCACATGACCGTGACCAGTGCCGCGGACTCCGGTTCCCGGGCGATAGCCGAACGCAGCGTCTCAGGCGAGACACGACCCTGGCTGTCGACCTCAAGCCAGGTGATCTCCGCTCCGTCGTACTCCTCGAGCCATTGGACCGTGTCCAGGACCGCGTGGTGTTCGACCGTGCTACACAGCACGCGGCGCCGTTCGGACCGCTCGTTTCGGCGCGCCCAGTAGATCCCCTTGACGGCGAGGTTGTCGCTCTCCGTGCCGCCTCCGGTGAAGATCACTTCCGACGGCCTGGCACCCAGCGCCTCGGCGATCGTCTCGCGGGCCTCCTCGACAATCCGCCGCGCGCGCCTGCCCGAGGAATGCAGCGCTGAGGCGTTGCCCACGGTGGGCAACGCCTCGGTCATCGCCGCTATGGCTTCCGGCAACATGGGAGTGGTCGCCGCGTGGTCGAGGTAGGTCATCGCCCCTTCAGGGTAGTCCGCTTCAGCGGGTGACGAAGCCCACCCTCGCAGTCAGAGTGGGCTGTCACACCTTCGTCGGCCAGCGGCCTGTCAAACGAGCCCCTAGTGCGGCGAGCGCGATGAGCACCGCACTGAGCACAGCCATTGCAGGCGAGGGACGCTGCGCCGACGCTATGAGGCCGAGCAGGACTCCGCCCAGGCCGATGAGCAACGCGGATCCCACCCAGTCGGCAAGCTGCATCGCCGAGGTGTTGAACCCCCGCTCCCCTTCGGGCGAATACCGCAACAGAAGCACCGAGACAGCGGGCATCGCGATTCCCATCCCTGCCCCGCCCACCGCACAGACCACGAAGGCGATCCATGCCGGGAACAGTGGCTGGGACACCAGCCCGAACCCCACAAGACCCGCTGTGACCAGGAGGAACCCGACTCGGAGCGACGCTTCTCTCGACCAGTCGACGAACCTTCCCTGCACCGCGGACGCCGCCGACCAGCCAAGCGCCGTGATGGTCAGTGGCAAGCCGGCGAGTGCGGGGCCATAGCCATGGACCGCACTCATCGTCAATGGCAGGTAGGCCTCCATACCGGCGTAAGCACCGGCAAGGAGCGCCCGCGAAGCCACGACCGTCGGCAGCCCCGGACGGGAGGTCAAGGTGCCCTTCGGCAGGAGTTTGCGCAGCGAGTATGCCAAGACGACAAGCCCGGCTGCTCCCACGATGAGGGCGTACGGCGAGCGTTGCTGGGAAGCCCAGGTCAAGGCGGCTACCCCGAGTGCGGCGACCACCGCGGTGATCACACCGGCCTGCCGTCCAGTGGCCGCGGGAACATGCGGCGGCAACCGGCGAGCAACGACGAGGAGCATCGCGATACCCACGATGACCAGGGGGACCAGCCCGAGGAAGACCCAGCGCCACCCGACACTCACCGTGATCACGCCCGCCAATGACGGCCCGACGACCGCGGGCAGCACCCACGCCGCCGCGTTCGCGGCGTAGATGACCGGCCGTTCCCGGTCAGTGAACGTCAGGGCGATGAGCAAGGAGACCGAGACCAGCAGAAGCCCCGACCCGAACCCTTGCAACGCCCGGCCGACGAGCAGCAACGGCATCCCGGTCGCGGTGCCCGCCACGATCAGTCCGCAGGTGAAGAGGACAGGACCGGCCAGCAACGCGGGGACCGGGCCACGACGGTCGCCTATCCGGCCCGACAACACGGTGGCGACCACGCTGGCGATCAAGAACGTGACGAACGGCCAAGCGTAGAGCGAAAGCCCTCGCAGCTCTGCCACGAGCGTCGGCATCGCGGTGGCGACGCCCATGTTCTCGAACGCGACCAAGGTGACGACGAGCAGCAGCGCGGCAGTGGTCAGCCTGCGTTCAGGCGCCCAAAGCACACTGCGGCGGGCGGGCGCTTCGATCGTCCGGCTCATGATCGCCAGCCTGCAACCTCCAGCTCAGTGGAGGTCAAGACGCGCACCGCAAGGGGCGCTGGATCAGCTGTTCACCGGACGCCTCGGCGCCGAGACACGAGCCGACTTGCGACGTTGTACCGGGATGCGGACCGTGCCGAGCGCCGAATGCACCGCCGCCTCCGCCAGTGACGCCAGCTCGCGACGGTTCGACGCACGTCCAGGTGCGATCTCGGGACACACATGCACCTCGAGCACCAGCCCCCGCAAGGCGGCTACCCGGCGAAGTGAAGCGACAAGGGACTCTGGACCGATGAACGCCGGCTGGCTGGTCTCCCTGCCGTCGGCGAGCCGGTACCGCAACGCTATCGGACGCACGGGTACCCCGCCGTCGATCGCGGCCTGGAAGGTGGCCGTCGTGAACCTGCCGGAGGCCAGCCCGCACCAGGTGGTGCCTTCGGGGGTCACGTTCACCAACGACCCGGAGCGCAAGGCGGCGGCGAGTTCGTCCATCGTCCCCGGCAACGTGCGAAGCCTTTCCCTGTCAAGGAAAATACTTCCGCCACGAGAGACGAGACTCCCGAGCACCGGCCAGCCCGCGATCTCGCGCTTCGCCAGCGCGCGCATCGGCCGGAGCGCGTTGATCGCCACGATGTCCAACCAGGAGATGTGGTTGTTCACGACCAACGCCCCACGCCCCGCCGGCGCCGCCAGAAATCCTTCTGCCCCGCGTAATACCAATTTCACGCCGAAAGCGCGCAACACCCCGCGGAACACCGCCCTGATCAGTCGTTCCCTGCCACTCCCGCGGAGAACGAGCAGCAGAGGGGCGCTCAGCACCGCCACGAGGACAACACCAATCGCCGCGGTGAACCGCACCACTCGACGAGGCAACGCCACCGTCCGTGCGCCTTCGGTCAGACAGCCGTCCCCGCACGGAGAAGTGGGCATCCAGGGATGGCTCATAACTGAGCCCCGAGGAAGAACTTGAGATAGCGCTCATCGACGTTGTGCAGGTCGAGCAGCACGAAGAAGTCGGCGACACCGAAGTCCGGGTCGTGGGCGGGCGGGCCGCACACCTTGGCGCCGAGCCGGACGTAACCCTTGATCAGCGGTGGGAGCAGCGAGCGTGCGGGACGCGCGATCCCCTCGTCCAGCCACGGCTGCAAGGGGGTGACGCGGGCCGACTCGTCGGCGTAGTGCTTGGCGCGCAACACATCCCACACACCGGCCGCGAAGCTTCCACCGTCGGTCAACGGCACGGATGCACAGCCGGCGAGGTAACGGTGCCCGGAAAGCAGCATGTACCGCGCGATCCCGGCCCACACCAGGCTCACGACAGCGCCACTGCGGTGCTCGGAATGGACGCAGGAGCGTCCGGTCTCGACCAACGACGGCCGGAGCCCGTTGATCGCGGTGAGGTCGAATTCGCTGTCGGAGTAGAGTTTCCCGGCCTGTGCTGCGCGCTCGGGCGGCAGCATCCGGTAGGTACCGACGATTTCGCCCGTGTTGTCGTCGCGCACGACGAGGTGGTCGCAGAACTCGTCGAAGTAGTCGACGTCGAGCCCGGCCTGGAGGGTATTGAGATTCGCCCCGACTTCTTCGGCGAAGACCTCGTATCGCAGCTTTTGAGCGGCGACGACTTCGTCATTTCCGTGGGCGACGAGCAAGGAGTACCTGGGTGCACCGGCCGGAACCTCGACACCCGCCTGGTCAGTACTGACGAGGAGCTGTGACGTCGTCATGGTCAAGGTGTACCCGGCGGGAAGAACCGCGAGGAGTGCCATCCGGTGACCGAATAGTGCACGTTCAGTGAATTGCGGGTTCTCAGGGTTCTCTCAGGTCCATGGCTCACCCGAAGATGCCGAAGGGCCCTCCGGGAACCATCCCGGAGGGCCCTTCGAATCGATTCGGCGAGAGCTCAGCCCTTGCGCTTCTCGACCGCCTCGGTCAGCTGCGGGGCCACGTTGAACAGATCGCCCACGACGCCGAAATCGGCGATCTCGAAGATCGGCGCCTCGGGATCCTTGTTGACCGCGATGATCGTCTTCGAGGTCTGCATGCCCGCGCGGTGCTGGATCGCGCCGGAGATGCCGAGCGCGATGTACAGCTGCGGCGACACGGTCTTGCCGGTCTGGCCCACCTGGAACTGCGCCGGGTAGTAACCGGAGTCGACAGCGGCGCGGGAAGCGCCGACGGCCGCGCCGAGCGAGTCGGCCAGCTTCTCGACGACATCGAACTTCTCCGCCGAGCCGACACCACGACCACCCGAAACGACGATCGACGCCTCGGTCAGCTCCGGCCGGTCGCCGCCCACCACCGGCTCCACGCCGGTGACCCGCGCGGACTTCGCCGGGTCGGCGGCCGGGATTTCGACGGTCTCCTCGGCCGCGGCACCCTCGGCGGCCTCCGCCTCGACCGCACCGGGCCGCACCGAGACGACCGGTGCGCCCTTGGCGGACTTGGACTTCACGGAGAACGCGCCACCGAAGATGGACTGGTCCACGCTGCCGTCGCCGTTGACGCCCACGGCGTCGTAGAGGAGACCGGAGCCCAGCCGGACGGCGAGCCGCGCGGCCACCTCCTTGCCCTCGGCACCGGCCGCGACGAGCACGGCCGCCGGGGAGGCCTGCTCGGCCAGCTTGGCCAGCACGTCCACCTTGGGGGTGACCAGGAAACCGGTGGCGTCGTCACCCTCGGCGACGTACACCTTCGCGGCACCGTGCGAAGCCAGCGCTTCCTTGGCCTTCGCCGCGGAGCCCGTCGGGCCGACGACGACCGCGGACGGCTCACCGAGGGCGCGGGCGGCGGTCAGCAGCTCGAGCGTGACCTTCTTGACCTCACCGTCGACGTGGTCGACGAGGACGAGTACTTCAGCCATTTCCCTATTCCTCCTCGAAACCTGTCTCAGATGAGCTTCTGGCCGACCAGGTACTCGGCGACCTTGCTGCCGCCGTCACCCTCGTCCTCGACCTTCTCGCCCGCGGTGCGCGGCGGCTTCGGGGAGGCTTCGATGACCGACGACCAGGCGTTGCCAAGGCCGACCTCGCCCGCGTCGATGCCGAGGTCGGCGATGGTCAGGGTCTCGACCGGCTTCTTCTTCGCGGCCATGATGCCCTTGAACGACGGGTAGCGCGGCTCGTTGATCTTCTCGCCGACGCTGACCAGCGCGGGCAGGTTCGCCTCGAGGTGCGTGATGCCGTCCTCGGTCTCCCGGTCGGCCTTCACCGCCGTGCCCTCGACGTTCAGCACGCGGACGTAGGTCAGCTGCGGCAGGCCGAGCAGTTCGGCGAGGATCGCGGGGACAGCGCCACCGCGGCCATCGGAGGACTCGTTGCCGGCGATGATCAGGTCGTAGCTGCCGACCTTCGCGATGGCGGCCGCGAGAACCTTGGCGGTGGCGATGGCGTCGGAGCCGTGCAGCGCCTCGTCGGAGACGTGGATGGCCTTGTCGGCGCCCATGGACAGCGCCTTGCGGATCGCGTCCGTCGCGCGGTCGGGGCCGACCGAGATCACGGTGACCTCGCCCTCGCCGGCTTCCTTGATCTTCAGGGCTTCTTCGACGGCCTTCTCGTTGATCTCATCGAGCACGGCGTCGGCGGATTCACGGTCAAGGGTGTGGTCGGCGCCGGAGAGCTTCCGCTCCGAGTAGGTGTCCGGTACCTGCTTGACCAGGACAACGATGTTCGTCATGGGTCTTCTTCGACCTCCCGGTAGTGGCCGGCGTCGGCCACGGGACAGTGCTCTACTGGCCGGTAGATTAGAGCCATCCGGCGCGCCTGACCCGGCGAGGTGACGGCATTCACCTGGATGAGCAAACTAGCTGGACGATCGTCCCGGTAGTTTTGGGTTGCCCCATATCGTGGACCGCTCCGCCGATCGGGCGAACGGCGGCCTACTCGGAGTAGGTGGTTAATTGTTAACCTCCGGCACCATGTCCGCCTCCATCGCCGTCATCACGGACTCGAGTTCGTGCCTGCCGGAGCAGCTCGCCGCCCGCTGGGGCATCGGTGTCGCCCAGATCCAGCTGCACGTCGGCGACCATCTCGACGACGAACACCGCTTCGACCGCGTCGAACTCATCGAGTCGATGCGCGCCGGAACCCCGGTCAGCACCACACCGCCGGATCCCGGCGCGTTCTTCTGGGCTTATCAGGACGCGGCCGCCCGTGGCGCGTCCGCCGTCGTGAGCGTCCACATCTCGGGGCGCATGTCCGCGACGCTGGAGGCCGCCCGCGAAGCCGCCCAGCAGGTGCGCATCCCCGTGCACATCCTCGACAGCGGGACGCTCGGCATGAGCCTCGGCTTCGCGGCCGTTTCCGCCGCCCGCGCCGCCGCGGCGGGCGCTCAGGTGGACCGGGTGATCGCAGCGGCGGAACGCCGCTTCCGCACCAGTACCGAACTCGTCTACGTGGACACGTTGGAGTACCTCCGCCGCGGGGGCCGTATCGGCGCCGCACAGTCGATGCTGGGCACAGCGCTGTCGATCAAGCCGTTGCTCACCGTGACCGGGGGCGAGGTCTCCCCGGCGGCCAGGGCGCGCGGCGTCAAACGCGCGTTGAGCAAGCTGGTCGACCTGGCGGTGAAGACGGCAGGCACCCAGCAGGTGGACGTCGCGGTGACCCGCTTCGGCGGGCCCGACGAGCGAGAGTACGAAATCGGCGGAGCGCTCCGGCAGCGGGTGGCCGGCCTCGGCGAGGCCATGCTCGTCGAGGCCAGCACCGTCATCGGCGCCCACGTCGGCCCGGGCGCCATCGGCATCACGGTGTCTCCGGTGGCTTGATCCGCCGTCCCGGCAGCAGGATCAGGACCAGCGGCACCAGCGCGCCCAGCGCCGTCGTCACCACGATCAGGACCTGGTCCAGCGCTTCGAAATGGGCGAGGTGGCCGAGGTGGTACGCGAAGTGCGGCGCGCCGAACAGCAGCGCCGCGACGCCGGCGAGACGGACTGCCGCCGCCGTGCCGATCACCGCCGCGCCGACCAGGACGGCGGCGAGTGCGAGGTTCAGCCCGCCGAAGTCGCGGATGAGGTGCTCGTTGAAGGCGCCGTCCATCGCCACCCAACCCCGCCGGAGTCCCGGGAAGTCCTGGTAGAAGCCCAGGGGCGACACCAGCGGCCACAGGCCGACACCGGCCTCGATCGCACCGAAGATCACGAGAAGTACACGTGTGAAGGTCCATTGCATACCCCATGGACAAGACAGCTCACCAAGACGTGACATCGCCTGCTGTCCTGCCCGTTCCGGCCAGGTCACCCGCTAGGGTCGCGAGCGTGACCACCCCAGCCACCCGGGCCGAAGCGCTGCACCTCACCGGCGAGCGAACCGTCCCCGGCATCGCCGAGGAGAATTATTGGTTCCGGCGTCATGAGGCCGCGTATTTCGCCTTGCTCCCCCACTGCGCGGGTGCGACAGTCCTGGAGGCAGGGTGCGGCGAAGGGTACGGAGCGGGTCTCCTCGCCGAGCACGCCCGGCGTGTGGTGGCGCTCGACTACGACCAGCCGACCACCGAGCACGTCGCCCGCCGCTATCCCGCGGTCACGATCGCGCGGGCGAACCTCGCGTTCCTGCCGCTGCGGGACGCCTCGGTGGACGTCGTGGCGAACTTCCAGGTGATCGAGCACCTCTGGGATCAGGCCGGGTTCCTCGCCGAATGCCGTCGTGTGCTCATACCGGGCGGGCGGCTACTGGTGACCACCCCGAACCGCCTGACCTTCACCCCGGACAGCGATACTCCGCTGAATCCGTTCCACACCAGGGAACTCGCACCATCCGAAATGGACTCACTGCTGACCGATGCGGGATTCGAGGTCGAGACACTGCACGGTCTGCACCATGGTGAACCACTCCGCGCGCTCGACGCGCGTTACGGCGGCTCGATCATCGACGCCCAGCTCGACGTCGTGATGGGCGAATTGCCCGGGCAGGCGACCTGGCCGCCCGCGCTGCTGGCGGACGTCGAAGCCATTCGCGCCGAGGACTTCGTCATCCACGGCGAAGACCTCGACGCGAGTCTCGACCTGGTTGCCGTGGCGGTGCGCCGGTGAGCGAGTACGAGGGCACCTTCTGCCTGGTGGTGCACAGCCACCTGCCATGGCTCGCCCATCACGGCAGCTGGCCGGTCGGCGAGGAATGGCTTTACCAGGCATGGGCGCATTCCTATCTGCCGATGGTGGACCTGCTGCACCGCTTCGCCGAGGAGGGCCGCCGCGACGTCCTCACACTCGGCATGACGCCGGTGCTGGCCGCTCAGCTCGACGATCCGTATTGCATCTCGGCATGCCACGACTGGCTCGGCCACTGGCAGCTGCGCGCGCAGCACGCGGCAACACTGTGGCGTGGCGACCCGCTCCTGCGCGAACTCGCAGCGGCCGAGCACCGCACCGCCACCCGTGCCACCACGGAACTCGAAACTCGGTGGCGCCACGGGTTTTCGCCGATTCTGCGTTCCCTTGTGGACAGTGACACGATCGAACTGCTCGGCGGCCCACTGGCCCACCCGTTCCAGCCGCTGCTGGAGCCGCGGGTGCGCGAGTTCGCACTGCGCGGCGGCCTCGACGACACCGCACTGCGCATCGGCCGCCGTCCGGAAGGAATCTGGGCGCCGGAGTGCGGCTACGCGCCCGGCATGGAACGAGACTACGCGGCCGCGGGTGTCCGCCGGTTCATGGTGGACGGCCCGTCGCTGCGGGGCGACACGGCGTCGGCGCGCACGGTCGGTGACTCCGACGTCGTCTGCTTCGGCCGCGATCTCGAAGTCACCTACCGCGTCTGGTCCCCCAAAGCGGGCTACCCCGGACATGCCGCCTACCGCGATTTCCACACCTGGGCACACGAAGTCGGGTTGAAGCCGTCTCGTGTCACCGGCAAGCAGATCGAGCCGCCCGACAAGGCGCCCTACGATCCCGCGCTCGCCGCCGACGTCCTGGGGCTGCACGTCAAGGACTTCGTGGACACCGTGGTCACGCGGTTGCGCGAACTGAAGGACCTGCGCGGTCGTGAATCGCTGGTGGTGGCCGCCTACGACACCGAACTGTTCGGACATTGGTGGCACGAAGGCCCGGCCTGGCTGGAAGGCGTGCTACGGGCCCTGCCCGAGTCCGGGGTCCGGGTGACGACGCTGCGCGGCGCGATCGAGGCGGGACATCTCGGCAGCCCCATCGACTTGCCCGCGTCGTCCTGGGGTTCGGGCAAGGACTGGCGGGTCTGGGACGGCGAGCAGGTCGCCGACATGGTCACCGCCAACACCGCGCTCCAGCACAGGCTGCTCGATCTCGTCGAAACCGTGGACAGTACCGCCCGCGACACCGTGGCCGACCAGGCGGTCGCCGAAGCGATGCTCGCCTTGTCGAGTGACTGGGCGTTCATGGTCACCAAGGACTCCGCCGCCGACTACGCGCGACGCCGCGCCCGTGTCCACATCGAACGGTTCGACGCGTTGGCAGCGCTGTTGCGCGAAGGCGACCGCGCTCGGGCACACGAACTCGCGTCGACATTCCGCGGCGACGACAACCCGTTCGGTCATCTCGACGCCAGGGCGCTCAAGAAGCGCTGACCACGAAGGAAGGGGCACCATGGGGATCCGGGACATTCCGCTCAAGACCCTCGCCGGGGAGGACACCACACTCGGCGCACTCGGCGGCAAGGCCTTGCTGCTGGTGAACGTCGCTTCGAAGTGCGGGCTGACCCCGCAGTACACCGGACTGGAGCGGCTGCAGGAGCAGTACGGCGACCGAGGATTCTCCGTCGTCGGCTTCCCGTGCAACCAGTTCGCCGGGCAGGAGCCCGGCACCGCCGAGGAGATCCAGACGTTCTGCTCGACGACTTACGGCGTCTCGTTCCCGCTGTGCGAAAAGATCGAGGTCAACGGCGAGAACCGGCACCCGCTCTATGCCGAGCTGACCCGCACCGCCGACGCCGAAGGCTCGGCAGGCGATGTCCAGTGGAACTTCGAGAAATTCCTCGTCGGCGCCGACGGCTCGGTGCTCGGCCGGTTCCGCCCGCGCACCGAACCTGGCGACGAAGCCCTCGTCAAGGCGATTGAGGCGGCCCTGCCGAACTGACGTCCGCACCGGCGCTGCCCGCCGCGATCACCGCGCGGTTGCGGGCGGCGACGGTCGCGAGGTCGAGTTTGACGACCCGGCGGTTGTAGGTGAGGAAGCCGTTGACCTCGTTTTCCACATCGGTGATCTGCGTGTAGATCGCCCCGGCCAAGCCGGTTTCCCGCGCCAGCCGTTCCAGCCGCTCGCTGAGTTCGACGTAACGTTCGGTGAGCTGCTGGGCGGTCGTCGCCATTTCGTACGCCTGCGGCGGCCCCGGCCAGCGATGCTCGTCGAGGACGAGCCCGAGGCCGCCGTATTCGCCGTCGAAGACGACCCGCTCGTCGTCTTTCGGCGGCTCGCCGGGGCCCACATAGGTGTGATCGTCGTAGACGTCGCCGACGAGGCAGTCGGGTCTGGAGAAACAGCAGTTGACGCCACTGTTGGCGATGACCAGCCTGCCCGGATCCAGCTTCTTCACCGACTCCGCGATCCGCGCGGTGTCGAATTCGCCCCAGCCCTCGTTGAACGGCACCCAGCCGATGATCGAGGTGATCCCACGCAGCTGCGTGATCATCTCGGTCAGTTCGGCCTCGAACCGCACTTTCGCTTCCGGCACCGGATCCGGTGCCGGGCCGGGCGGGCCGTCGAAGGACACGGTCAGCGAGGGCATGTCCTGCCAGACCAGCAGACCCAGCCGATCGGTCCAGTAGTACCAGCGGGCCGGTTCGACCTTGACGTGCTTGCGGACGGAGTTGAAGCCGAGTTCCTTGGTGCGCTCCAGGTCGAAGCGCAGCGCGTCGTCGGTCGGCGCGGTGTAGATCCCGTCCGGCCAGTAACCCTGGTCGAGCGGGCCGTGCACGAACGTGACGCGGCCGTTGAGAGCGATCCGCGGGCGGCCATCGGCACCGGGAACGACCTCGACGGTGCGGAGACCGCCATAGCTGCCGACTTCGTCGAGGACATCGCCGTTCCGGTCGAGCAGGCGCACGGTCAGCTCGTAGAGGAAGGGATCCTCGGGGCTCCACAGCCGTGGCCGGGAAATGGCGACGCGCACCGGCTCGCCGACCTCGCCCGTCGCACGCACCTGGTCGTCGCCGGAATTCGGCGATGCCACGATCTCGACCCGCGCACCACCGGTGACCTGCGGTAATACCGTGAAGCTGGTGAGGTCCGACGTGATTTCGAGTGCTCTGACATGCGCTGCGGGCACCGGTTCGAGCCACACGGTCTGCCAGATTCCCGACGCCGCCGTGTAGCAGATGCCGCTCGGGTCGTTGCGTTGCTTACCGACCGGGAAGGTCGCGGTGTCGGTGTGGTCCTCGGCCCGGACGGTGAGCTCCTGCGAACCGGACGCGCGGAGGACGTCGGTGATGTCCGCGCTGAACGCGGTGTGCCCGCCCTCATGAGTGGCGACCCGCTGGTTGTTCACCCACACGGTCGCCGACTGGTCGACCGCGCCGAAGTGCAGCAGCACCCGCCCGCCCCGCCAGTCCTCCGGGATTTCGAACACACGCCGGTACCAGAGAACCTCGTCGTGCCTGCCGATTCCGGAGAGGGCCGATTCGGGCGGGAACGGCACCAGGATGCGTTCGCCGTAGCCGGACGGCCGCGGCTCGTCGCCGGAAACCGGCCATCCGGCGTACTCCCAGACGCCGTTGAGGTTCAGCCAGCGTGGCCTGGTGAGCTGGGGCCTCGGGTAGTCGGGCAGAACCTCGCCGGGCCCGACCTGAGCGGTCCACGGCGTCGACAGCGGCGGGTCCACGCGCTCGAGAAAAGTCATCGCCTCCAATGGTGGCAGAGATTCATTGAGCAGCGGGTGACCTATTTCACATATTCGTCGTTCCGGCCCGAACCCCCTTCGCGGCCCTCCCAGCTAACACCGTGTACCAAACCCGCTCGGCCTGTCGAACCATGCGGCGGGGGCGTCCGGGCGGGGCCAACTCGCGAGTAACCTCCTCCCATGCGCGTGCTGATGCTGTCCTGGGAGTACCCGCCCGTGGTCGTCGGCGGCCTGGCACGGCACGTGCACGCGCTTGCCCGCCATCTCGCCCGGCAGGGTCACGAGGTCGTGGTGCTGTGCCGGCACACCGCGGGCACGGACGCGGAAACACATCCGCGCACCGACCGGGTGGTCGAAGGCGTGCGGATCATCCGGGTCGCCGAGGACCCGATGCACGTGACCTTCGAACGTGACCTCGTCGCGTGGACGCTGGCGATGGGGCACGCGATGATCCGCGCCGCGCACGACCTGCTGCGCGGCTGGCAGCCCGACGTCGTGCACGCCCACGACTGGCTGGTCACCCACCCGGCGATCGCGATCGCCGAAGCCGCGCGGGTCCCGCTGGTCGGCACGATCCACGCGACCGAAGCGGGCAGGCACTCGGGCTGGCTGTCGCATCCGCTGAATCAGCAGGTGCACTCGGTCGAGTGGTGGCTCGCGAACCGCGCGGACGCGCTGATCACCTGCTCGCAGGCAATGCGCGCGGAGGTCGCGCACCTCTTCGAGATCGACGGCGCGGACGTCACGGTGATCCACAACGGCATCGAGGAGCGCAGCTGGCAGGTCCCGGCCGGCGAGATCGCCCGCGCCCGCGAGGTCTACAGCCCGGACGGCGCGCCGCTGCTGCTGTATTTCGGCAGGCTGGAATGGGAAAAAGGTGTTCAGGACCTCCTCTCGGCGTTGCCGCGGATCCGCCGCGAGCATCCGGGCACGCGGCTCGTCGTCGCCGGAAAAGGGCGACACTTCGACGAGCTGGTCGACCAGTCGCGGCGGCTGCGGGTGCGGCGTGCGGTCGACTTCGTCGGGCACCTTTCCGATCGGGACCTGCGTGCCGTGCTGGCCGCGGCGGACGCCGTCGTGCTGCCCAGCCGGTACGAACCGTTCGGCATCGTCGCACTCGAAGCGGCAGCGGCGAAAGCTCCGCTCGTCGCTTCGACGGCGGGCGGGCTCGGTGAGGTCGTCGTGCACGGCGAGACCGGGTTGGCGTTCTCGCCCGGCGATGTCACCGCGTTGGCCGACGCCGTCGAGGCGGTACTGAGCGACGGCGACGCGGCCACTCGCCGCGCGCTGGCCGCGCAGTCCCGGCTGGCCGCGGACTTCGACTGGAACCGGATCGCCGAGGCGACCGTCGCCGTTTATCGGCGAGCCCGCCCCGGCGAACCGGCCGAGCTGGGCCGCCCGAAGATCGCCACCGGCAACGCCTTCGGAGTCTGAGCCGCGCTCATCGCGGCACTCGGCCGGTCAGCAGGCGGACTCGCACCGATTCGACGAACGGCATGTGCGGCGCCAGCGCCTCGCGGACGCGAGCGGCGAACTCCGCACGTCGTTCCGGCGCGGGCAGCCGGTCGACGCTCATCGCCGAAAAAACGCCACCGACGATGGTGTCGACGTCGAGGTCCCCGGCGTACTCGATGGTCCGGACGTCGACCTGGTATCCGGCGGCGGCCAGCTCTGCCCGATAGCGCTCGCGGCTGACCTCGTCGGTGCCGCACGTGCGCGTGAGCCGTGTGCCCAGCCAGCCCTCCAGGACGTCCCGCAGCGCGCGGGACCACGGGGTGGCCTGGAGCCACAACGGTTCGCCGTTCGTCACCACCGCGACACCGCCACCGGGACGCGACAACGGCCACAACGCGCGGAACAACGGGGCCGATTCCATCCAGTGCAGGGCCTGGCCGATCGTGGTCACGCCGAGCCGATCACCACCGAGCAAGGCCCCGAGGGCGGGGACGTCGGCGTCGCCGCCGAGCAGCCACGTCACGTTGCGCACGTCCTCGTCCAGCGCCGCGCGCCGTGCCCGCACGAGCATGTCGGGCTCGGGATCCATGCCCAGCACGGCGCGGACCCGCGCCGCGATCGGACGGGCCAGCTGGCCGGTGCCGCAGCCGAGGTCGAGGACGACATCGGCGGCGGACAATCCGAACACCTCGGTCAGCGCGTCGAAGACGGCGGGCGGATAACCTCGCCGATACCGGTGATAGAACTCGGTCACCTCGCCGCCGAATCCCAGGCTCATGCACACAGCCTGCCGTGGCGAGGCTTCGGCGACGGGCTTTTTCGCTTTCGGCTGAGCGCTTTCGGCTGAGTGCTTCCGCGGTCAGAAGACCGGAAGCAGGAGCCCGTGGTCGGATTTCGGCCGCGGGCCGTGGATCCGGCGGTCGGCCTCCGCGATCGGCACGTCATTGATGCTCGCCTCACGACGGCTCATCAGCCCGTCGTCGCTGAACTCCCACAGTTCGTTGCCGTAACTGCGGTACCACCGGCCGTCGGCGGTGCGGCACTCGTACTGGAACCGGACCCCGATCCGGTTCCCCCGGAAGCCCCACAGCTCCTTGCGCAGCGCGTAATCCAGTTCCCGTTCCCACTTCTCGGTCAGGAATTCGACGATCTGCGGGTGCCCCACGACATACCGGTCACGGTTCCGCCAAACCGAGTCCTCGGTGTAGGCGAGCGCGACCCGCTCGGGGTCACGAGTGTTCCACGCGTCTTCGGCGGCCTGGACCTTCTGGCGAGCCGTGTCCTCGTCGAAGGGCGGGAACGGTGGGCGTGACGTCATCGGATCTCCTTTCCAGCAGTGGAGAACGTCCGTTCTCCTCCTGTGGGCTACAGTAGAGAACGTTCGTTCTCCACGCCAGAGGCAGGTGACATGGATCCCGCGGAAGCGACCGAACGGCTCCTCGAAGCCGCCGAGACGTTGTTCTACGCCCACGGCATACAGGCTGTCGGCATGGATGCCGTACGCGAACGCTCCGGCGTGTCCCTGAAGCGGCTGTACCAGTGCTTCCCGTCGAAGGACGATCTCGTCGAGGCTTATCTGTTGCGACGCGACGAGCGTTGGCGCGCTTCGCTGCGCACCTTCGTGCGCGCGCACGGCGACGATCCGCTGGCGGTGTTCGAGTGGCTCTACGACTGGTTCCGCGAGCCGGACTTCCGGGGATGCGCGTTCATCAACTCGTTCGGCGAGTTCGGTGAACCCTCACCCGGGGTCCTCGCGGCGATCCGCAAACACAAAGACGAAGTCCGCGCGTACATCCGTGAACTGGTGCCCGATCCTCCGCTCGCGGACCAGCTCTTCTCGCTCATGGAGGGCGCGACGGTCCTCGCGGCTATCAGTGGCGACGCCGGGGAAGCGGCGACGGCGCACCAAGCGGCGGCGGTCTTGCTCAAGGCGCAAAAGAAGCGCCGGACATGAGCGAGCCCGGTGGCGGGGAGCCTCCGCCACCGGGCTCGCTCGGCCACACCGTCCCAAACCGATGTGGAACCCGGCCGCCCTTCGTCAGGTAAGGACGGCCGGAGCGCGAAACACTCTCTACCGGCGAGAGCGCATCGACACAGCCGTGCTCACCGAAGGTCGGTGAGGTACCGCGCGTAGGCGCCCGTCGTGAGGAAGCTCGGCAGCTTCTCGCCCAGCGCGGTTTCGGTGAAGATCGCGTAGGCGTCGTCGAGCCGGGTACCTTCGCCGAGGTCGGCGCGCACCGAAGCCAGTTCGTCGTCCAGGAACTCGACCGCGAGTTCACGCGTCAGCACGGTCCCGTCCTCGAGCTTCGTGCCGTTGCGGATCCACTGCCACACCTGGCACCGCGCGATCTCCGCGGTGGCCGCGTCCTCCATCAGGTTGTGGATCGCGGCCGCACCGGTGCCCCGCAGCCAGGCGTCGACGTAGCGCAGCGCGACGTTGATGTTCGCGCGGACCCCGGCCTCGGTGACCTCGCCGCCAGCGCTCGCGACGTCGAGCAGGTCCTCGGCGGTGACGTCGACGTCCTCACGCAGCTTGCCCAGCTGGTTGGGCCAGCCGCCGAGCACGGTGTCGAACACTTCGCGGCACACCGGGACCAGGCCGGGGTGCGCCACCCACGAGCCGTCGAACCCGTCGCCTGCCTCGCGTTCCTTGTCCTGACGGACTTTTTCCAGCGCGGTGGCGTTGACCTCCGGGTCGCGGCTGGGGATGAACGCGGCCATCCCGCCGATCGCGTGCGCGCCGCGCCTGTGGCAGGTGCGCACCAGCAGTTCGGTGTAGGCCCGCATGAACGGCACGGTCATGGTGACCTGCGCGCGGTCCGGCAGCACGAAGTCCGCGCCGTGCGAGGAGAAGTTCTTGATGACGCTGAAGATGTAGTCCCAGCGGCCCGCGTTGAGCCCGGCTGCGTGCTCGCGGAGTTCGTAGAGGATCTCGTCCATTTCGAACGCCGCGGTGATCGTCTCGATCAGCACCGTGGCACGGATGGTGCCCCGCGGGATCCCGAGTTCCCGTTGCGCCAGCAGGAAAACGTCGTTCCACAGCCGCGCTTCGAGGTGGCTTTCCAGCTTCGGGAGGTAGAAGTACGGGCCGCTGCCGCGCGCGATCAGCTGCCTCGCGTTGTGGAAGAAGTACAGCCCGAAGTCCACGAGGCTCGCCGAAACCGGGCGGCCGTCGATGCGGATGTGCTTCTCCACCAGGTGCCAGCCGCGCGGACGGGCGACGATCGTGGCCGGCTCGTCGCCGACGACGTAGCGTTTCCCAGCCTCGGTGGTGAAGTCGATGTTGCGACGGATGGCGTCGTAGAGGTTGAGCTGCCCGTCGATCACGTTGTGCCAGGTCGGGGACGTCGCGTCCTCGAAGTCCGCCAGCCACACCTTCGCGCCGGAGTTGAGCGCGTTGACCGTCATCTTGCGGTCGGTCGGCCCGGTGATCTCCACGCGGCGGTCCTCGAGCCCCGGCGCGGATTCGGCCACGCGCCACGTCGAGTCGTTGCGGACGGCGTGGGTCTCGGGCAGGAAGCCGAGCGGCTGCTCACCGGACTGGAGCTTTTCGCGGCGCGTGCGGCGTGCGTCGAGCAGCTCGCTGCGGCGACCGGCGAAAGCGTTGTCGAGCTTGACCACGAAGTCGATCGCGGCGGGGGTGAGGATCTCGGCGAACCGGTCACCGGCGGGCCCGGCGACCTCGACGCGGTGGGTGAGGCTGTCGAACATGACACACCTTCCGTTGTGGCCGGTGTGGTGCGGCCCCTCGGGAAGGGCCGCACCACGAGCAACCGGGCAGGATCAGAACTGGGCTTCCTCGGTGGAACCCTTGAGCGCGGTCGTCGAGCTGGCCGGGTTCAGCGCGGTCGCGACCTGGTCGAACCAGCCGGTGCCGACCTCGCGCTGGTGCTTCGTCGCGGTGTAGCCGCGGTTCTCCGAAGCGAACTCGCGCTCCTGCAGGTCGACGTAGGCGGTCATGCCCTCGCGGGCGTAGCCGTGCGCCAGGTCGAACATCGAGTAGTTCAGCGCGTGGAAACCGGCGAGGGTGATGAACTGGAACTTGTAACCCATGTGGCCGAGCTCGCGCTGGAACTTCGCGATCGTCGCGTCGTCCAGGTGCTTCTTCCAGTTGAACGACGGCGAGCAGTTGTAGGCCAGCATCTGGTCCGGGAACTTCGCCTTGATGGCCTCGGCGTACTTGCGAGCCACCTCGAGGTCCGGCTCCGAGGTCTCCATCCAGAGCAGGTCGGCGTACTGCGCGTAGGCCAGGCCACGCTCGATGCACGGCTCGATGCCGTTGCGCACCTCGTAGAAACCTTCGGCGGTGCGGCCGCCGGTCAGGAACTGCTGGTCGCGCTCGTCGACGTCGCTGGTGAGCAGCGTCGCGGCCTGCGCGTCGGTGCGGGCGACGACCAGGGTCGGCACGTTCAGCACGTCGGAGGCCAGACGGGCCGCGTTCAGGGTGCGCTCGTGCTGCTTGGTCGGGATCAGGACCTTGCCGCCGAGGTGGCCGCACTTCTTCTCGGACGCGAGCTGGTCCTCCCAGTGCACGCCGGCCGCGCCGGCCGCGATCATGCCCTTCATCAGCTCGAACGCGTTCAGCGGGCCACCGAAACCGGCCTCGGCGTCGGCGACGATCGGGGCGTACCAGTCGATGTCGGTGTTGCCCTCGGCCCAGGTGATCTGGTCGGCGCGGCCGAGCGCGTTGTTGATGCGGCGGACGACGGCGGGCACCGAGTTGGCCGGGTAGAGGCTCTGGTCCGGGTAGGTCTGCCCGGCGAGGTTGGCGTCGGCGGCGACCTGCCAGCCCGACAGGTAGATCGCGCGCAGCCCGGCGCGGACCTGCTGGACGGCCTGGTTACCGGTGAGCGCGCCCAGCGCGTGGATGTAGTCCTCGGTGTGCAGCAGGTTCCACAGCTTCTCGGCGCCGCGGCGGGCCAGGGTGTGCTCCTCGACGACACTGCCGCGCAGCTTCACCACGTCGGCGGCCGAGTAGGTCCGCTGGACGCCTGCCCAGCGGGGGTCGGTCTCCCACTGCTTGGCCAGCTCCTCGGCCGCCTGCTTGGCCTGCTCAGTCATCGAAGTCTCCTGGTGTTGCGAAGTTTGCGATTGCTCGCCTTTCCTGCCGTGACCTTGGCATGCCACGGAAAATCCGGTCCAGGTCTCCAATTTGCCAATTTCTGCGAAGCTTCCGTACGCTTCTGTGAAGGTTGCGAATCAGCGGTTCACAACTGGGCCGAAAAACGCCGGACTTGATCGTTCACGTAATCGTTCAGGGCCGGAAACCTTGCGGACTCCGGAGGTCTTGGTGGATAAAATTTTCGCCGGCGCGCGTGTGCGGCATCTGCGGGAAAACCGGTCGATGAGCCAGGCCGACCTCGCCCGTGTGCTGGAGATCTCACCCAGTTACCTCAACCAGATCGAGCACAACTCGAGGCCGCTGACCGTCCCCGTGCTGCTGCGGATCACGCAGGCGTTCGGCGTCGACGCGGAGTTCTTCGCGAGCACGGACACCTCACGCCTGGTCGCCGACGTCCGCGAGGCGCTGCTCGACGAGGTCCTCGGCATCGACGTCACCACCGGCGAACTCAACGAGCTGGCCTCGAACCTGCCCACGATCGCGCAAGCGCTGGTCAAGCTGCACCGCAGCTACCGCAACGCCGTCGAAAACACCGCGGCGCTGACCACGGAAAACGGCCTCGGCCTGCACGGAAGCGCCGCCGCACCGCTTCCGCACGAAGAGGTCCGCGACTTCTTCTACGAGCGGGAGAACTACGTCGCCGAACTGGACGATCGGGCCGAGCGGATGGCTGCCGAGATCCCGCTGCGCCGCGGCGAGGTACTGGTCATGCTCAAGCAGCGGCTGTGGCAGCGCTACGGCGTCGAGGTCACCAGCGCCGGGATCGACGAATCGGCGGGCGAACAGCATCGCTACGAACCACAGGGCCGCGTGCTCCGGCTGGCGCCGAGCCTGCGCGTCGGCCAGCAGGCGTTCCGGATGGCTTCGCAGATCGCGTTGCTCGAATACGACGATCTCATCACCGAACTCGCCGATTCGTGGGCGTTTTCCGGCCCTGCCGCCCGATCGCTGGCGCGGGTCGGGCTGGCGAACTACTTCGCCGGGGCACTGGTCCTGCCCTATGGCGCTTTTCTGACCACGGCCGAGAAGTTCCGCTACGACATCGAGCGGCTGTGCGATCACTTCGGCGTCGGTTTCGAGACGGTGTGCCACCGGCTGTCGACGTTGCAACGCCCGAAGCAGCGCGGGGTGCCGTTCTCGTTCGTCCGCGTCGACCGCGCGGGCAACATGTCGAAGCGGCAGTCCGCGGCCGGGTTCCACTTCAGCCGGGTGGGCGGCGCCTGCCCGCTGTGGAACGTCTACGAGGCGTTCACCTCGCCCGGCAAGATCCTGACGCAGATCGCGACGCTGCCCGACGGCAAGAGCTACTTCTGGGTCGCGCGGACCGTGTCGCGGAACATCGGCGGCTACGGCAGCCCCGGCAAGACGTTCACCGTCGGGCTCGGCTGCGAGCTGCGGCACGCGGGCAGGCTGATCTATTCGACCGGGCTCGACCTGGACGAGCCCGCGGCGGCGACGCCGATCGGGATGGGCTGCAAAGTCTGCGAACGCCCGGCCTGCCCGCAGCGGGCGTTCCCGACCATCGGCAAGCAGCTCACCGTGGACGAGAACACCAGCACCTTCGTGCCGTACCCGGCCGTGCCCAAGGGCTGACCTCCCGCAGCGCGCGGTGGCGTTTCAGCGGGTTCGCTCCTGTTGCCGCTTTTCGGCTACGCGCAGGTCAGCGGCATTGAAAGCTGCTTCGGGCCGGGCAGTTGCCGCCATGATTGTTTACCATCCGGGAGCCGGAAAGTGGAGGAGCGGATGCCTGCCGACACCGCCCAGGGCGCCGTTGCCGCGCGACGGGTGTTGTCCGCGCTGCGGCGGGCGATCCAGGACGGCGACATGGCGCCCGGCCAGCGCCTCGTCGAGACCGAGCTGGCCGAGACCTACCGTGTGACCAGGGCCAGCGTGCGGGCGGCACTCATCGAGCTGGCCTCGGAAGGCCTGGTCGAACGCGTCCCGAACCGTGGCGCCCGGGTGCGCGCCGTCCCCCTGGCGGAGGCGATCGCGATGACCGAATGCCGCATGGTGCTGGAGGGACTCTGCGCCGCCAAGGCGGCCGAAGTGGTTACCGACGAACAGATCGGCCTGTTGCGCATGATCGGCGACCAGTTGACGCGCGCGGCGGGCGAGGCCGAACCGCTCCGGTACGCGGAGCTGGATACCGAGCTGCACCGGCTGGTGCGCGAGATTTCCGGTCAGGAAGTGGCCACCGGCCTCATCGCCCGGCTACGCGGCCCGATCATCCGGCGCCAGTTCCGGCTGTCACCGGCCTCTGGCAGGCCCAAGGCGTCGGTCCGCGAACTCCTGGCGCTCATCGAGGCCATCTCCGCCCGTGACCCGGCGGCCGCCGAGCTCGCGGCGAGGAAGCACGTCGCCGGCGTCGTCGACGCGCTGCGGGCCACCGCGGCCGGATAGCCGAACGCCGGTACCGCGAACCGGGTCAGTACATTCGTCGAGGTGCACGACATCGACACGGTGACAGCCGAACTCGTCGAGCAGGCCGCGCGCCGGCTCGCCGGAGTGGTCACCAAGACGCCACTGGAGCCCAACGCCCGGCTTTCCTCCCGCGTGGACGCCAGGGTGTGGCTCAAGCGCGAAGATCTGCAAACGGTCCGTTCGTACAAGATCCGCGGCGCGTACAACTTCATCGTCCAGCTCGACGAAGCGACCCGTGCCCGCGGTGTCGTGTGCGCGAGTGCCGGGAACCACGCGCAGGGCGTGGCGTACGCATGCCGTCGGCTCGGCGCGAACGGCCGTGTCTACGTCCCGGGCACGACACCGCGACAGAAGCGCGAGCGCATCGCGACACTCGGCGGCGCGCACATCGAGGTCATCGTCGTCGGCGAGACGTACGAGGACGCCTTCGCCGCTTCGCGAGAGGACGCGCAGCGTACCGGCGCGACGCTCGTGCCCGCCTTCGACGCCGTGCAGACCGTCGCCGGGCAGGGCACGGTCGCACTGGAGATCGTGGAACAGCTGGGGTTCGTCCCGGACGTCCTGGTGGTGCCGGTCGGCGGCGGCGGGCTGCTCGCCGGGATCACCAGCTGGGTCGGGCAACGGCATCCGGAGATCCGCGTAGTCGGCGTCGAACCCGCGGGAGCGACCTGCATGGCGGCCGCGCTGGAGGCAGGGCACCCGGTCCGGATCGACGCCGTCGACTCCTTTGTGGACGGTGCGGCGGTGCGCGAGGCGGGCGCTGTCACCTACCCGCTGGTGCGCGACAGCGGCGCCGAACTGACCTCGATCGCAGAGGGCGCGGTGTGCACGGAAATGCTCGCGATGTACCAGTCCGACGGCGTGATCGCGGAACCGGCGGGCGCGCTCGCCACCGCCGCGCTCGGCGATCCGGTGAAGATCGAGCCCGGCCAGACCGTGGTGTGCGTCGTGTCCGGCGGCAACAACGACGTCAGCCGTTACGGCGAGATCGTGGAACGCTCACTGATCCACGAGGGCCTCAAGCACTACTTCCTCGTCGGTTTCCCGCAGGAACCCGGTGCGCTGCGGCAGTTCCTCGACGAGGTGCTCGGACCGGACGACGACATAACCCGCTTCGAGTACGTCAAGCGCAACAACCGCGAGACCGGGCCCGCGCTGATCGGCATCGAACTCGCGCGGGCCGGGGACCTCGACGGGCTTCTCCACCGCTTGGCCACCAGCCCGCTGCAGGTCGAACGGGTCGAGCCGGGCAGCCCGCTGTTCCACTTCTTGGTGTGACACAGCTTGGTATGACACAGCTTGGTGCTCAGGCCGGGTAACGCAGCAGGCCGGAGTCGATTTTCTCCCACGCCGCCCGCAGCTCCGCCAGCCTCGGTGCCTCGGCACGAGCGCGGTCGGCCTGCTCCCGCGGGTCGCTCACGACGTCGAAGAGCTGGTCGGCACCGGCCGGGGTCCGGTAGTACTTCCACCGGCCACGGCGCAACGCCCGCTCGGCACGGGTCCGCCAGAACAGATCGTGCGCAGGCGCTTTCCGGCCACGCAGGAGGTATCCGGCGAGGCTGCGGCCGTCGAGTGGATACCGCGTATCCACCTTCGCGCCCGCGATGTCGAGCAGCGTCGCGGTCCAGTCCGGGGACACGACCGGGACGTCGCTGACCTGACGCGGCCGGATCGCCGCGGGCCAGCGCAGGATCGTCGGGACGCGGATGCCGCCTTCCTGCAAGCCGAACTTCTCGCCCGACAACGGCCACTGATACGACCATCGCTCGCCGCCGTTGTCGCTGGCGAACAACACGAGCGTGTTCTCGAAACGGCCACGGGCACGCAGCGCGTCGAGCACGGCGCCCACGGAACTGTCGAGGTGCTCGACCATCTTCCGGTAGGTCTCGAGCGAACCACCGTCCGAATGCGACAGCACGTTGCGCTCCCCCGCCCGGATCCGCGCGCTGAGCTCGTCGCTGACGGCCTTGTCGTCCCGCGTTTCCCACGGCCAGTGCGGAGTGGTGAAGTTGAGGTTGAGCAACCACGGCCGGTCGTGGTCGCGGCGCACGAACTCGACGGCCCGTTCGGTGATGATGTCGGTGTAGTAGCGCAGGTCGGCGTATTCGACCTCGCCCTCGTACAAATCGTGGCGCCCGGCGCCGTCGAGCTTCGAGAAGTAGTCGATCGCGCCGCCGAAGTTGCCGAAGAACTCCTGCCAGCCGGCCCGGGTCGGGCTGAACCACGGTAGGTACCCGCAGTGCCATTTGCCGATCAGCGCCGTCGAGTATCCGGCGTCGGCCAGCAGCGAAGCCAGGGTCGGGTGGTCGTGCGGGATGCCCTCGAGTTCGTTCGGCGACGCGATCGGTTCGGCGAGGCCGCCACGCAACCGGCCCGGGTAGCGGCCGGTGTAGAGGCTGAACCGGGTCGGCGAGCAGGTCGCGGAGCCGGAGTAGGCGTCGGTGAAGCGGACGCCTTCGCGGGCGAGCCGGTCGAGGTTCGGGGTGCGGATGTGCGGCGACCCGTAGCTGGACAGATCGGCCCAGCCGAGGTCGTCGCCCAGGATGACCAGCAGATTGGGCCTGCGCACCGGGCTTTCCGGCGCCGCGCGGAACGGCTGTTCGCCGCCGTTTTCCGCCGACGCGGTCCCGGACGCGGCGAGGACACCCGCGCCGGTGGCCCCGAGCAACGTCCCGAACGCCCGCCTCGACAACCCCGCGGACTCGCCCATCCTGCCCTCCCACTGCCCGGCTTTTCGCCTGTCGAGCAGGAGCTTTTCGCCCGTCGCCGTAAAACGGCAACGACGCTCAAGCCGTGGGACGCACTTGCCAGGCCGTCAGGATTCGAGGGTCTTCTGCAGCGCCTTGTTCGCCTTGCGCGCCATGTCGGCGATGGCCTCGCGGCGCGCCGCGTCGGCGGCGTAGTCGTCCTGGCGGTTGCGCACCACGCGGGCGGGCGAGCCGACGGCGATCGAGTAGTCCGGGATGTCGCCCCGCACCACAGCGTGCGCGCCGAGGACGCAGCCGCGCCCGACGCGCGTGCCCTTCAGCACGCTGACCTTCGTGCCGATCCAGGTGTCCGGCCCGATCCGGACCGGCGACTTCACGATGCCCTGGTCCTTGATCGGCACCGTGATGTCGGCGGTGACGTGGTCGAAGTCGCAGATGTAGACCCAGTCCGCGACGAGCGTGGCCGAGCCGAGCTCGATGTCGAGGTAGCCGTTGATCACGTTCTGCCGCCCGAAGACGGCTTTGTCGCCGATCCGCAGCGACCCTTCGTGACAGCGGATGGCGTTCCCGTCGCCGATGTGCACCCACCGGCCGATCTCCATCCGGCCGAACCCGGGGCGGCAGTGGATCTCCACGTTCCTGCCGAGGAACACCATGCCGCGCAGGATGATGTGCGGATTCGCGATCCGGAACTTGAGCAGCCGCCAGTAGCGCACCAGGTACCAGGGCGTGTACGCGCGGTTCCGCAGGACCCAGCGCAGCGAATCGGCGGTCAGGAACTTCGCCTGCCGCGGGTCGCGCCGGGCCTGGCGCCAGGCCCGCACCCGTGACAACGCGGGCGCACCCCACATCGACGTCATCCATGGAATCTAACAGCGGCGCGAAGCGCTTCCGTTGAGGGCGGTGGCGGGGAGGAAGGCGGTGCGTAATCTGTGATCGGACGGACCTGTGAACAGACGCCCGACACAGGCAAGGGGAGCTGATGGGGACGAAGCTGATCATCGACACCGACCCGGGTGTCGACGACGCCTTCGCGATCGCGCTGGCCGCGGTGTCGGCCGACGTCGAACTGCTGGGTGTGACCACCGTGTTCGGCAACGTGCCGCTGACCTCGACGACGGCGAACGCGCGGCGCCTGCTGCAGCTGTGCGACCGGCCGGACGTGCCGGTCGCGGCCGGTGCCGCGCGGCCGCTGGTCTACCGGAACCCGCACACCGCCGGGTTCGTGCACGGCGCGGACGGCCTGTCCGGGCGTTCCGCGACGCTGCCGGAGGCCACCCGGCCGCTCGAAAACGGCGACGCGGTGAGCCTGCTGGCGTCGTTGCTGGAGGCGTCCGACGAACCGGTCACGATCGCCCCGATCGGACCGCTCACGAACATCGCGGCGCTGCTGGCCGCCCATCCCGGCGTCCGGGAGAAGATCGCCCGGATCGTGATCATGGGCGGCGGGATCGAACGCGGCAACAGCACCGCCGCCGCGGAGTTCAACATCTGGAGCGACCCCGAGGCCGCGCGCCGCGTGCTCACCGAGGACGACGTCCCGTGCGTGCTGGTGCCGCTGGACATCACCCACCGGTGCGCGATCGACCGCGCCTGGCTGGCGAAGCTCGCCGCGTCCGGTCCACTCGGTGCGACGTTGGAGAGCCTGACCACGGACTACACCGCCTACTACAGCCGTGTGCTCGGTTTCGACGGGATGGTCATGCACGACGCCGTGGCCGTCGCGGAGGCGATCAGCCCCGGGATCCTGCGGACCGAGGCGTATCCGGTGAACGTCGACTGCGGCGCCGGGCCGGCGCGCGGGATGACGGTCGTGGATCGCCGCAAGCTCGGCCGCGACGATCCGGAGGCCAGTCCCGGTAGGACGGTCGAGGTCGCCGTGGACACCGACCTCGACGCGCTGCGGCAGTTCGTGCTCGACCGCCTGTCCGGAGGCCACCGATGACCCCGGAAACACCCGAGCCATCGCCCGGCGAGGCCGAAAACGTGGCAGAGCCCGAGGCCGCTGTCGCACAGCCATCGCGCCGTCGCCGAATATTGGTCATCGCCGCGGCCGTCGTCGTCGCCGCGGGCGCGGTGGTGGCGGCCGTGCAGTTGTCGCCGAAGGACCAGCCGCGGTCGTCGGCGGCCGCGGTCGCCTCGTCGACGCCGCCAAGCCCGAGCCCGTCGCTGCCGCAGGAAGCGCCGAAGGCACCCCCGCAGGCACCGAGCGAGTTCGACGCGTGGGTGTCGCGGACGAGCCAGTGGCTCGACATTCCGCTGCGGGCGATGACGGGCTACGCCAAGGCGACGGTGACGCTGGGCAAGGAGAACCCGGGCTGTCACCTTTCCTGGGTCACGCTGGCGGCGCTGGGGAAGGTCACCAGCGACCACGGCCGTGCCAAGGGCGGCACCCTCGGCGCCGACGGGACGATGAGCGCGCCCATCGGCACCATCGAGGTCCGCGACTTCTACGACAAGGTCGTCTCGACGGCGAACGCGAGCGGGCCGATGCAGCTGGCCCCGGCGACCTGGAGCAAATGGCAGCGGTCGGCGACCGGCGCCGCCCCGGACGCGCAGAACATCGACGACGCCGCGCTCACCACCGGCCGCGCGCTGTGCGGCGACGGCCGTGACCTTTCGCAGGGCCAGACCTGGTGGAACGCCGTCGGCTCGGTCCAGGCCGCGCCGCTGTACCTGCACCGCACGCTGGCGACAGTGAACGTCTACGGCACGGTCGGGCAGCACGACAAGGCGCCGAACCCCGCCGTGCTCAGCGCGGTCAACTTCGCGATCGACAAGATCGGCCTCCCCTACGTCTGGGGTGGCAACGGCACTGGCGGCCGCGACCCCGGTTTCGACTGCTCGGGGCTGACCACCGCGGCGTACGGCAGTGCGGGGATCAAGCTGATGCGCACGGCCGACACGCAGTACCGCAGCGTCAAGCGTGTCGACGAACCGGCACTGGGCGACCTCATCTTCTACGGCAATCCGGGCACCGAGATCCACCACGTCGGGCTCTACATCGGCAACCAGCAGATGATCGACGCGCCCACCGAGGGCCAGGCCGTGCAGGTGCACCCGTACCGCAAGCCGGGCGACGACTACGCGGGAGCCGGGCGACCGACCGAACGAGCCTGACGTCGTCGGCCCCGCGGCCGGCCGCACGGTCGCGGATTTTGTCGGGGGTCCGGGCTACGGTCCGGAACATGTACAAAGTCGACTTCGTCGAGTTCCCGTCCAGCTCGGCCACCGCGTCCGGGCAGTTTTTCGAGAAGGCGTTCGGCTGGGCGGCGACCCCGTACGGTCCCGACTACGCCGACGTCCAGGGCGCGGGCATCACACTCGGCTTCCAGGCGGATGTGGCCGAACAGCCGGGGGCGCCGTTGGTGACGGTCCGCACCGACGACCTCCACCAGGCGCGGCTGGCCGTGGAGGACGCGGGTGGCGTCGTCACGGTCGAACCGTTCGATTTCCCCGGTGGCCGGCGCTTCCACTTCCGCGAGCCGGGTGGCAGCGAACTCGCGGTGTGGTGCTCGACCAAGTGAACAGGCCGGTGCCGGGGCGCGTTTCGGCTCAGGCGCCGACGTAGCCCGCGAGGTGCTCGCCGGTGAGGGTGGAGCGGCCGGCGACGAGATCGGCCGGGGTGCCCTCGAAGACGATCCGGCCACCGTCGTGGCCGGCGCCGGGGCCGAGATCGATGATCCAGTCGGCGTGCGCCATGACCGCCTGGTGGTGCTCGATGACGATGACCGACTTCCCGGCGTCGACGAGCCGGTCGAGCAGGCCGAGCAGTTGCTCGACATCGGCGAGGTGGAGACCGGTGGTCGGTTCGTCGAGCACGTAGACGCCGCCCTTTTCCGCCATGTGGGTGGCCAGCTTGAGCCGCTGCCGCTCGCCGCCGGACAGCGTGGTGAGCGGCTGGCCGAGGCGGAGGTAGCCGAGCCCGACGTCGGAAAGGTGGGTCAGGATCTTGTGGGCCGCCGGCGTCTTCGCCTCGCCTTCGGCGAAGAACTCCTCGGCCTGGGCCACCGACATCGACAGCACCTCGCTGATGTCGCGGCCGCCGAACTTGTACTCGAGCACCTCGGCTTGGAAACGGCGCCCTTCGCATTCTTCGCAGGTGGTGGCGACGCCCGCCATCATCCCCAGGTCGGTGTAGATGACGCCGGCGCCGTTGCAGGCCGGGCAGGCGCCCTCGGAGTTGGCGCTGAACAGCGCGGGCTTCACGCCGTTGGTCTTCGCGAACGCCTTGCGGATCGGGTCGAGCAGCCCGGTGTACGTCGCCGGGTTGCTGCGCCGCGAGCCCTTGATCGCCGCCTGGTCGACCGACACCACCCCGTCGCGGCCCGAAACCGAGCCGTGGATCAGGGAGCTCTTGCCCGAGCCCGCCACGCCGGTCACGACGACCAGCACACCGAGCGGGATGTCGACGTCGACGTCCTGCAGGTTGTGGGTGTCGGCGCCGCGCACCTCCAACGTCCCCGACGGCGTCCGCACCGACGGCTTCAGGGAGGCCCGGTCGTCCAGATGCCGCCCGGTGAGCGTGTCGCTGCTCCGCAACCCCTCGACAGAGCCCTCGAACACCACTTCGCCGCCTTCGGTGCCGGCCCGCGGGCCGAGGTCGACGACGTGGTCGGCGATCGCGATCGCCTCCGGCTTGTGCTCGACCACCAGCACCGTGTTGCCCTTGTCGCGCAACTGGAGCAGCAGGTTGTTCATGCGCTGGATGTCGTGCGGGTGCAGTCCGATCGTCGGCTCGTCGAAGACGTACGTGACGTCGGTGAGCGACGACCCGAGGTGGCGGATCATCTTGGTGCGCTGCGCCTCGCCGCCCGAAAGCGTGCCCGACGGGCGGTCGAGGCTGAGGTAGCCGAGCCCGATCTCGACGAACGAGTCGAGGGTGTGCCGCAAGGATCCCAGCAGCGGCGCGACGGATGGTTCGTCCAGCTTCCCGACCCACTCGGCAAGGTCGCTGATCTGCATCGCGCAGGCGTCGGCGATGTTGATCCCGTCGATCTTCGACGAACGGGCCTCCTCGGACAGCCGGGTACCGTCGCAGTCCGGGCAGGTCGTGAAGGTGGCCGCCCGTTCCACGAAGGCGCGGATGTGTGGCTGCAGGGAGTCGATGTCCTTGGACAGCATCGACCTCTGGATCGTCGGGACCAGGCCCGCGTACGTCAGGTTGATGCCTTCGATCTTGACCTTGGTCGGTTCCTTGTAGAGCAGGTCGTTCAGCTGCTTCTTGGTGAACTTCCTGATCGGCTTGTCCGGGTCGAAGAAACCGCAGCCACGGAAGATGCGGCCGTGCCAGCCCTCCATGCTGTAGCCGGGGATCGTGACCGCGCCCTCGTTGAGCGACTTGCTGTCGTCGTACAGCGCCGACAGGTCGATGTCGTTGACCGAGCCCCGGCCCTCACAGCGCGGGCACATGCCACCGGTGATGCTGAAGCTGCGCCGCTCCTTGATCGTCTGCCCGGCGCGCTTCACGGTGACCGCGCCCGCGCCGCTGATCGAAGCGACGTTGAAGGAAAACGCCTGCGGCGAGCCGATGTGCGGCTTGCCGAGCCTGCTGAACAGGATCCGCAGCATCGCGTTGGCGTCGGTGGCGGTGCCGACCGTGGAGCGCGGGTCGGCACCCATCCGCTGCTGGTCGACGATGATCGCGGTCGTCAGCCCGTCGAGGACGTCGACCTCGGGACGGGCCAGCGTCGGCATGAAACCCTGGACGAAGGCGCTGTAGGTTTCGTTGATCAGCCGCTGCGACTCCGCCGCGATCGTGCTGAACACCAGCGAGCTCTTGCCGGAGCCGGAGACACCGGTGAACACCGTCAGCCTGCGCTTCGGCAGTTCGATGCTGACGTCCTTGAGGTTGTTCACGCGCGCGCCGTGCACCCGGATCAGGTCGTGGCTGTCGGCGGCGTGCGGCGCGGGCGACGGCGCTGATGCGCGACCGCTTCGCGCCGTCGCTGGGGTGTTCTTCCTCGTGGCCATGCTCGTGGTGTCTCTCTCTGTCGATCGGGGCGGTCGCGGCAAGGGCTCGTTCGTCTTCTTGGCCGGCGGTGTCACCGTGGTCCGGCGTCACCCGTACGGCTGACGCCGGACGAGGCTCAGCTCAGTTCCTGGATGCGGAGCAGGTTGCCCGACGGGTCGCGGAAGGCGCAGTCGCGAATCCCGTACGGCTGGTCGGTCGGCTCCTGGACGACCTCCGCGTCGCCGGACTGCAGCCGCTCGAAGAGGCCGTCGAGGTCCTTGGTGGCCAGGTTGACGCTGGCGTAGGTGCCCTTGGCCATCATCTCCGTGACGACACGGCGCTCGTCGTCGGTGAGCCCGGGGGTGGCGGCCGGCGGGTACAGGACGATGGACGTGTCGGGCTGGCCGGCGGGACCGACCGTGATCCAGTGCATCCCGCCGTACTCGACGTCCTTGCGGACCTCGAAACCAAGGGTGTCGCGATAGAACGCCAGCGAGGCGTCCGAGTCGTTGTGCGGAAGGAAACTCGCGTGAATGGTGATGTCCATGGCGGTCACGCTACGTGCGGCCCGAGGACGGCGCTTCTCGATTCCTGATCGGTCTGGTCACCTGCTTCGCGACGCACGGCGGCATCCCCTCCGTCGCGCCCGTCGCCTCGCGCCGATACGCGCTCGGCGGCATCCCGACCAGCTCGGTGAAGCGCGTGCTGAAGGTGCCCAGCGACGAGCAGCCCACCGCGAAGCAGACCTCGGTGACGCTGAGATCGCCCCGGCGCAGCAGCGCCATCGCGCGCTCGATGCGCCGTGTCATCAGGTAGGAATATGGTGACTCTCCGTAGGCACGGCGAAACTCGCGACTGAGGTGCCCTGCCGACATGTGCGCGTCGCGGGCCAGCGCCTCGACGTCCAGCGGCTGCGCGTACTCCCGGTCGATCCGGTCACGGACGCGGCGCAGCCGGGCGAGGTCGTTCAGGCGCTGCTCCGCGGCGGGTCTGCTGCTCACCTGCGAGATCGTACGTCGCGCGGGCCCGTTCGGACCTGATTGGACCCGCGGGCGCTCTTCGCAAGCCCTGCCCAGGGATAGGCCACGCAGCGGAACCCCTTGTGCCACAACGGCGGTGTCCGACAGGCCCTCGGGGCTGGATCCTTGTCTGGCGGCCTCTTGACAGCGATGGAGCCTCTAGCCGGGAGACTGGTGCGGCCCCGGGACGAAGGCCATCCGCCGGCGGCTCTCCGCCCGGAACGGGCCGCGACCAGTACGTCCGGCGATCGCGACGCCGGACGGTATCGCGCCGCCATCACCACGCCACCGACGTGGCCCCGCCATCGTGTGCCGAGCCACGCCTGTCCGCGAGTCCGTGCGAACGGGACAAGGAGTGATCACCATGAAAACCGCCCGAGCCTGGGCCGGAACCTTCGCCGCCGCAGCGTCCGCTCTCGTTGTGCTGGCTCCCGCCGCCACAGCGGCCCCCGATGCGGCGACGCTGAGTATCACCGGCGCCGTCGTGGCTGCCAACGACACCGTCAACGTGGACGTCACCTACACCTGCGACGCGGGGTACGCCGGCACGCTCGTCGGCTACGTCAACGACACCACCGCGTCGGCGTTCGGCGTGAGCAATGACACCGCCGCCACGTGTGACGGCGCCAGCCACACCGCCGTTCTCAGTGTGGACAACGAAAACGAGGCCGCGGACTACAAGGCCGGGGATTCGGCGGTCGTAGCCGTGTCGCTCGACGCGACGAAGGCGGGATCGCCGGATCAGAACGCGGCACAGGATGTGACCCGCACCCTCGGCTGACCCCTCGCTCCTCGCCGGTGGCGGTGGGCGCGCGACCACCGCCACCGGCGAGACGGCGTTTTCGCGTTCCCCAGCGGGAAATCCGCGAAGGAAGTCGGCTGCGGACGCCCAGTAGTCCGTGCTTGACTGGCCCCATGTTGCCCTGGGAAGCCGAACTCGCCGGCCGGCTCGACCGGCACATCCTCGACTCCGCGCTGCTGCGGGACAACCCGCTCGGCGATCCGCACCGGCGGCCGTTGTGGGTCTACGTCCCGCCCGGCTACGACGAAAGCCCGGATGTCCGATATCCCACGGTGTATGTCATCCAGGGGTACACCGGGCACCTGGCGATGTGGGCCAACCGCACGCCGTTCCGTCAGCCGTTTCCCGAGACCGCCGACGCCGTTTTCGCCGGCGGCACCGCACCCGGATGCGTCGTGGTCTACGTCGACGCGTGGACCAGGTACGGCGGTTCGCAGTTCGTCGACTCGCCAGGCACCGGGCGGTATCACTCCTACCTCTGCGACGAGGTCGTGCCGTGGGTGGACGAGCACTACCGCACGATCCCGGACCGGGAATCCCGGGCGATCACCGGCAAGTCCTCCGGCGGCTTCGGCGCGATGATCACCCCGATGCTGCGCCCGGACGTCTTCGGCGCGCTGGCCACGCACGCCGGGGACACCCTCTACGAACTGTCCTACCTCGCCGACTTCGGCAAAGCCGCGCGAGCCCTGCGCGACTACGGCCAGGACATCACCCGCTGGTGGGCCGACTTCGAGTCGCGCACCGCGTTCACGAAGCCCGAAGATCCCTTGCTGCTGTCACTGCTCGGCGTCGCGGCCTGCTTCTCCGCGCGCGAAGACGGCACGCCCGAGCTGCCGTTCGACCCGCTGACCGGCGCGCCGCGTCCCGAGCAGTGGCAGCGCTGGCTCGACTGGGATCCGGTGCGGATGGCGCCGCGGTACGCGGAGGCCATCCGGTCGCTGCGGGCGGTGTGGATCGACGCGGGCACCCGTGACGAGTACTACCTCGATCTCGGCGCCGAGGCGTTCCGCGCCGAGATCGCGAAGATCGGCCTGCCGGACGACCGTGTCCACTTCGAACTCTTCGACGCCGGGCACGCGGCCATCGAATACCGCTACCCGCTCTCGCTCGCCTGGCTGGCCGACCGGCTGGCCCGTTGACTCCTTGCCACACAAGGGAAATCCTCGGCGTCACACCGGATCTCGAAGCCGTCCTCGGTACGTCCGGTCAGACCGGTCACCCCGGCGTTGTTGATCAGCAGGTCGATCCGCTCGTAGCGCGCCGTCAGCTCTTCGGCCGCCGCTCGCACGGACGCCAGCGCCGCCAGATCCAGTCGCACTACGTCCACGTCCAGGCCGATCCGCCCGGCGGCGTCCTTCGCCTTGTCCCCATCACGACAGGCGAGCACGACTCGCGCGCCTCGCCGCGCCAGCGCACTGGCTGTTTCGAAGCCGATCCCGGTGTTGGCACCGGTGATCACCGCGACGCGGCCCCGCTGATCCGGAATGTCCGCCTCGGTCCAGTCACCCATGTTCACCCCCTAACATGAACCGCTCGTTCATGTTTTATAGTGAACCAGTAGTTCATCTTCTCGGCAAGGGGTGACATGACCAGGCGAACGGGCTTACGAGCGGACGCGGCGCGCAACCGGGAGGCGATCCTCGAAGCCGCACGGACCGTCTTCGTGGCGCACGGTCCGGAGGCGGGGATGGACGACATCGCGGCGAAGGCGGGCGTCGCGGTCGGCACGCTCTATCGCCATTTCCCGACCAAACAGGACCTGATCCAGACCATCGCGGAGGACCTCGGCGCCGCGATCGCCGCGACGCTCGACGCCGCCGTGCTCAGGATCGCCGACGGCCACAGCACTGCCCTCGACGAAATCCTGGCCCTGATCCGGCGGGTGGTCGTCGAAATGGGGCACGAACGGCTCCTCCGCGCCGCGCTTTCCGAAGTGGCGCCGGATCCGTTCCAGGCGATGCGAGAGCAGGCGAAGGAGTCCGTCGAGCGCATGATCGCCATGGCGCATCAGGCGCGAGCCGTCCGGCCCGACCTCACGGTCGACGACGTGATCCTGCTCCTGAACAGCTCACCAGGCGTCGAGACCGCGAAGTCCGATCGGGAGCGTTGGCTGGAACTCGTCGAAGGCGCGTTGAGCGGTCAGACCCGGCGCCTGAGCGCCAAGACGCCGTAGGCCGCGAAACCGAGGGTACCCAGGCCGCCGACCGCGACGAAGATCCAGTTGCGGCCGGTGTTCTCCGACGCCTGCTCGTCCCTGCTCCGTGTGACGCCCGAGGAGGCGCACCGGTCTCCCACATGCATCGTCTTGCCACCGCAGGTCACGCCGTCGTCCGACGACGTCAGCGACAGGATGCCGAGGACGAGCAGGGCGAGACAACCCAGCCCCAGAAGCCACAACCGGATCTGCGGCCAGTACTCGCGCATCGAGACTCCTCTCCCTGTTCACCACCGAGTCAAACAGTCCGTTTCCCTTGCCAGGACGGGAAAACTGACCTCATCGCGCGACGGAACACACAGAAAACGGGCCCCTCCCGGCATTTCGCCGGAAGGGGCCCGCTCGGAATCCCCGGTCAGGATTCGCGACGCCTGCGCCGGATCGTCACCGCCACCAGGGCGCCACCGAGGGTCAGCAGGAAGACCCCGGCGACCAGCGTGCCGCGGATGTCGGTGCCGGTCGACGCCAGCGGCTGGTCACCGGACGGGCCACCGCCGGGCCCGGTCCCCGGCCCCACGCCCTGGTCCGGGGTGGTGCCGGTGGTCACCCCGGGGGCGGGCGTGGTGCTGGACGTACTGCTCGTGCCGGACGTCGTGGTGCCGCTGGTCGTGGTCCGGCTCGTCGTCGGACCGGTCGACGTCGTCGGCGTGGTGCTCGACGTGCTGGTGCTCGACGTCGGAGTCGTGCTCGACGTCGTCGAGGTTGTCGGGCTGGTGCTCGTCGTCGAGGTGGTCGACGTGGTGGAAGTCGTGCTCGTCGTCGAAGTCGTCGGACTGGTCGAGGTCGTGCTCGTCGTCGGACTGGTCGACGTCGTACTCGTCGTCGAGGTGGTCGACGTGGTGCTGGTGGTCGGGCTCGTCGACGTGGTGCTCGTCGTCGGGCTGGTCGAAGTCGTCGAAGTGGTCGATGTCGTCGAAGTGGTCGAAGTCGTGCTCGTCGTGGGCGTCGTCGGGGTCGTGGTCGGCGCGGTGGCACAGTCGGGCAGGTCGCCGGTGAACGGGTAGTTGTGGAATTCCTGACCACCGCCGCCATTGGGCTCCGAGGTGTGCAGGAGCGATCCGGTGGTGAAGAAGCGGCCGTTCATACCGGACGGCGTGATCGTGGCGAGGCTGCCCGGATTGCCGATCAGCACACTGCCCTGGAACTGCGCGCCGCCGGCGATTCGCACGCTGGTGGCGTCCGGGAAGTTCCACAGCAGCCGCTGCCGCAGTTTGTTGATCGGGTCCTGGTCGCCGAGGTCACCGCTGTAGGTGTTGATCGTGCGGGCGCCGCCGGTCATGTTGACCAGCACGGTGGCGCCGTCGGGAATGCCCTCGAACGCGATGCCCTGCATTCCCCCGCCGCGCCCGGTGATGTCGAAGTCCACGTTGAACACCTGCAGCGTGGATTTCCCGTCGCCGGTGAACAACGTCTGATAACCCTGGTTGACCGCGGTGCCCGTGGCGGGCCTCGGGCGGGTGTCCTGGCGCGCGTAACACTGACTGGCCAGGCGCAGTTCGGTACGTAGATTCGCGTACGGCTTGGCAGCGTCAGGATCGGCCTTCGGCGTGCCGACGACGGTGCCGGTGAGCGTTCCCCCGTACCGGACTACGCCGCGCTCGGCAAGCAGCCGCTGACCATTGGCGATGCTCACGTTGCCGCCGGTGGTCAGGTAGTCCGCGCCGTCCGGCGGCGGCACTCGCGATCCCACTCCGGCCTCGCCGACGTTGTAGATGGAGGAGGCACCGGGCCGTTTCGCCATGTCGAAACCACCGAGGACCACGACGCGGCCCTCGGCCTCCGCGGCCGCCTCGCGCACCCGCATGTCCCCGCCGACGAAGACGTTGATGCCATTGTCGTGGCCGGAAATCCCGCCGTTGTGCACCGGCGGGAACGGATTGGGGCAGTCACTGCCGACACACGGGCCGAGCCCGCCCGGCAACGGCGCGGCGACCGCGCCACCAGGAGTGACCACAATGGCCACCGCGCACACCGCGGCGGCAACACTGGCTGAGATCGAAGCAAACCGCCGTGCGCGCATGCGGGAGATTCTTGTGCGGATCGGCGGCAAACACCCAATCGGACTGCGAAAATACCCCCGACCGGGCGAGATGGCCACCACAGCCTATTCGCCGGTATCCGCATTTCCGCCGAGAAGATTTCCGATTCCCGCGCAGAGCAGGCGAATGCTTCTGGCGAACATCTCGTCCTCTTCGTACATCGGCGCGCCCTCGACGGTCAAGGGAAAACGCTCACCCAGATCGGCGGAAACGGCACCGGCCGCCGGGACGGCGGACTCACTCTGTTCCTGCAGCACGAAACCAGTCACATAGCTGAGCACCGCGTCGGCCCCGATGATCCGCTCCCGCTCGGGCACCCCGGCGTCGGCCAGGGTCCGCAACAGCCGTTCCATCAGCGACAGCGCCCCGTCGCTGAGCACTTTCGGGCTGTCGGCGAGCAGGATCGCGCCGCCGGGATGGCGTTTGATGCTCTCGCGCAGCGTCCTCGCCTGCGCCTCGATCCGCTCCCGCCAGCCCGCGTCCTCAGGCAGGGCGGCGAGTGCGGCGGTCCCGGCGTCGTACGCCTGCCGGGTCACGCGGTCGGCCATCAACTGGAGCAGCGCGTGCTTGTTCCGCACGTGGTAGTAGAGGCTCCCGGCGTGCACGTCGAGCCGTTCGGCCACCTGCCGCATGGACAGCGCCTGGTATCCCACCTCCGCGAAGGTGGCCATACCCGCGTCGATGATCCGGTCCTTGGTGAGCTTCACGACCCCAGCGTAGCGCAGCTTTCAAACACTGTTTGAATCCGCCGGGCACACCTGCTACGGTCGACGGTGACCGGATTCAAACACTGTTCAAAACGGGGGCGACGATGGACGCGGTGCTGTTCAACCTGACGACGGCGGCGCTGATGATGCTGGTGTTCCTCAGCGGCCGGACGGTCGTCGGCGCCGACACGATCACCCGGCGGCGCCTCCCCTGGTTCGCGGCCGGGCTCACCGCCGTGGCGGTCGCCGGGGTCGTCACGCAGCTCTGCTGGAGCGGGGCGATGGACGCCTTCGACGCCGACCCGGCGAAAACGGGCTGGTGGCGCGTGCTCACTTCGGTGTTCATGCAGAACGGCGGCCCGATCGGAGCGGTCTACAACCTGGTCACCCTCGCCGTCATCGGCGCGCTGGCCGAGTGGTTCTGGGGCGGACCGCTGATGCTGGCGCTGTTCGCCGCGGGCATCTTCCTGCCCGAGCTCGTCGACGCACTGTTCGGCGCGACCGAAGGCAGCACCGATCCCCGCAACTTCGCCGGCAGCTCCGGCGCTACCTACTTCCTAGGTGCGACGCTGGCTGCCGTGCTCCTGGTGCGAAGCCGCGTCATCAAGGAGAAGCTGCTGGCGCTCAGCGTTCCCCTGCTCGGCCTGGCGCTGTGGTTCGCCCAGGAAAACGGGCACGGCCTGGTGGCGGCGTACGGTTTCGCGCTCGGCGCCGTCGTCTGGCTCGCCGGACGTCGTCTGATCGATCCCGAACGCGACCTCGCGAAGACGCCGCGCTGGTCCGTGGGTTCCGTACTCACCATCGTCCGGAAACCACGGACCGGCGCGAACGGTTGAGCACTCAGCTACCGTCGGTGCTCAGGATCCGGTCGTCGGAGGACCCTGGCGAACCGCGGCCGTCCCGGTTGCTGGTGCTGAACCAGAGGGTGCCGTCCGGCGCCACGGCCGCGGCGCGCAGCCGGCCGTACTGCCCCTGGTAGAGCGACTGCGGCTGCCCGACGCCACCGTCTCCGGTGAGCTGGGCCCGCCAGAGCCGCTGGCCCGCGAGCGCGGCAAGATAGACGGATCCTTTGTAGACGGCGATGCCACTGGGGGACGCCTGCCTGGTCGGCCAGACCAGCAACGGGTCCACATAGGACGGATTACCGCACTTGCCCTCGCAGTTCGGCCAGCCGTAGTTCTTCCCGGCTTCGATCCGGTTGAGTTCGTCCCAGGTGTTCTCGCCGAACTCCGAGGCGTACATGCGCCCGTCCGGAGCCCAGGTCACGCCCTGCACGTTGCGGTGCCCATAGCTGTAGACGCGCGAATTGAACGGATTCCCGGGCGCCGCGGTCCCATCGGGCTTCAGCCGCAGGATCTTGCCGTTCAAGGAATTCAGGTTCTGCGCGTTGGCGCGAGCGCCCGCGTCCCCGGTGGTCGCGTAGAGCATCCGGTCCGGGCCGAACGCCAGCCCGCCGCCGTCGTGGAAGGAGTTCTTGGCGATCCCGGTCAGGATCGGCTGCGGCGCGGCGCCACCGAGTTTGAAGCGGGCGATCCGGTTGTCCGACGCCGCCGTGTAGTAGACGTACAGCCAGCCGTCGGTGGCGTAGTCCGGGGAAACGGCGATACCCAGCAACCCGCCTTCCCCGTTCGGCCGCACACCGGGGATCCTCGCGACCTCCGTCGCCGTCCCGCCCTTGATCGAGAGCACCCGGCCGGTGGTGCGTTCGGTGGTCAGCGCGGTCCCGTCGGGCAGGAACGCCAGCCCCCACGGCACCGACAGGTTGCCGACGATGGTCCGGACCGCTTGCGGCGCCGCCCCGGCGGGCGGGGGAACACCGAGCCCGGCGGCCAATACGCAGGCGGCGGCGACGAAAATCCGGCGTAGCTTCACAGCGTCCTCCCACGGTCACACCACGTGGTTGTCCGGTCGCAGCCATGGTGGCGCACTCGTCCGGCCGTGACCAGAAAGCAGTCGGAAATCCGCCATTCCGAAATCGTCAGGAACCGCTTGCCGCGTACGCCTTCAGCCGGTCGAGAATGTCCATGGGCGCGGGCATCGCGGTGATTTTCCCGGCGATCACCGCGGCCCGTTCCCGGAACGACGAATTCCCGAGAATCTCGAGGACCGCCGCGCGCACCGCTTCCTCCGACGGCGCCCCGGAACCCGCGAGCAGGCCGACACCCGCGTCGACGACCTGATCGGCCATGTCGAACTGATCGGTGCCCAGTGGCGAGACCACCAGTGGTACGCCGTGCGCGAGCGCGCCGAGAATCGTGCCCGCGCCGGCGTGGCACACCACGACGTCCACAAAGGACAGAAGCTGTTCCTGCGGCACGAAGTGCTCGATCCGGACGTGGTCCGGCTGCGCCCCGAACCGGGCGCGGTCGCCGTCGCGGCCGATGGTGACGATCACGTTGACCTCGACGCCGCGCAGCCCGGCGATCATCGCCTCCAGCACCCCGGGCCGGGTGTTGTGTGACGTGCCCGAAGTGACGTAAACCGTGCGCTCGTACGGCATTCCGGCCAGCACGGCGGGACGTTCCGCGTCGACGGGGACGACGTTCTCCGGACGCAGCGGCCAGCGCGTCGGGTATTCCCACGCGGTGTCGCGCGGCCACAGGGCCTCGGGCCAGATGTCGAGATAGGGCACGCCTTCGCGCGACGGCAGGCGCTCGACGCCGTACGGCCGCACGAGTTCGTGCGCCACCTCCCAGGCCGCCGCCATGACCCCGGCCGGCTTGGGCGGGCCGATGGCGTGCATGACATACGGCACCCCGGCGAGGTCCGCGGCCAGCACCGAGGCGCGTTCGGCGAGATTGCCGACCACGAGGTCCGGCTCCCAGTCACGCACGAATGCCAGCATCTCGCCGAGCCTGCTGCCCGCGCCGACGCCGACCAGGTAGTACGCGATCATGGACGACAGCGCCTCGTCGCGCGGCAGCGTCCTGATGCGTTCGAGCGGATATTTCTCGGCGTATCGGGCGGACGCCTCATCGGCCGTCCCGTCGATCGCGACCGTGTGCAGTCCCGCCGCCTCCGGATAGCGCACCGCGCGCGAACCGGTCACGAACACCACGTCGTTCCCCGCGTCCCGCGCGGCGGTGGCCAGTGGCAGCATCGGCGCGATGTGGCTGTGCCCGGCGCCGGAGGAGAAGAGGAGACGCATTCGCCAGACCGTACGCACCCCGTCACGTGGGCGCGAGCAAAACGCGGAAGATCGTCCCCTTCCCCTGCCGCGTGTACACCTGGACCCGGCCGTTGTGTGCCTCGAGGATCGCCGCGGTGATCGCGAGGCCGAGCCCGGTGCCGCCACGAGAACGTGCCCGATCCACCCGGTAGAACCGGTCGAACACCCGGGAAGCGTCGCCGGGCGGGATCCCCTGCCCCTCGTCGCGGACCTCGAACACCGCGAGCGTCGACGTCCTCGGCGGCTGCCCGCCTGCTTCGGCCGTGGGCTTGCGCGACCGGCGGTTCGCCGGCTCGAAGCCGACCGACACGTGGATGCCCGCCGTGGCCGGGGTGTGCACCAGCGCGTTGCCGACCAGGTTCGTCATGACCTGCCGGACACGGTGCTCGTCACCGATCACCCGCACCGGCTTTTCCGGGCGGCACAAGGAGATCTCGCGTTCGGGAGCCCTCGCCCGCGCGTCGAGCACGACGTCCTCGGCGAGGACGGCCAGGTCGATCTCGGTGAGGTCCAGCGAGCGTTCCTGGTCGAGCCTCGCCAGCAGCAGGAGATCGTCGACGAGCTGGCCCATCCGGATCGCCTCGCTCTCGATGCGGCCCATCAACCGCTCGACGTCGGCTTCGTTCTCGGCGCCACCTTTGCGATACAGCTCGGCGAAACCTCGGATGGATGTCAGGGGCGTACGCAGTTCGTGCGAGGCGTCGCCGACGAAACGCCGTAGCCGGTCTTCGGACTGTTCGCGCTGCTTCAGCGCCGAAGAGATCCGCGTGAGCATGACGTTGAACGCCGCGCCCAGCCTGCCGACCTCGGTGTTGCGATCGTCCTCGGCGACCCGGCGGTCCAGCTCGCCGTCCGCGATGGCCTTCGCGGTGTGCTCGATCCTGGTCAGCGGCCGCAGCCCCAGCCGGACCAGCCAGGTCGCGGTCAGGCCGATGATCACCAGCAGCACCGATCCCGCGGCCAGTTCGATGGTGCGGAGTTTGGCGGTGGTGGCGTTCACTGTGTCCAGCGACAGCGCGACGGCGGCGGTGCCGCCCCGGGGCTCGGCCGGAGTCGGCGCCTGGACCACGGTGCGCACCCGCCATTCGCCGGTACCACCGCGGTCCGGCACGGTCACCGGGGTACCCGCCCGTTCCCGGACCGACGCCGCGTCCATCGGCGGCAGTTCCGGCGCGGAGGTGATCTTGCTGGTCACCCCGACCTGGTCGGTCAGTTCGCCCGCGGTCTGGAAGAAGAACACGCGGAAATCCGTCGGCAGCCGTTCCGCGGAGTTCAGCTCCACCGGCGGACGCGGCGGCGGACGGTCCGGCGAGGCGACGTTCTCCGCCATCACCGCCAGCTGGCTGTCGACCCGGTCGAGCTGGGACCTGTCGAGCAGCGTCACGCTCAGCATCCCGAACGCGGCGAGCCCGATCCCGGTCAGCGCGAGCAGCGCCAGCAGCAGGCGCGTCCGCAGCGTCCAGCGGCGACGGCGGATCACGGCGCGGGCCGGTCGTCCGCCCGGCCCGGGGCGAGCCTGAGCGTGTAGCCGACGCCGCGGATGGTGTGGATCAGCGGCGGATCGTGCGCGTCGATCTTGCGCCGCAGGTAGCTGATGTAGGACTCGACGATCCTGCTGTCCCGGTCGAACTCCGAATGCCACACCCGATCGAGGATCTGTCCCTTGCTGACCACCTTCTCGGCGTTGAGCATGAGGTACCGCAGCAGGTTGAACTCCGTGGGCGACAACCGGATCGGCCGCGTGCCGCGGTGCACCTCGTGCGCGTCCTCGTCCAGCTCCAGATCCGCGTACCGCAGCCGCCCGGCGGACTCCTCGGTGCCTTCGGCGCTCTTGGTCCGGCGCAGGATCGCCCGCAGCCGCAGCACGACCTCGTCCAGGCTGAACGGTTTGCTGACGTAGTCGTCCCCGCCCGCGACCAGGCCGGCGATCCGGTCCTCGACGGCGTCGCGCGCGGTCAGGAACAGCACGGGCACCTGGTTCCCGGCCGCACGGAGCATCGTGGCCACGGTGAACCCGTCGTAGTCCGGCAGCATCACGTCCAGCACGACGATGTCCGGGGCGGCGCGGGCGGCGATGGCCATCGCCTCGGTGCCGGTGTCCGCCGAATGCACCTCGAACCCGCTCAGCCGCAGCGCGGCGGAAAGCAGTTCGAGGATGTTCGGCTCGTCGTCGACCACCAGCACGGTGGCGGGCTGCGGGGTGGTCTCGTTCACCGGTTCAGGATGGGCGAGCCGCCGGGAAGTCCGCGTGAACCACAACGTCCTTCCCGACGACTCACCCGTTCGAGTGACATCTACTTGCCCCGGCAGTCGTACAGCGTGTCCGACTCGCCACCCGGCAGCATCATCCGCTGCCCGGTCCGCGGCTCGGGCGCGGAACCGCCGTACGCGCTCGGCGGCACCGCCGTGCAGTGCTGCTGGACCCACGCGATACGCGCGGTCGACGCCTCGGACATCCCGAGCCCGCCGCGACGGCCCTGCTTGTTCGCGTCCTCCTTGGCGCTGCTGAGCACGAACCCGAGTGCGCCGTCGCGCTGCCACGCGGCCAGCTTGTCGACGCTGGGCGCGTCGTCACCGCCCATGAACCCGCCCATCCCGATGATCGTGGCGTCACTGTTGATGATGTAGCCCGCCGAGCCCATCGAGCCGCCCTCGACCGCGAGCTTGATCTTCGCGTCGCCACTGTGCGCGGTGACGTAGTCGAGGATTCCGCGCTGCTCCTCGGAAAGCTCGGCCCCGCCGATCCGGCGTCCGCCGGGCGTCTTGCCCGTGGTCATGATCTCCTCGAGTTCCTGAACGTTCGGCATGCCCGGCCCGCCGCCGCCCGCGATGTGGATCCCGCCCGGCATCCCGGTGTTCGGACCGGCGGACGGCAACGTGCCCCCACCGAGGCCGCCACCGGTGGACGTCGCCGCCTTGGCGACCGACCAGGCCCCGGGCGTCACCAGCATCGTGACCACGCCGAGTACCGCGGCGACCCGCGCCCCGGCCCCGGTCTTGACCAGCCGGGCGACGACCAGCCCGGCCACCGCCAGCACCCCGGCGGCCGCGACGGCGTACCGCAGCCAGCCGTGCCACGACGTGTCGCGGGAGATCACCACCCACGCCCAGACCGCGGTCAGCGCGACCCCGGCGGGGAGCAGCAGCCACGAATACCCGGCGGGAGCGCGGTAGTAGCGCCAGAACACCGCGGCGCCGGCGGCGATCAGCGCGGCGATCGCGGGCGCGAGCTGCGTCGTGTAGTAGGAGTGGAAAATGCCCTCCTGGTAGCTGAACACGAGGCCGATCACGACCAGCCACGAACCCCACAGCCACCAGCCCGCGCGCCCGAAGTGATCCGCGGGTTCCTTGCGGCGCCACCGGAGCACGCCCGCGACCGCGACCGCGATCAGCACCAGCAGCGCGGCCGGGATCAGCCAGCTGATCTGCCCGCCGACCTCGCTGCCGAACAGCCGGGAAATCCCCGCGTCCCCGCCGAAACCGGCTCCCACGGTGAACTCGGGACCCGGCCCGCCACCGGGCCCGCCGGGTCCGCCCACCATGGCGCCCGGACCACCCGGACCGCCCATACTGCCGCCGTTCGGGCCGATCTTCTGGCCGAAGACCCGGCCGAGCCCGTTGTAGCCGATGATCAGGTCCCAGGCCGAACCGTCGGCGCTGCCACCGATGTAGGGCTTCTCGCCCGGCCACCAGGCCGTCAGCGCGACCCACCACAGCGAGCTGACGAGCAGGACGCCGGTCGCGATCAGCAGGTCGAGTGCCTTGCGCTGCCACGGCGCGTTCCGGCCGAACAGGTACGCGAGCCCGAGCGCGGGCACGATCATCCACCCGGCCAGCATCTTGGTGACGAAACAGCAGCCGCACCAGAAAGCGGCCTGCAGCAACCATTTCGTCGCACTGCGGGAGGTGATCCCCGGTTCCACGGACCGCGTGAACGCGTACGCCGCGGCGACGCACAGCAGGACGAGCAGCGTGTCCGGGTTGTTGTCCCGGTTGATCGCGACCGTGATCGGGGTGAGCGCGAGGACCAGTGCGGCCAGCAACGCGACGTTCTCCCCCGCCCACCGGCGAACGGTGCGGTGCAACAGGAAAACCGCCGCACCGCCCTCGATCACCTGGGGCAGCAACAGCGACCAGCCGTGGAACCCGAAGATCCAGGTCGAGAACACCTGCGGCCACAACGCCATCGGCGGTTTGTCCACGGTGACCACGCCTGCCGGGTCGTAGGCGCCGAAGAGGAAGTTCGTCAGGCTCTGCCCCATCGACTTGACCGCGGCCGAATAGAACGTGTTCCCCCAGCCTTCCGAGCCGATTCCCCAGCCGTAGAGCAGCAGGGACAGCACCACGATCGCCGCCAGCGCGTACGGCTGCCATCTCGGACGGGTGGGTGCGGCCGTCGTTTCGCCGGGCGGCACGCTCGTGGTCTCGGCGGGCCGGGCTGCCGTCGTCATGCGGACGCCTTCCTTTCGGTGTGTTTGAAAACCCAGCCGCGGAGCAGCACGAACCGCCCGGCGGTGCCGATCGCCGAAGAAACCAGCAGTACGAACAGTTCCAGCGCGGTCGAAGGGTGTGCGACGAACGCGTGCAACGCGAGGAGCGCGCCGGAGGTGAACGCGTAATAGAGCGCGAAAACGAGCAGCCCCTGGAAATGCACGCGCCCGGTGGATCCCCGCGCGCCGAGGAACGTCAGCCGCCGGTTCGCCTCGGTGTTGAACAACGTCGTGATGGTCAACGCCGCGAAATTGGCCACCAGCAACGGCCACACCGTGCGGAACAACGCGTACAACGCGAGGTTCGCGGCAGTCGAGATCACCCCGATCAACGCGAACGACAGGACCTGCCACAACAGCCCTGTTTCCCGGCGCGCGAGTACGGCGTCCGGATGGATCGGTGCGGGATCGGGCCGTCGCGGCAACTCGGCCACCTTCGCCGCGCCACTCGCCTTGTTCCTGGCCACCCGGATCAGCCCGCGGACGTCGTCGAGCGCGGTACTCGCCACGTGGACGCGGGTGTCGGTGTCCTCGACCCAGTCGACCGGGACCTCGTGCACCCGCAGGCCGTTGTGCTCGGCGAGCAGGAGAAGCTCGGTGTCGAAGAACCAGGAATCGTCCTCGAGGTGCTCCAGCAGCGGCCGGACGACGTCGGTGCGCGCGGCCTTGAATCCGCACTGGGCGTCGGTGAACCCCGCCCCGTGCGACATGCGGATCAGCCAGTTGTAGCACCGTGAGATCAGCTCGCGCTTGGGCCCGCGTACCGTCCGCGACCCGGCCGCCAGCCGCGAGCCGATCGCGACGTCGGAATGCCCGTTGGTCAGCGGGGCCACCAGCGGCAGCAACGCGTCGAGCCCGGTGGACAGATCGACGTCCATGTAGACGACGATGTCGGCGTCGCTCCAGCCCCACGCCGTCCGCAGTGCCAGCCCCCGGCCCTTGCGGTCGAGGTGCAGCACCCGCACGCCCTCGATCTCGCCGGCGAGCGCGGTGGCGACCTGGTGGGTCGCGTCCGTGCTGGCGTTGTCCACCACGGTGATCGTCCACTCGAACGGGAACTGCTCGCTGAGATACTCGTGCAACACCCGGACACACCCCGGCAACGACCGTTCCTCGTTGTACACCGGGATCACGACGTCGACCGTCGCCGTCCGCCCCGCCGGGCCGCGAGCACCCCCGCCCCCGGCACGTTCCCCTGGCGCGATCACACCACTCAAGCCGACCACCCGTCCCCGATCCGTCGCACTGCCCGTCCCTCGGGCCTACTCCAGGTATGTCGAGCGGGTGCGGGAGAAGCCTGGGCACAACCTCAAAGGAACCTGTGAATCGGCAACCGGGTGGTGGTTTGGCGCCCGATGTCCTGATCTTCACCCCGTCGTGGGTTCAGCCGTCCAGTCCTTGGGACGCGGTTACAGCCGCGAGTTTGATTCGGAGCGAGCTAGTCGTGACCGGCGGCGCGGAAGGACGCGGGCAAAGTGAATGAGAATCCGGTGATACTGCTCCAAGGGCGTCAGCCGTGTGCCGCGCCCTGGCCGGAAACGCACCGGTCATACGGGTAGCTACCCGCACACCACCCCAGAACTCACCGTGCCCACCTTACCCCGTGCGGATACAAGATGAGCTAGAACCCTTACGCAGCAAGGAAAATTGCGTGTCACAGGTTCACCCGATCGATAGCACACATGTTCGATCGGGCGGCGTATCGTTGATGTCGTGGCAGTCGACAGCAGCACCTCCGCAACGCGCACCGAGTGGTGGCGCGTCGATGTCGGCTGCCTGCTGACACGGCTCTTGGAGTCCGAGTGTGTGCAGCGGCGGGAAGCCGCCGTGCAGGGCGAGGTGATGGCCGAACTGGAACGACGCGGCATCCGCGATACCACCGGGTACGGGAGTCTGGTGCGACTGTTGCAGGAGACGTTGAACATCCCGTACGGCGAGGCGAAAGCCCGCGCGACGCGGGCACTGGCGTTGAACAGCACCCGCGATCTCACCACCGGCGAGCAGCCACCTACGGCACCCGTGACCGCGCAGGCCGCATCCGAGGGCGCGGTCGGCGCCGCCCAGATCGACGAGATCCTCCGGGTCCTCGACAAACTCCCCAAGGCGGTGCCGGTGGATCAGCGGGAGCAGGCGGAGAAGATCCTCGCCGAACTCGCCCGTGCCGCCGGACCCCGGGAAATCCGTGCCGCCGGGCGGCGTTTGTTGAGTCAGCTTGATCCGGACGGTCGGGAGCCGAAAACCCGGGAACCGAAACCCTTCCAGCCCGAGTTCTCCCTCGCCCCGCACCGGGATGGCGGACATCACATCAAGGCCCGGGTGGACGACGAGACCTCCGCACGCCTGCAAGCCATGCTCGACCCACTCGCGAAACCACGCCCCGCCACCGAAGAGGAGGGGCGCGACACCCGAACCCAGTGGGAGCGACGCGGCTGCGCGTTCTCGGAGCTGGTGCGGATGTGGGCCGAACATCCCGACCTGCCGACACAGGCCGGAGAAGCCACGCACATTGTCGTCACCGTCGGGCTCAAGGAACTACGGACCGGGATCGGGCAGGCGACTCTTGATCTGCTCGGCGAGATCACCGCCGCCGAAGCACGACGGCTGGCCTGTGACGCCAAGATCATTCCGATGGTGCTGGGCTCGCACAGCGAACCCCTCGATGTGGGACGGGCCCAACGCCTCGCCACTCCGGCGATCCGACGAGCCCTCACCCGTCGCGACGGCGGCTGCGCCTTCCCGGGATGCAATGTCCCCGCCTACCGTTGCACGCCGCACCACGTGACCTACTGGGCACACCACGGCGAGACCAAAGTGGACAATCTCGTCCTCCTCTGTTCCGTCCACCACAAGCTCATCCACCACTCCCCATGGGAAGTCCGCATCACCACCGACGGACTACCAGAATTCATCCCACCCGCCTGGCTCGACGCCACCCGCACACCACGACGAAACACCATCCACCTCAGAACCTAAGCCGCCCGGAGTGACTGCCCGAAGGTGACCGAGACCTCCCTGGTCCCGTGTCACGGTAGGCGTTGCCTCGCCCCATGCCCCACCCATAGAGCAGGTGGGATGAAAACGCGCTTTACACCAGGACTTTCGCCGTCCTCACGATGCACTGCTCGGGTACTTGCGGCCCGGCGACTCGGTTCCGTACACCGCCGTCCCCGACCATCCGTCGTCCCGGCACATCGGTCAGATAGCTGCTGGCCACTTCGTCACCATCCCGGAACTCGGCTGGCGAGCGTCCACCGGCCTCACGGCAGAAACACGTCGATGCTCGGCACTGCTATTCCCGGTCGGCCGCGAGCCGCACTCGTTCAGCGGGCCGAACGCTCCAACGCGTCGAGCAGCCAGTGGTGGCTTGTCCCGACCGTCACCGGCTCACCCGTCACCTCACCGACGAGCGACCAGTACCGGCGCAGGCGCGGATCGCGGTCGGCGGCGGTGTGCGTCACCAGCTCGCGCCGGAACAGGGGCGTGTCCCGGGTTCGCCGGGCCGACGCGTAGGCCGCGACGAACCGGTCGAGAGCGGGGCCCGGCCCGGGACGCCGACCGGCGAGCACCAGCAGCCGGGCAAGTTCGCATGCCTCCCCGACGGCGGAGTGCAGCGCGGTCTCATCGGAGATCAGGTCCGCGAAGAGCCGCGCGCGGGTACGCAACTTCCCGCGCAACGCCGGGTCTCCGACCAGCGTGACCAACCCGGCGTAGGCGACCACCTGCGAGGGAGTCGGGTCCGACGGGGGCTGCGGCACGCTCACGGACAGGAACATGTCGACGGTGTCGGCGGGCACCGGGCCGAGGTAGAAGCGGCGCCAGAACGTCGCGAGCGTGTCGCGGGCGGCGGCGCCGTCCTGGACCGCGGCGAGCAGGTCGAGCCGAGCCGCCCGGTCCGCCGGTGCGGCTTCCTCGACGGCACGCAGCGAGGCACGACGCCAGGCGAGCGCCGCCAGCTCGACGTCGAGCGTGGCCCGCTCGGCGGCGACGGCCTCGGCGAGCGAACGCTGGCCGGTGAGCACCCGCGTGATCGACGGCAGCCCCAGCCCGAGCCCGCGCAGCCGCCGCACCAGGCCGAGGCGTTCGACGGCCGAGGCGTCGAACCTGCGGTGCCCGCCCGCGCTGCGCGCCGAGCCGACGATGCCCTCGTCGCAGTAGAACCGGATCGTGCGCACGGGAACGCCGGTCAGCCGCGCCAGCTCGCCGATACCCAGCGATGTGTCCTCGGTCACTTTTCGTCGAACCTCCACCCCAGTGGAATTCCTACCGTACGGACACGTCAGGAAGGGAGCAACGCCCATGGAAACTCTCGGATTCGACCATCTCGCCGAGGGCCTGCGCGAACAGGCCGGCGCGGTCGCCGCCGTCGTCGAAGCCGTGCCTCCGGGCACCGCGGTGCCGACATGCCCACTGTGGACCATCAGGGAGCTGGTCGGCCACATCGGCCAGGCTCATCGCTGGGCAGCGGGCATCGTGCGCACTCGCACGGCCGCCGCGTTTCCCGATCCACTGGTGGCCGAGCCCGGCGAGCCGCCGAGCTGGCCGCATTGGCTGTGCGACGGCGCCGCCGAACTCATCGACGCGGTAAGGGAGGCCGGTGCTTCAAGTCCTCTGTGGACACCTATCGGTGAACGTCCCGCCGCGTTCTGGTTGCGCCGGATGCTGGCCGAAACGGTCGTGCACCACGCCGACGCGGCACTCGCCACGGGAAAGCCGTACGAGATCGCCGCCGACCTCGCCGAGGACGTGATCAGCGAAGCCATGGACATCCTGTCAGCGCCGAACGCGACGTCGCTGAGAGCCTCGCTCGCCGCGCTGCGCGGCGACGGCCAGACCCTCCGCTGGCAGCCCCAGGACCTGCCTGCCGGGTGGCGGATCACCCGCACGCCGGACGGATTCAGCTGGGACCGCTCGGCGAACGGCGCCGACGTCACCGTGAACGGGCCGGTGCGGGACCTCATGCTGGTGTTCGCCCGCCGCCTGCCACCCACCGACCACCGGGTCGAGGTCACCGGCGATCGCGAGTTGCTGGACGACTGGTTGGCGGCCACCGCCCTGTGACGTCCGTGTTCCGACGTCAGCGATATCCGCTGTGCGCCAAGGCTGTCGGCGACAACTTGGCCGTATTCCCCGCACGGATGTCACCATCCGCACCGAAGACGGCGACCGTGGCGCCACCCTGCACACCCCGCAGGGTGGCGGCCGCGGCGTCCTTCCACGGCGGGAACCCCGCCGAACACGGATTCGCCGTTCCGGACAATCCGGCCTACGACGAAACCGCCGCGCAACGCCACTGGCAGGCATTGGCCGACCGCTACGGAACAACCCTCCGATTTCCGGCGGACAAGCCGCCACAGTAACGTCCGAAAACCGCCGGTCGAATCGGCCCGCATCGGCGACACTGTCCCCTATGGACCCGATCCTCGACCGGTTTCTCCTGTCCGGCAAGGACTTCGTACGACGCCTGCGGGAAGCCCGGCAGGACCAATGGACATGGCCGACGCCGTGCACAGCGTGGAACGTCCGCGCGCTGGTCAACCACATGACGCGCGGCAACCTCAACTACATCCGCCTCGCCGAGGGTGGCGACAGCGCGGACTTCGTCCGGCTCCGGGACGCCGACGCGCTCGGCGACGACCCGGCCGGCGCGTACGTCCGGTCCGTCGAACAGTGTGCCGAGGCGTTCGCCCGGCCCGGGGTGCTCGACCGGCTTCTCGACTACCCGCTGGGGAAAGTGCCCGGACGGCAGGCGCTCGCCGTGCGGACGACGGACAGCGTCATCCACACCTGGGACCTCGCGCGGGCCATCGGCGCGGACGAGAAGCTCGACGCCGAGCTGATCGCCTGGATCGACGACAATCTGGAGACCATCTACAAAGGACTGGACGAAAGCCCGACGGCGAGCACGACCACACATCGCTTCTTCGCCGCCCCCGACGAAACACCGAGCGCGTCGCGGCAAGAGCGGCTGCTCCGGCTGATGGGCCGGAAACCCTAGAAGCGGTACCGCAGTACTCGCCCGCCCTGCCGCGAAATCGCGGTGCTGTGCGCCATCAGCCGGGTGAACGCACGCAACGGCTGGGGAAACGCGGCCACCTCTGGGACGCGGGTCAGCACCTGCTCCTCGGCCAGTGTGAGCCCGGCACCCCAGCCCTCCGGCTCCCGGGCATCGTCGAAGCCTTGCGCCGCCTTGATGTCCAGCGCCTTGATCGACGGGTGATACTTCATCGCCCATGCCGCGAATCGCGTGTAGCCATTGAGTACCAGCTCCCCGCTCGGAAAGTGACCGGTGAGTTCGCGGATCATCCGCGGGAACGAATCCCCCGGCATGAACGGCAGCAGACCTTCCGCGACGATCATCGCGGGCCGGTCACCCGGCAGTGCTGCCGCCCAGCCCGGCGTGCTCAGATCGGCGCCGATCAGCCGCGACCGGTCCGGGAGGAACCGTGGCCGGAACGCCACCACCTCCGGGAAGTCGACGTCGTACCAGTCGACGCCGCCGGGCGGATCGCAGCGGAAGACCCGGGTGTCGAGCCCACAGCCGAGGTCGAGCACGACTGCGTCCGGATGGGCGCCGACGAAGCGGCGGACGGCGTCGTCGAGTTTCCTGGCCCGCAGGGCGGTGCCGGTGATCAGGCTCGCCTTCACCTTGAGTTTGGCGAAGTCGTAGTCGATCCGCTCCTCGATCTCGGCGGAACGGACATCACCGAGGATCGGGGCGGGCGCCCGGCTGTCCAGCGCGCGGGCGTGCAGCGTGAGCAGCAGTGTTTCCTGAATCGGTCCGAGATCGAGCCGGACACTCATGGGATTTCCTAGGGTTTCAGGGGATTCCGGGCCGCGATGTCCCGCAGCCAGGTCAAGGATTCCTGGGCGGCCCGGATACGTTGAGTGCGGGACTTGTCCGTCCCGGCGATGGAGAGCCCTTCGTCGGCAATCTCGCCGAAGGCGCCGAGGCTGTCGAGCTTGCGCTGGACGACCTTCTGCCACGCGTCGTCCTCGATGCGGTAGTACGCGGTGCGGTCGCCGGGGCGGCGGACCTTGCGGACCAGCCCGATCACGGTCAGGAAGCGCATGTTGGAGGTGAGCGAGGCGCGGCTCGCCGAGATGACGTCGGCGATCTCGCCGGCGGACTGCTCGGGCGGGTCGCTGATCATCAGCCAGCCGAGGATCCGCCCGGTGATGGGCGGCAACCCCCACTCGTCGACGCAGAAGGTGGCCACCCGCTCCACCCATCGCGTGATGCGGTCCTCGTCAACCATGTCGCCCACTCCTCGCCCGTGTCCTCAGCCGATCACTGTTTCACAGCGGCCACCGTCTCGCGTGTCGGCGCCGGTGTGGCGGTGGCCAGGCGGGTCCGGCGCAGGTAGCGGTCGAACCAGTCGACGGCCAGCCCCATCGCCTCTTCCAGGCCGGGGCCGGTGTACAGCCCGAGGACGTCATACGGCAGGACTTCGAGCCGCTTCGGCTCGCCTGCCTTGGCGAACGCGCTCTGCGCCTCGTCGAGCAGGTGGTACGGGTCGTGCCCGCCGTTCGCGATCATCAGCAGCGGCGTCGGCGCGAGCCGGTGGATCAGGTTCTCCGGCGCGAAGGTCAGCAGGTGCTCGGTGGAGTCGAGCGTCTTTTCGTTGCGGTAGCTGGGAAACAACTGGGCGGACAGCTCCGGCCCGTGCTTGACGTTCTCGTGGTCCAGCGTCAGGTGCGGGACGCGGGCGCTTTCGCCCGTGCGGTACCGGCGTTCCCAGTCCTCGTCGAGCCGATCACGCAGCGCACGCAGTCCCTCGCTGCCGAGCAGCCGTTCCAGGTACCGCCAGCCGTCCCAGACACTCGGGCTCTGCACGACGACGCACTTCGCCCGCCGGTCGAGCGCCGCGGCCTGCACCGCGACGGAACCGCCGACGCTGACGCCCCACAGACCGATCCGCTCGGGCTCCACCTCGGACCGCGTCCGCAGGTACGAGATCGCGCTACGGAAGTCCTCGGCCTGCCGCTCCGGGTGGTCAAGCCCCCGAGGTTCCCCCTCGCTGGCCCCGACCGTGCGGTAGTCGATGGCCAGCACCACGAACCCCGCGCGCACGAAGTACGACGCGAAGACACTCAGCGCCTCCTTCACCATGACGCCGCTGTGGCCGAGCACCAACGCCGGCGCCGGCGTCTCCTCGGGCAGGTACAGGTCACCGGCGCAGCGCGTGCCGAGACTGGGGAACCGGACCTCTTCCGGCCGAACGATCATGAGCCTCACCTCTCAAGTGCTAGTCATTTCAGTATTGACTGAAATGACTAGCACTGTCAAGCTTCGGGACGGCCGGTTGACGCATGTCGCGAACGCGCCGTTCGCGACGCTCAACGTCCCTTACGGCGCGTTCGCGACACGGGCTTCACGATCGGCTGAGCAAGGCGGGTTTCGCCCTTGGCGGACAAGGGGTTTCTCGTGTCACCCCCGGTCTAGGGTGACAGAATCCGGACGACACAAGGGGGAACGCCATGAGCGAGCGCAGCGAACCGATCACCGGCACCGCCGCGGGAGTGCCCTTCACCGCACTGCCACCGGCGGGCGACGCCGCGAGCCCGGCCCCGCTCGTGATCACCTGGCACATGCTCGACGCGCCCCGCACGAACGCCGCCTTCGCCGCCGCGCTGCCGATGCACACGGTGCCCGCATGGCGGATCCATCTCGGCATGCCGCTGTCCGGGGCGCGAATGCCCGAGGGCGGTTTGGCCGCTGCCGCGGCGGTCATCAGGGAGGACGCGATGCTGTCCTTTGTGGACGCGTTCGTGCGCCAGGCCACCGATGAGTTCCCGGCCGCGCTGACCGAACTACGCGAACGGTTCCCGCTCGACGACGGCCCGATCGGGCTCGCCGGCGGTTCGCTCGGTGGTGCCGTCGTCCTGCGGCACCTGGTCGAAAACCGGTTCCCGGTCCGGGCCGCGGCGCTGGTCAACCCGGGCGTCCGCGCACGCTCGGTGGTGGGCCTGGTCGAACCGATGACCGAGCCGTACACATGGACGCCGGAAGCACACGCCGCCGCCGATCGGCTGGACTTCGTCGCGCTCGCCGACGAGCTCGCGGCCCGCACGCCGCAGGTCCCACTGCTGCTGGTCAGCGGCGAGGAGGACCACCCGTCGTTGCGGAAGGACGCCGTCGAGCTGGTCGATGCCCTGCGCGAGCGGTACACGCGGCCCGAGGACATCCGGCTGACGACCGTGCCCGGCCTCGCCCACCCTCTTGCCGACGAGCCGGGGCTGGAGCCAGCTCCCCAGTCGCCCGTGACCAAGGTGGTCGACGAGGAGATCTCGCGCTGGTTCGAGGATCATCTCACGCGACCGTGAACTTCCGGGAGGGCACGACCTCGTCGACGAGCCCGTACCGCAGGGCTTCGTCGGCGGTGAAGATGGCGGCGCGCTCGATGTCCTCGTGCACCTGATCCGCCGTTTTCCCGGTGTGCTCGGCGAAAGCGGACTCCATCAGGCTCCGCATCCGCTGCAGTTCGGCGGCCTGGATGAGCAGATCCGACGTGTGCCCGTACACGCTCTCGATCGCCGGCTGCTGGATCAGCACGCGTGCGTTGGGCAGGCAAAGCCGCATTCCCGGCGAACCCGCGGCGAGAATCAGCGCCGCGGCCGAAACCGCCTGGCCGAGGCAGACCGTGCGAATACGGGAACGGACGTACCGCATCGTGTCGTAAATGGCCATCATCGCGGTGAGCGAACCGCCGGGGGAATTGAGGTAGATTTCGATATCGCTGTCGGGATCATCGCCCTCCAGCTGGAGCAATTGCGCCATGACGTCACTGGCGGACGCGTCGTCGATCGGGGTGCCGAGGAAGATGATCCTGTCCTCGTACAACCGGTTGTACGGGTTGCTCTCCTTCACGCCGTAACTCGTGTTCTCCACGTACGACGGCACAAACCGCCGCGCGTGCGGAACCTCGACCGTGCCCATCGACGCCTCCACCACTCGCGATCCGTTACTCGTTCGAAGCTAACGGAAAGCGGCGCGGAAATGACGCGTGTTCACGATCAGCGAATAACCGGCTGCCCGCGGTTCAGCGCACCACGGGCAGCCGTACGACGGTGTTCTGGAGCGTCATGATTCCGGGAATCCGGCTACCGTGCGCGAACGACAGATCGGAAATCGGTGACACGGTGAGGAAAAGCGACTGCCCCGCCGGGACGTCCACCGCGACCGACGGCAGCTCGACGCCGGACCGCTGTTCCGTGCCGCCGAGCCGGCGCAGCGGAAGCATGTTGTTCTGCACGATCTTCGCGTCCAGTGCGCTGGTGCCGACCGACAACGCCATGAACAACCGGCCGTCCGGCGAGGTCGAAGTGACGCCGGCGTCCAGCGTCGGCGTTCCCGCGATCGCCACCGGGCCCCGCGCGAGCGGAATGGACTGTGGCAGGCCAAGGCCGACCGGGCTGCTGAGGGTGCCGACCGGAATCGCGGTACTGGCTGCCGTGGACTCGACGGTCTGACAGCGCCCGCCGAGCGTCGCCAGGTGGTAGGTCCCCTGCCCGCCGAGCCCGGTCGGCTTGCCCAGCAGCTGTTCGGTGAAGAACCGCAGGGACAGCGCGCGGAAGTCGCTACCACCGAGCTGCGCCGAACAAGGATCGCCTGTGGCCTGGACCGAGGAGAAGACGTCGACAGCCCCCGGCGCGCCGGGCGGGAAAACGCTCGGCAGCGTGTGACCGCCGTTGTAGCCGACGAAGATGCTGCGCGAGCGTGCCTGTGGAGTCAACGCGTTCTGGAAGTTCTTCAGACCCTGTTCGAGCGGGAACAGGTTGTCGGTGATGCCCTGTCCGAAAAGGACGGGAATGTCGAGACGGCGGCCCTGACCGACATTCCACTGTGGACCATTGTGCGCCATGAACGCGGCGAGCGAATCCGGGAAGTTCCCGGTCGCCAGCGACTCGAGCAGGCCGGTGGTCACGACCGGCGGATTCGCGTTGGACGGGATCCCGGCCAGGTAGAGCAGCAGCGGCCATTCGCTGCGCGGAACCCCTTGCGGGGCAAGGCTTCCGGCGAGATCGTACCAGGTGATCTGCGGGGCGAGCGCGTCGAAGCGCGTCCTACCCCGATCACGGAGTTCGCTGAACGCCCCGACGAACTGGTAGCCACCGCCGTACGAACCGCCCATCGCGCCGAGCACCGGGTCGCCGGGCGCCTGCTTCGCCACCCAGTCCAGGCCCGCGACGAGGTCGACGAGGCGCTGCACGTCCTGGCCCTCGTAGTCCGGGTTCTCGAGCTGCGCCTGCCCGCCGCTCTGCCCGAAGCCCCGCTGGTCGAAGCTCAGCACCCCGAACCCCGCGCCGAGGAAGTCCGCGAAGGCGGACGCCGCCGTGGCGCGGCTGCCACCCCAGCCGTGGCTGTCGAAGATCAGCGGCACCGGCTTGTCCGCCGAGGCGCCTGGCGGCCGGAAAACCGTGTAACAGATCGAAACCGGAGCGGTGGTGCCCGGATCGGGCACACTCGTCACACACCCGTTGACGACGGCGTCGTCGGCGCGGGCGACGCCGGTCAACCCGGCGGTGAGCACCGACACCGCGGCGACCAGCGCCCACCGGCGGGACCCGCGTACCCGGCGTCTCGGGGGCTTTTCGAGCTGACGAAGTCCGGACATGCGCCAGTGCCCCCGTTCGTTCGAGTGACCGTCAGGGAGCATGAGCCGATCACCGCGGAATGTCAACGCCGTCGTCGAGATTCGGCGATCACCAGGTCGAACTCGCTGAGCCGCGCGGGATCGGCGAGCATGTCGATCGCGACGATCCGGTCGTCCTCGATCGTGAAGGCGAACACGACGCGCGGCCGCCCGCCCGCTGACCACACCGCTCCGGCGGCGCCGTCGATGAAGGCGAGCTTCGCCGCGTGAGCGCGTCCTGCGAAGGTCTTCGCCACGGCGGCAGCGCCCGTTTCGCGAGGCACCCCCATCTCGACCGCGGCGGCGTCGGCGTGGAGCACGGCGTCCGGTGCCAGCAAGGAAAGCAGGGTCTGGAAGTCGCCACCCCGCGAAGCGGCGAGAAAGGCGACGACGATCTCACGTTGCCGGGCCGGATCGGGGGCGGCGCTGTCCGCACCCCGCACCCGGCGCCGCGCGCGGCTGGCGAGCTGCCGGGCCGCGGCGGGCGAGCGGTCCACCATGGCGGCGATCTCGTCGAAGGGCACGCCGAACAGGTCGTGCAACACGAACGCGAGCCGCTCCGGCGGCGCCAGCGTGTCGAGGACGACCAGCAGCGCGAGCCCGACCGAGTCGGCCAGCACGGCCTCCTGCTCGGGATCGTCGCCGTCCGCGGGACTCGCGACAGCCTCGTCCGGCCGTACTCCGGTGGGCTCCTCCCGCCGCGACTTGCGCGCCTGGAGCATGTTCAGGCAGATGCGCCCGATGACGGTCGTCAGCCAGCCGCCGAGGTTCGCCACCTCGCTGGTGTCGGCCCGATCGAGCTTCAGCCAGGCCTCCTGGACGGCGTCCTCGGCCTCGGCCACCGAACCCAGCATCCGGTAGGCCACCGCCTTCAGCTGCGGGCGGTGCTCCTCGAATCGCGAGGTCAGCCGGTCGTGGTCGGTCATGGTCACATTCCTTCGTCGCGGGCTGTCATACCACTGACCGGCGAAATCGCGCCGATGTGACAAACCGTTCGAGGAGTACGCCATGCCCGAAGGCATCACGACGATCATCTACCCCGTCAAGGACCTCGCGAAAGCCAAAGAGCGGTTCAGCGGGCTGCTCGGCGCTCCGCCCGAAATGGACGAGCCCTATTACGTCAGCTTCACCGCCGGGGGCCTGCACATCGGGCTCAATCCCCACGGACACGCGCAGGGTATGACGATGCCGGTCGGCTACTACCGGGTCGACGACCTCAAGAGCAGCCTCCAGGAGCTGCTCGACGGCGGTGCCCAGCCCCAGCAGGACGTCAAGGACGTCGGCGGCGGCAAGCTCGTGGCGTCGGTGACCGACGCCGACGGCAACGCCATCGGCCTCATCCAGGAGCCGTGACATGGTCAAGGCGAAGCGGATCCTCTACTGGCTGACGACCGCCGTCATCGTGTTCACCTGGGTGTCCGGCGGCCTGGCCGATCTCATGCGCTGGCCGGACACCCTCGCGGGCATGGTGAAGATCGGCTACCCGCCCTACGTCCTGACGATCCTCGGGATCTGGAAGATCCTGGGTGCCGTGGCGATCGCGGTGCCGCGATTCCCCCGGCTCAAGGAATGGGCCTACGCCGGGACTTTCTTCGAGCTGACCGGCGCCGTCGCGTCCCACGCGGCGGCCGGCTCCAGCGCGAGCCATCTCTTCTGGCCCGGGCTGTTCGCGGTCTGCGCGCTGGTTTCCTGGGCGCTCCGGCCGGAAAGCCGCGTGCTGGGGACGCTCGGGATTCAGGACGGCCGGGCCATGAGGGTCCGCAGTTCGGACCGGCTGGCGACGCCGAGGGTGTCGTAGAGCCGCCGCACCCGGCGGTACATGGAGCGTTCGGAACAGTAGAACCGGCGGGCGATGGCCGCGATGGTGTTCGAACCGCAGAGCAGCCTCACGAGCAGCTCGGAGTGGTCCGTCCTGGCCTCGCCCGCCGGCGGCTGCCGGTCGTGCCGGCCCAGCCGACATCGCTCGCCCGCCCGTGGCACCGGGCGGAGCCGGGCGCCCTCGGCCCCCGGGTAGCTCTCGAACAACGCCTGCAGCACCGATTCCTGTTTGCCCACGGGAAGTTCGAGGTTGAGCACCGCGGTGGCGCCGCCCATCATCGCCCGGTAGGTCTGATGCCCGCTCAGATCGTCGACGATCGCGAGGATCGGCGCCAGGCACAGGCGATCACGCAGCTGCGCCAGGAACTGCGCCTGCGCCTCGTTCACCGCGGGCACGATCATCGGGACGTCGTCTCTGCCCTCGGCGATCAGCCGATCCGGCGCCAGGAAACCGATGTCGATTCCGTGCGGTCCGGTCCAGTGCGCGTTATCGGCAAGAAGGTTTCTCAACCCCCAGTGCGCGAGTGCGTACCGACATTCCTGCCTGTTCGCGAGCATGGTCGTCAATGCCACTTCCCCCAAAGCTTGGCTGCCGACTGCGCGGATTACTCTACCTGGCGGCATCACTGCGTGCAACCGTCCTACGAATGTGTTACCGCCGATCTCACCCCGGCGGAATAGCGTCATGACCGAACGTGAACAAGGGTCGCGTATTCCCGGGCCGATGACTGACAGGACTGCCAAACTCGCGATAACCGGCCACTGCGCCGCGCGGAACGCGATACACCTTTTCCGTGCCGCAGGCACTCGTTATCGGAAGTCCCTACCCTGGGGAGGAAAAATGCAGAAGTTCGTCCGGTTCCTCGCACCGATCGCACTGGTGTTCGCCACGTTCTTCACGGTCGTGCCCACCGCGTCCGCGCTGGCAGCCGAGCCTGCCGCCGTCGCGGCCCCGTTCGGCGAGCAGCTCGACTGCGTCGCGGGAAACAACCACGCGGAGATCGCGGCGAAGTTCATTTCCCGCTGCAAGAAGGGCTCGATCCGGCGTGAGTTCCCGAGCGACCGCCTTTCCCGCAGTCTCGGCCAGATCTACGCGGGCAAGCAGGCGGGCGACCGGGACGACGTGAAGGCGTGGAAGTTGCTCAACGACAAGCGTTTCGACAAGTAGCACCCGTGGCCGGGGTTCCCCGGGTGGGAGCCCCGGCCATTGTGGTAGAGAGGAAGCATGGCCATCGAAAAGCCCTTTGTCGCCGTCGTGCTCTACGAATCGACCAGCGACTCGCCCGATTACCGGACGCTGTATCGCGAAGACTTCGTGCTCGTCTTCGCGCGTGACGAGGAAGAAGCGCGCGAAACGGCGCGACAGCGCGCCGAGCGGGAATCGGGCAGCCACCACAACGAACGCGGCGAGCTGATCACGCTGTCGCTCAAGCACATCGTCGACGTCGCGCCCGCGCTGGACGACGACCTCGGCCGCGGTGGCGACCTCTACGCCCGCCACTTCACCGACATCGACGCCTACCGCCGCTTCGAGCCGCTTCTGTCCGAAAAGGACTGATCGGTCACGGCGCCGCCGCCTGCCGCGCCGAGCGCAGCAGCGCGACGTAGCCGTCGTCCAGCGTCGGCGCGACCGGGCGCGCACCGGGCGGCGGGACCGGGCCGACGACGCGGTATTCGGTGCCCTCGGCGGTGTTCGTCGCGTTCACCACGGTGAAGTCGCCGGCAGGCTGGGCCGCCGCGCGGACGAGATGGGTCTGCCCCTCGGCCGCGCCGACCAGGCCGCTCGTCGTGCCGTGGTAGGCCACCCGGCCGGTGGCGAGCACGGCGACCTGCGCGCAGCTCTGCGCGACGTCGTCGAGGATGTGCGTGCTCAGGATGACGATCCGGTGCCCGCCCAGCCCCGCCAGCAGCGCGCGGAAGCGCATCCGCTCCTCGGGGTCCAGCCCGGCCGTCGGCTCGTCGACGATGACCAGCCGGGGGTCGCCCAGCAGTACCTGCGCGATCCCGAGCCGCCGCTTCATCCCGCCGGAGTACCGGCTGATCCGTTGTGTGGCAACGCTTTCCAGACCGACCCTGGCGAGCAGGCTGTCGATCTGCGCGCGCCTCGCCCGCTTGTCGTCGATGCCCTTGAGCAGCGCGACGTAGTCGAGGAACTCCCGGCCGTTCAGATCCGGGTAGAGCGAGAGTTCCTGCGGCAGGTAGCCCAGCAGGCGTTTCACCGCCGTCCGCCCGGCGCTCGTGGCCAGATCGTGCCCGCCGACGACGACGCTGCCCGACGTCGGCCGGATGGTGCCGGTGAGGATGCGCATGAGCGTCGTCTTGCCCGCGCCGTTGGTGCCGAGCAGGCCGGTCATGCCCTCACCGATGGTCAGGCCGACGCCGTCGAGCGCCACGGTCGAACCGCGGTAGACCTTCGTCAGGTTCTCGATCGTGATGTTCACCGGGTGGTCTCCGTCCTGGTGCGCGGGTTACCAATGCTCATCGGCGCACCGTCAGGATCGGGCGGGAGAGCAGGAAGAACAGCGACGCCATCGCCAGCGTGACGCCGATGGCGAGCACGGCGACGCCCGGGCTCGCGGCCGGATGCAGCCAGCCACCCTCGTCCGGCGGCGGCAGCGTCCCCAGCCACACCGCCGACTGGTACGAGCCGAGCGGCGACAGCAGCGTGCCGGTGATGGTCGGGACCGGGATGAGCGGGCTCAGCGCCGTCGCCCAGTACCAGAGCGGGATGACCAGTATCCGTGCCGCGGCGACGGGCAGGATCAGCCCGAGCAGGGTGGCGATCGTGGTGAGCAGCAGCGATCCGGGCAGCACGATGGTGACGAGCCCGATCAGCGCGCCCAGCAGCGGCCGCGCGGACCCGGCGGAGGCCGACACGATGGCGCCGAGCGCGAGCAGCACGAGCGCGACGGGCACCAGCGCGACCAGCCACGGCCCGAGCAGAACGCCCGCCGCTCGCCCGACCGGCCCCGCCGGGGTCGCGCCGAGCAGCTCTCGCAGCCCGGGACGCCGTTGCGCGGCCAGCCGATCGGCCAGCGCGATGGCGACCCCGATCGAGCCGAGCGCGTTGACCATCATCGCCGTCGCACCCATGCGGGCCATCGGGTCGGTGTACGACGTCAGTCCCTGCGAGCCGAGACCGAGCAGCAAAGCCAGCAGGCACAAGGGAACCAGCGACAACCAGGCGGCGCGGCGGCGCAGCGCGAGCGTTGCCTCGTAGCGGACCGTGCCGCTCAACGCCGGGGAAAGCACTCCGCTCATGCCTCCTCCGTAGCTCGCAACAGGGCCTCGGTATCACCGAGCCGCCGCGCGGCCAGGCGCAGCAGCACCACACCGGCCGCGAGCAACAGCACCACCTGCACCGGGACCGAACGGATCGCCTGGTCGACGACCAGCACCTTGGCCAGCCAGGCGGCGAACACCACCGCCGACGCCCCTGCCGCCGACCGCACCCTCACCGCGGCGTACGCCGCCACGCCGAGCAGGGCGGCAGTGAACGCGACGACCCCGGCCAGCGCCACGGCGGCGCCGGAAAGCACCCCCGCCGCCGTGGGCACGGCCACCAGCACGACCGCACCGGCCAGTGCCGACACCGCGAGCCAGGCGAGCCTGCGCGCGACCGTCGCCGGATACGGCGCCGGCAGCGTCAAGTGCAGCTCGACCAGCCGTTCCCCGGTCAGCACCGACGCCGCCGCGAGCCCCGCCACGACCGGCAGCGCGTCCGCCACCAGCGTCCTGGTGACGATGCCCGCGCCCAGCGACGGCACGAGCCCGCCCAGCACGACCGCCGCCGCCAGCGGCAACGCCAGCACGAGACGTCCGCCACGGCGGACCTCGTGCAGCCAAAGTCCATTCACGACAGGTACGTAGCCGGCGGGCGCGGATCGGTTCACGCCGTCGGCACGCCGTAGCGGGGCCTGCCCATGCCGGGCACGGCGGCCAGCAGCAGGAGCAGCGCGACCAGCAGCGTCGTCGGCGCGGTGGACCACAGCGGCGCGATGACCGACCCCAGCCGGTGCGCGAACCCGCTGCCCGAGACCGTCCCCATGAGGCCGAGGAGCCAGACGACGAACCCGGCCACCGCGCCCGTCGCCGTCGACCGCCACACCGCGCACACCACGCCGACGGCGGAGGCGAACATGGCCTGGCCGAGCCAGCCCGCGATCAGGTCCGGCACCCCCGCCGGGGCCCCGAGCGCCGACGCCGCCGCGGACGCCGCGAGCGCGAGCAGCGTGTCCAGCGCGAGCACGACGAAGATCCGGTTCGCGAACACCACGGCCGGGGTCACCGGCATGGTCGCCATCAGCTCGATCCGCGGATCGCTGCGCGCGGAGCAGGCCGTCAGCGTGCCGAGCTGGATCACCAGCGTCACGGCCAGCCCGAAGAACACGGTCGACAGCCCCGTCCGCGCCGTGAGCACGGCCAGCAGCACGCTGCCCGCGAAGCCGAGGAGGGTGAGCGGGGCGAGCGAACGGGGAAGCAGCCGCAGCTGGGCGAGGGTGAGCATCGCGACCAGCCGCCAGGACGTGCGCAGCCCGGGGCTGACGACCTCGACCGGTGGCGCGGGCTCCGGCTGGGGCAGCACCGGCCCGAGCAGACTGTCGAAGGTGGGTGTGCCGAACTCACCGGTCAGCTCGTGCGAGACCGCGCGGGCCGCGCCTGCCATGTTCTGCCATCCGGCCAGCCGGGCCCGGCAGTCCGCACAGTCCGCGAGGTGACCCGTCGCCGGGCGGGCGACGGCCGCGACCAGCTGATCGTCCGTCAGATGCGTGCTCATGCGGTCGCTCATTCCTGCCTCCCTGCCACCGGGTTCGCCGTGGCCGTCGCCAGCGCCGCGGCGAGCCGCTTGCGGGCGTGGGACATCCGGCTCTTCACCGTGCCGACGGGGATGTCCAGCACCGCCGCCACGTCCGGGTAGGCCATGTCGTCGACGAGCACGAGCAGCAGCACCTCCCGCAGGTGCTCCGGCAGGTCCCGGATGCCCGCCGCCAGCTCCGCGCGCGCCGCCCTGGCGAACACCGCCGTCTCGACGTCGCCCGCCGGATCGGGCACGGCGCCCGCCTCCTCCAGCTCGACGACCGGCAGCACTGCCTTGCGCAGGTGGTTGTGCGCCTGCCGCTTGGCCACGCCGAACAGCCAGCCGCGCGCCGAGGAGTCACCGCGGAAACTGCCCGCCGAGCGCCAGATGGCGAGCCAGGCCTCCTGCAGGATCTCCTCCGCGACCCCGGCCTGCGACGTCATCCGGCGCACCAGCCGCAGCATGGCGGTGGCGTGCCGGTCGTAGAGCGCGCGCAGGGCGTCCTGCTCGCCACCGGCCACCGCGGCCAGGAGCGCCTCGTCGGAGTCCACACACCCTTGTGTAGCGGGTGGCCCCGGAACGGTTCAAATCGAGCCGTCGCGGCTGGTCCGTTCGTGCCGCGCCGACGCCGCGCCCACCAGGATCCCCGGGTTGGCAGTCCGGCACTGACGTCTCTGCCAGATCGGCCCCGAAGCGTTGTAGCGCCCGATCCCGCCTGCTTGTCTCGAACCGCGGCCGGGGCTGTCGAACAGGCGGTCCGGGTCGTGGGTATCGCCGTCCGTTGGGGGCGGTTCACGCGATGGAGGAGGAACCATGAGCTCGCTTGTGGAGCACAAGACCGAGACTCCGGAGACGGTCGACCTGTTCGACCTGGACCTGCGGGTCGGCGTCGGCAACGTCTCGGCCGGTCCGGCGGTGACGAGCTACTCGTACTGCACGCCGGGCTGCACCAGCGATGGCGGCGGCAGCGGTTGCAGCCACTGCTGCTGACACCGGTCCCGGCCGGGGCGGTTCGCCGTCCCGGCCGGGCGCCGTCCACCGAGGACATCCATCTGGGGGTGCACGCTGATGCCGGACTCACTCTTCCGCGCCTGGGACGTCTTCCTGGTGCGCGCGCCGCTCGCCGCGGACCGCGCCGCGCTGCCCTCGGGTGGCGACCAGCTCGCGCTGCTGCGTGCCGCGGCGGCCGATCCCCTGCTGAGCGAGGCGATCGCACTCGCGACGCCCAGTCTCAGCCGTCTGCTCGACCGCGTCGCCGCCGGCCGCGTCAGGGGGCTCAAGGCCTCGCAGCTCCGCCGGGCCGCGCTCGCCGTGCTGCGGTACGACATCCGCATGCGCACCCGCCCGACCCCGTTCGGCGTGTTCTCCGGTGTCGCATGTGGACGGTTCGACACGTCCGCGAAGACGCGCCGGGGTGAGGCGCACCGCACCCGCACGCACGTCGACATGCAGTGGCTGCTCGGCGTGGTCCACGAACTCGAAGCCGACGGCGAACTGCTGCGGTCGCTGCCCGTCCGCGCCCACCCGGCGCTGACCACGCGCGGTGACCGCGTCGTGCTGGACTGTCCTTCTTCGCTGGGTGCCCCACCCGGCGGCACGGCGCGGGCGACGGTGTCCGTGCGGAATTCGCCGGTCGTCACGGCGGTGCTCGACGAGGCGGCGGAGACGGTCCTCTTCGACACGCTCGCCGAGCGCGTCGGCGCCCGCTTCGGCGTACCAGCCGATCGAGCCGCCGGAATGCTCGGCGTCCTGGTCGGCGAGGAACTCCTGATCACCGGTCTCCGCCCGCCGCTGGACGGCGGCGATCCACTGCGCCACGTCATCGAGATCCTCGAAACCACATCGCTCAGCGCCAAGAGCATGGACGCCCTGGCGGCGTTGCGCGAGATCGACAAGGGCCGCGCGCGATACGACGCGCTGCCGGTCGGCGAAGGCCGCGACGAACTGGCCAAGACGATCGACATCGCCCACAACCTCAACGATTACGCGACTCCGCTGCACGTCGACACCGTTCTCGACGTCGAAACCCGGCTGCCATACGAAGTGCGTGCCGAAGTCGAACAGGCCGTCGAGCTGATGTGGCGAATGTCGCGGGACAAGCTCGGTCTGCTCGCCCTGCGCGGCTACCACGCGCGGTTCCTCGAACGTTACGGCGCCGACCGCGTCGTCCCGATACTCGAACTGCTGGACGAGGCACGCGGCCTCGGCGCACCCGCCGGATACGGCTGGCCCGCGGCCGAAACCGCCGCCGAGGTTTCACCATCCACTTCGGACTCCGAGCGTGTCAGGCTGATCCACCGGCTCGTCGCCGAAGCCGTCCGAAGTGGACAGCGCGAGGTCGAGCTGACCGACGAGCTGGTGGCCGCGTTCACCACCGAAACGGATCCCACGACGGCGCCGAACTCGTGCGAGGTCACGGTCCACCTCGTGGCGGCCTCGCCGGATGCCTTGTCCTCCGGCGATTTCCGGATCGTGCTTTCGCCGAGCCCCGGCTCCCATCAGGCGGGTGCCACCTTCGCCCGGTTCGCCGACCTGCTGCCCGGTGACGCGCTCGGCGAGGAGATCACCCGGCTGCCCTGCCACGTCGAGGACGCGATCCGCGCGGACCTCGCCTTCCTGCCGCGCTCGGGCAAGGCCGCGAACCTCGCGCACACGGTCCCGCACAGCGGCAGGCGGATCAGCGTCGGCCTGCCCGACGCACCCGGTGCCGACGAAATCCGCCTGTCCGACGTCGGCATCGGCGCGACCCTCGACCGGCTGTGCGCGGTGCACCTGCCGACCGGCCGCGAGATCGTCCCGTCGCTCGGCAACATGGTCAGCCCGACCGCGCAGGCGCCCAACGCGGCGAGGCTGCTGTGGGAAATCGGCCTCGAAGGACAGCGGCTGTGGGAGCCGTGGAACTGGGGCCCGCTCGCGGACGCGCCATATGTGCCGCGGATCCGCCGCGGCCGGTTCGTGCTCGCCCCCGCCGTCTGGCGGCTCGACTCGCTGCGCGACGCCGACGACTTCCCCGCCGCGGTGGCGGACTGGCGCCGGAAATGGGACGTGCCGGAGCAGGTCCTCGTGGTCAGCAACGACCAGCGGCTGCTGCTCGACCTCACCGACCCGTGGCATCTCGAACTCCTCCGCGACGAAATCCGCAAGGACGCGACACTGGTCGCGCAGGAGGTCCCCGGCGCCGGCGCGGACGGGATCGGCGGCCACATCACCGAACTCGTCGTCCCACTGTCCAGAAGGGACACAACATCGACGCGGCGGCGGCACGTCGCCTACGCCGATCCGGCCCGCGGGGACTCCGGTCTCGGCAGGGATTGGCTCTACCTCAAGCTTTACGGCCCCTCACGCGGCCAGGACGACCTTCTGCGCACCCAGCTTCCCGCGCTCGTCGAGCAGGCTCGCGGACACGGCGCCGACCGGTGGTTCTTCATCCGCTACACCGATCCGGAGGGGCATCACCTGCGCGTGCGCTTCCACGGCGAGCCAAGCGCATTGTGGGGCGATGTCGCCCGCGCGGTCGGTGGCACGCTGACCGAATGGCAACGGCACGGACTGATCAGGACCCACCGCGTCGATCAGTACGACCCCGAGGCCGAACGGTACGGCGGCGTGGCGGCGCTGGCGGCCGCCGAGCGAGTGTTCGAAGCGGACAGTCAGGCCGCGATCCGGCTGCTCGAACTCACCGAGCACCCCGATTGCCCGTACTCGCTCGACGCACTCGCCGCCGTCTCGGTGGCGAGTCTCGCCGACGCGTTCGGCGTGCCCGCACCGGGAACCCCGCGCGCACCCGCCGACTGCGGTGACGACGCGGCGGCCGCATGGTTGTCGATGACCGGTGTCCGCCGCGCGCTCCCCGAGCTGTACCGCAAGGATGCCGCGCGATGGCGTCGCATAGTCGACCCCTACGGCGGTTGGTCGCAGCTGGCCGAAGATCCCTACGGCAAGGCCGCACTCGACGCACTGTCCACACGAGACGAATCGGTGCGCCGCCTTCGGTCCGAAGTGGAGGGATCACGGACACCACACGGACGGTTGATCGGCAGCCTGCTGCACATGACCTGCAACCGGCTCTTCGGCGGCGACACCGACCGCGAGGTCGCCGTGGTCGCTATCGCCAGGGGTGCGGTGCAGGACAATCTCAACCGCAGGAGGCACGTCGGATGATCAGCACTGTGTCCATAGTGGACAAATCTACCGAGATCGTCGGCCTGGTCGCGGATCGCCTCGCGGATCCGGTGGCCGTCGCGGAGGTCGCGAGCCATCCGGACAACTGGGATCCGATCTACGACGCGCTGATGTGGGGACCGCTGACGCTGTCCAACGGCCTTCCCGGCGTCGCGCTGCTCTACGCCGAACTCGCGCGGTCCGATCAGCGCTGGCTCGCCATCGCCCACCGGCACATCCAAGCCGCGGGCGAGGCGATGACTACTCAGCCGAGCCGCGGCCTGCACGCCGGACCGGCCGCGCTGCTCGCGGCCACTCAGACCTGCGGCGGCCAGTACCCCGGCCTGCGCCGCAACCTCGCCGCGTGGGTGGCGGCGGATCAGCTGACCCGGCTCGAAGCGTGCCGCGCGCACGGCGATTCCGGAGTCTCGTGGGAGACCTACGACGTCATCAACGGCCTGTCCGGCACGGCACGCCTGCTGCTGGACGCCGTCGAAGACCCCGCAGAAACGGGCCCCGACGTCGAACGCGCGCTCGACGGGACCCTGCGCCATCTCGTCACGGTGACCCGGCCGATCGAGGCCGACGGGCACCGTGTGCCTGGCTGGTGGGTCCCGCCGCAACTGCAGGTCAGCGATCGCGACCGGGCCGACTACCCGCGCGGAGACTTCAACCTCGGCCTGGCACACGGGATTCCGGGGCCGCTCATGGTGTTGTCGCTCGCACTGCGCCGCGGTCACGACGTCCCGGGTCTCCGCGACGCGATCAGGCGGATCGCGGAGTGGCTCATGGGCTGGATCCGCACCGACGAGCACGGCACATACTGGCCGTGCCGGGTGAGCTTCGCCGAAGAGATCGCCGAAACGCGCCCGGACGGCCTTTTCACCAGGACGGCATGGTGTTACGGCGCACCGGGCGTGGCCTCGGCGCTGCACCACGCGGGAGCCACACTGGACGTCCTCTCCTGGCGGACGGCGGCAGTCCAGGCGCTGCGGGACGCGCTGAGCCGTGACGAAAACCGGTGGGCGATCAGCGGGCCGACGATCTGCCACGGCTACGCCGGCCTGCTCCAGGTCCTGCACCGCGTCGGCTCGGCCGAGGACGACGCCGAGTTGCTCGACGGCCGGGATCGCCTGGCCCGCAAGGTACTCGACCACGCCGATCCGGACGCGCCCTTCGTGTTCCGGCACCTGATGCGCTACCCGCGCACCGCGCCGGGTCCCACGGAGTTCAAGGCACTCGACGTCGCCGGAGTGCTCGAAGGCGCCGCCGGAGTGGCGTGCGCGCTGCTGTCGGTGACGGACCAACCCGGCGAGCAGCGGTCGTGGGACCGCTGCCTCGCTCTGAGCTGAGGAGTCACCGTGCCGGCCGACCTGCTCGCCTTCGACCTCTCCGACATCGTGGTGCGTTACGGCTCGACACTCGCGGTCGACCACGTGTCGGTCAATTCCGTGCCCGGCAGGCTCACCGCGCTGCTCGGGCCGAACGGCGCCGGAAAGTCCAGTCTGCTCAAGGCGTTGTCCACCGCGGAGCGGCCGGAGTCGGGGCGCATCGGCATCTTCGGCCACGACGTCCGCGCCGAGCCGAAGCTCGCGCGACGGCGGCTCGGGCTGGTGTTCCAGGAACGCACGCTGGACAAGGAACTCTCGGTCGAGCGGAACCTGTGGTTCCACGCACGGCTGTTCGGAATGCGCCGCGCCGACGCGGCAACGCAGATCGACCGCCTGCTGAACATGTTCGGGCTGACCGAGCACCGCGGCAAGGCCGTCGAGAAACTCTCCGGCGGGCTGGCACGGCGCGTCGAACTGGTGCGGGCGTTGCTGCACCGGCCCGGCCTGCTCATCCTCGACGAACCGACCACCGGCCTCGACCCGCATTCGCGCCGCGTGGTGTGGGACGACCTGCTGCGGATGCGGGACGAACTCGGTGTCACCACGCTGTATTCCACGCATTACATGGAAGAGGCCGAGCACGCCGACACGATCGTGATCATGTCGGGCGGGCGCGTCGGCCGCCGTGGTTCGCCGGAAGAACTCAAAGACGAACTCGACGCGTCCCGCGTGCTGTTGAGCACCTATGACGACGTGGCCGCGGCGGCGCGTCTTCGGGCAGCCGGATTCGACGTCGTGACCGGCTTCGGCGAACTCGCCGTGCGCTGCGGCGATCCGGACCGGCGGATCGCCGAGATCGTGGGGGCTGTCGGCGTTCCCGTGCTGAGTGTCTCCGCGCATCGGCCCTCGATGGACGACGTCTACCTCGCGGCGACCGCGGGCTAGGAGGCTCACCGTGACGACTTTCGCCCCCGGTCAGGACCGGATGATCGGCAGCCTGCGTGCGGTGCTGGTGATCGCCGCGCGCGATCTGCAGCGTCAGGTGCGCCGCCCCGGGCTGCTCGTCAGCAACGCCGCCCAGGTGCTGTTCTTCGTGGTGATCTACGCCGTCGGATTCGACACGATGGTCGGGACGGTCGACGGCGTGCCGTTCAGCGCGTACGTGCTGCCCGGGATCATTTCGATCCAGGTGGCCACGGTCGGGATCACCACCGGGCTTTCGTACGCGTGGGACCGGGAGTACGGCGTGCTGCGGGAAATGCTGGTCGCGCCGGTGCCCCGGATGTGCCTTCCGGCGGGGAAAGTCGTCGGCACGACCGCGATCGTTTCGGTGCAGAGCCTGGTGTTGCTGGTGTGCGCGCCCGTGTTCGGGCTGAGGCCGCCGGCCGGGACGATCGCGCTCGCGGCGTCGGTCTACGTGCTCGGCGCGGTCGTGTTCAGCCTGCTCGGCCTGTTCCTCGCCACGGTGCTGCGGCGCGTGCAGACCTTGCAGGCAAGCGTGCAGCTGGCGATGTTCCCGATGTTGTTCCTGTCCGGTTCGGTGTTCCGGCCGGGCGGGGTGCCGGGCTGGCTCGCCGCGCTGATCCACGTGAACCCGTTGACCTACCTGGTCGATCTCGCCCGCCAGGTGCTCATCGGCCCCGCCGCCGCGGTCGCCCCGATCGGCCTCGACCTCGCCGTGCTGGCGGGCCTCGTGTGCGGGTTCGCCGGGTGCATCCGCGCCAAGATCGGCCGGTGAGCGCGATGCCGCTGCTCGACGACGCCGTCGGCTGGCTCACCGATCGGCTGCGATGGTTCGATCCAGCCGAATGGGACCGCTTCCTGCCGCCGCGGCCGTTCCCCGGCGGGACGGCGCTGGAGCTGCTGGTGCTGTGCCGGGTGCTGCGCCGCGGCCGGTTCAGGGACCACCCGCTGCCGGACAAGGCACTCGACCTCGCTTCGTCCATTGTGGAGTCGCGGTCGTTCCTCTCCGGTTTGTGCCGCGCCGACCAGGCTTTTCCTTATCACGCCTATCTGGTCGCGCTGCTGGAAGACGCCGGACGCCCGGCCCCCTTGGCTCGCGAGCGAATCCTGGACGTCCTCGCCGCCGAGTCGGGGGATCACGAAGGCGCTTGGCGTCCGGTGCAGCATCGATGTGAACTCCGGTACGTTCTGGAACTCGGCGGTTTCCCCACCCGGATTCCGGACCTCGTCGGACAGTCCATTGTGGCCGGTTCGCCGGATCCACTGTTCCTGCGGGACGACGAGGCCTACGCGCTCACCCACGTCGTCTTCTACGCCACCGACTTCGGCACCCGCCCGATGCCGGGGATTCGGGGGCTCACCGACCTGCTGCGGGTGCTGGCCGGTTCCTACCTGGCGGCGGGGAATCTCGACCTGGCAGGGGAACTCCTGCTGTGTCTCACGACGCTGGGCGCTTCTTGTCCCGTGACCACACACGGATTCCGGGTACTGTCCGACACCCAGCGCCCGGACGGTGCCGTGCCCGGCCCGCTGCACGATCCGGCACGCTGGTCGGCTCTGCGGGGCGACGCGGCGGAGGCCTACCTGTTCGGGACCTGCCACCACACGACGATGGTCGCCGCCATGGCCGCCGCGGAACGCGAACGCGTCGGTGGAACCTCTTCCGCGTCGCCTGAACCGCTGGGCCTATTGCACCCTTCGCGTCCGCCGCTTCCTGATGTGGTGCCGGATTCTCCTTGGTGGGGAACGGTGTTGTCGTCGCTGGCGGTGCATGCGGTGCGCACCTACGACCTGGACACCTTACGCACGGTGTTGCGTCATGCCGAGGCTCTCGACCTGGCCGACGAGCCCGTCCTGCGCCGAGCCGCCGCCTACCTGCGCCTCGCGTCGAAGCCTCCTCGGCGGTAGCACGGCCCGCCCCGGCAGGCCACTTGCTCAAGTTTGAGTAATCACGTATGAATAAGTGGTGAGCTCAGCAAGACTCTTCGTGCTTGGCGAACTGGCGCGTCGTGGCCCCATGCACGGACACCAGATCCGCCGCGCGGCACAGCTGGACCATGTCGACCGGTGGACGAACATCAAGCCGGGATCGCTGTACGGCGCGTTGCAACGAATGGAGACCGAAGGCCTCGTCCGCCGGGTCCGTACCGAACAGGCAGGGGGCAGGCCACCCCGCACGGTTTACGAGATCACCGAGGAAGGCCGCCACGAGTTGGTGGTTCAGCGCGCCTCGGCTCTGCGTGACGCGAAGCTGAGTCCCGACCCGATCGACCTGGCACTCGGCCACGTCACCGGCATGACCGAAGAAGCGGTCCGGTCGGCCATCGAGGATCGCCGAGCGTCGCTCACCCATCAGCATCAGGAGATGTCCCACCTCCGCGAGGAGGCCGGCCCGTACCTCAGCGCGATGGAGAAGATGATCTTCGAGCACACGATGCGCAGGCTGCGCCTCGAAATCGACTGGCACAACGAACTTCTCGACCAGCTTCCCACGCTGATGGCCGCCCCTCCCCTCGAGACCGAGGAGTGAACGTTGACCGGACAAGTCATCATGACCGGCGCGACCGGACTGGTCGGCAAAGCCGTCGCCGCGGCGTTGATCGCCCGTCGGTACGAGGTCGTGGTACTGGCGAGAGACCCCGGACGTGCCCGGGTCCTCGTGCCGGACGCCGCCCGGTACCTCACCTATCGCCAGGGAGAGAACGGCGACTGGGAGGCCGCGGTCACCGGCGCCGACCACGTAGTGAACTTGGCGGGCGCTCCGCTGTTCAAGCCCTTCACGGGCCCGAGATACCTGCGGAAAGCCACCGGGCAACGTATCGCGGGTGCCCGGCACCTCGTCGCCGCGATGGACCACGCATCGCCCGGCCCCCGGACTCTGATCAACGCGTCCTCGGTCGGTGTCTACGGATTCGGCTCCCCCACGGACGAACTGGTCGACGAGTACACCGCGTCCCTGCCAGGGGAGTACGCGCGGGGATCACGCGAGTGGGAGGCCGCCGCGATCGCGGGGCCGGCGGCGCGGACCGTGCTCCTGCGCCTCGGATTCGTGCTGACCGCGAAGGGCGGCGGTCTGGCGTGGCAGCTCGACAACGCTCGCAAGGGCAAGGTCTCGTACTTCGCGCCGGGCTCGCAGTGGCTGCCCTGGATCCACCTCGACGACGTCGTCGCGTTCATCCTGCGGGCGATGGCCGAAGACGGCTGGCACGGGGCCTACAACCTGGTCGCGCCCGAACAGGTCCGGAGCCGGGAGTTCGCCGAAACGCTGGCGCGGGTGGCCTCGGCCGATCGACCGCGCAAGTCGCCGGCACTGCTCGCCCGGCTCTTCGTCGGAGCGGGCGCCGCCATCGTGCTCGGCGGCCGCCGTGTCGCACCGGCCCGCCTGCTCGAATCGGGCTTCGAGTTCCAGTACCCCCACCTCGAAGGTGCCCTCCGGGAATGTGCCGGAGCAACGGCATGAGCAGACGCCGGATCATTGCTTGGAAACTCGAGCTTCAGACGATCCACCACCGCCTCGAGCGCGAACTCAAACGTGCGCGCAACGCCACGAAGACGGCTTCGCTCTCCGCCGACCTTCTCACGCACTGTCACAGATTCTGCTCCGCGCTGACCGACCACCACGTGCGCGAGGACAAGGGCCTTCGTACGCCTGCTCGCCGAGCATCCCGATCTGCAGCCCACGATCGAGCAGCTCAAAGCCGACCATGTCGTGCTCGCCGGCCTGATCACCGAATTCGAACAGGCCCTCGGTGCCTGGTCGTCGAGCGGCGAGACGCCGAAAGACGACGTCCGTGCACACCTCGACCACCTGCACCGGCGCATGAGCGAGCACTTCGGCCGGGAAGAAGCCACGCTCAACGCCGCGCTCGACAAGCTCGTGACCACCCGCGACGAAGCCCGCGAACTGGCGGGAGACGGACGTCCGGCCAAACCGCGCATGTCTCCTGAGCCGGGGCAATGACCAGCACGGCAAAAGGGAGCCGCTGTGGGTGATCGCTGGGGGCCGATCACCCACAGCGGCGGGTGAGGGGAGTCAGCGGACGCCGGAGCCGCAGGTTTCCAGGATCCGGAAGAATCCGGCCTCCAGGTCGCCGTTCACGGCCAGCCCCCGCAGCTCCCCCTGGTATCGCGTCCGGCCGGCGACCAGCACCCCGATCCGGTCGCAGACCTGCGCGATCTCCGGCAGCTGATGGCTGGAGATCAGCACCGTGGTGCCGCCGTCGGCCAGTGCCCGGATGATGCCGCGCATCTCCCGGATGCCCACCGGGTCGAGGCCGTTGGTCGGCTCGTCGAGCAGGATCAGCCGCGGCCGGGCGAGCAACGCGATCGCGATGCCGAGCCGCCAGCGCATCCCGAGCGAGTACGCGCGGACCTTGCGCTCCCGGACGTCGCCCATCTTGACGACGTCGAGCACGTGGGAGATCCAGCTCTCCGGCACGCCACGCAGCCGCGCGTGGATCCGCAGGTGCGCGACGGCGTCCAGCTGCGGCCACAGCCCCGGCGTCTCGATCAGCGCGCCGACATCGGCGAGCAACGCCCGATCGTACGGTTTCCCGAAGAGCCGGATTTCCCCGCTGGTGGGGCGTTGCAGGCCGAGCACGGTCTTCATCAGCGTCGACTTCCCGGCGCCGTTGGGGCCGAGCAGGCCGTACACCTCGCCCGCCCGCACCTCCAGCTCGGCGCCGTCGAGCGCGCGGTGAGCGCCGTAATGCTTGTGGAGCGCGGAAACCTCGAGGGCGTGCACGTCAGATCTCCTTCCGTCGCATGTGGACACTGCCTGCCGCGAGCAGCACGGCGAGCAAGACCGCCGAGAGGGCGACGGCGGGCAGGATGACGCCGTGGTCGCGCAGCGGGCTGTCCGCCCGCAGCGGGACACCGTTGGGCCCGATCCCGGCCAGCGGAAGGATGACCCGCATCGGCCAGGCGAACGGGATCGCGTACCACCAGTCCTTGTCGGAGACCAGCATTCCGCTCAGCATCCCGGCGACGCCGACCGCGATCGTCGGCCCGAGCCCCCACATGACCGCGACCACCAGCGCCAGCGCTGTCGTGGCCAGCCCGGCGAGCCAGGGCAGGAAACACGCGGCGACGATCGTGCCGAAGCCGGCGCCGAGCTGCCCGTTGAGCGCGGCACCGCCGGACAGCAGCACCGCGAGGATCACTGTGGACACGCCGGTGAGCACGGCCAGCGCGGCGAACTTGCCGAGCAGGTAACGCGGGCGCGGCACGGCGTAGGACAGCAACAGCCGCCAGGCGTCCTGATCCGCGCGGACCGACAGCGCCGAGAGCAGCGCCGCGGTCATCGGGATGAGGACACCCCAGCCTTCGAGCGAGACGTCCCGGAACACCTGCCAGGTCTTGCCGGAACGCGCTTCGGGCGAGAACAACGACGTGACGTACAGCGGGACGGTGATGACGACGGGCGCCAGCAGCACGTACCAGCCGACGAAACCCCGGCGCATCCTGATCAGTTCGGTGCCGGTGACGGTCCACAGGGACGGCCGGTCCCGCCGGGCGCCTGCCTCGGCCGCCCTGGCCGGTGCGGTGGTAGCCACAATTCACTCCTCAGCGTCGGACTACCGGGTACGTAGCGGCCGGCGCCGGAGCGGTTCACGCCCCGTCCGGGTGACTTTCGCGGAGTTTTTCGCGCAGCCCGTTCGCCAGCTCGACGACGCTCTCGCCGCTGAGCATCCGGGTGATCGGCAGCAACACACCGAGGCCCTGCTTGACCTTGCCCCGCACCTGCCCGGCCATTAGCGAGTCGAAACCCTGCCGGTTCAGCGGCTGTCCGAGGTCGAGCCGGTCGACCGGCAGACCCATCACCCCGGCGATCTCGGCGGCGAGATACGCCGTCAGATCACTGACCGGAGCAGCGGGCTCAGGCTCAGCGATCGGGGCGGGCTCGGGAACCGGCTCGGGCGTAACCGAACCGACGAGTTCCCGCAGCAGCGGATCACTCGCCGCCTCGGGATAGGCGGCGGCCCAGCGCGGCCAGTCCGCGGCGAGCACCGCGGCCTGCGTGACGTCGCGGTCGAGCAGCTCACCCAGCACGGCCATCCCGGTCTCCGGCCCGAAGCTGGCGAACCCCTTCGGCGTGAGTCCGCGCGCGTGCTCACGCTCGTATCGCGCGACCATGCCGGTCCCCGACCAGAATCCCCAGTTCACACTCGTCGCGGGTAATCCGGCCAGCCGCCGGTGCGCGGCGAGCCCGTCGAGGAAGGCGTTGGCCGCCGCGTAGGCACCCAGCCGCGGCGAGCCGAGGATCGACGAGCCGGACGAGAACAGCACGAAGAAGTCCAGCGACCTGCCGAGCAGCACCCGGTGCAGCGCCCAGCCGCCCGCGACCTTGGGCCGCAGCACCTCCGCGAACTTCGCCGGAGTCACCTCGTCGAGCGCGGCGTAGTCGACCACCCCTGCCGCGTGCACGACCCCACGGGGCACCGGCAGCCCGGCCTCCTCCCGGCGACGCAGCACGGCACGCAACGCGGCCTCGTCGGCGACGTCGACCTGCTCATGGACGATACGGGGATCGCCGGTGTCCGCGACCGCCGAACGCCCCAGCGAAAGGACATGTGTGGCTCCATTGTCCAGCAGCCATTCGCAGACGACACGGCCGAGGCCGCCCTGCCCGCCCGTGACGATGTACGTCGCGTCCGGCCGGATCTCCGTCTGTCCGGTTTGGACACCGGTGAAATCGAGGACGAGCTTGCCGGTGTGCCGTGCCGACGCCATCCGCCGGAACGCCGCGGCCGCGTCGGTCGCCGGGTAGGTCTCGTGCGGCAGCGGGTCGAGCAGTCCGGCATCGACAAGACCGAGGACGTGCTCGAACGCGGCCGCCGCCTCCTCCGGCCGCTCACGCAGGAGATCCGTGACATCGAAGGCCGAGTACGTCAGGTTCTTGCCGAACGGGCCGAGCCCGACCGGTGTGTTCCCGATGACGTCCCGTTTACTGATGTCGACATAACGACCATAGGGCGCCAGTGTGCGGAGATTCGCCTCGATCGCGGGCCCGGTCAGCGTGTTGAGTACGACGTCGACGCCGCGCCCGCGCGTCGCCGCCAGCACGTCGTCGGCGAAATCGACCGACCGGGAATCGCTCACGTGCCGCACGCCGAGTGTGCGCAGCAACGCGCGCTTCCCCGTGCTCCCCGCCGTCGCGAAGACCTCGGCACCTTTCCACTGCGCGTAACGAACAGCCGCTATCCCGACACCGCCGGTCGCCGAATGGACCAGTACCCGCTCACCTTCCCGCAAACGGCCCAGAACCTGAAGGCCGTAGTACGCCGTCAGATAGGCGATCGGCAGCGTCGCGGCCTCCGCCTCGGTGAGCCGCGCGGGCATCGGGAGCACGAGACGCGCGTCGGCGAGGACGTGCGTCCCCATCGCCGAACCCGTCGCCGCCACGACACTGTCCCCTATGGACAGTCCAGCCACACCGGGACCGATCTCGGCGACGGTCCCGGCGCATTCCCAGCCGAGCTCGATTTCGGCGCCCTGCCCCGGGTAAGTGCCGGTCGCCATCAGAACGTCCCGGTAGTTCACACCGGTGTGGCCGACCCGGATCAGCACCTCACCGTGGCCGGGATCGACGGCGAAAGCGGGCCGTGGCGCGAGTTCGTCGAGCAGACCGGGCGCGGAGGGCCGGATCTCGGACGGGCCCGAGACCGCTTCCGGGACACCACGGACCAGCCGGGCGACGTACCGGCCGTCGGCACGGAGCGCGATCTGGTTCTCGCCGTCGTCGGCCGCCCGGATCTCACGCGCCAGATCGACCGGCGCGTCCTCGGGCAGATCGACGAGCACCCGGCGGTCGCGCTGCTCCCGCGCCAGCGTCCGGCCGAGGCCCCACAACGCGGTCTGCTCCGGCCGCACCACCCGATCACCGCCGATCCGGTGCGCGCCCCGGGTGACCAGCCACAGCCCGGCGTGTCCGTCGAGCGACCTGGCGAGGTGCGGCACCCTCCGGCAGGCCACGACGTCGTCGGGGCCGGACGCGTCCAGGCTCCACAGGTACACGACACCCCGGCAAGTGACACCAGGGTTCTCACCCCGGACGGAGCGGAAGACCGCCTGGTAGTCCGCTTCGGCGTCCGGGTCGATCCGGTAGCGGCCGGGCGCTTCGACGCGGAATTCCTCGCCCGGGAGAACGATCGCGACGCGGGACCCCAGCCGCGCGGCCAGGTCGGCGCCCACACCGGCACCGTCGGTGAACACGACCCAGTAGCCGGACGACTCCACCGGTTCCGGCGCGGGCGCCCGTCGCCAGCACACCTCGTGGAACAGGTCCGCGGGCTCGGCCTCCGGCACGGGGTCGAGGTATTGCAGGCGCAGGCCGGTGAACTCGGCGAGGACCTTTCCGTCCTCGTCGGTCACCGTGACGTCGCCGGTGAACGAATCGTCTCGCTCGTCACGGGTCCGGATCGCGTGCGACCACACCGTTCCGCGCGGCCGCTCGTGAACGCGGAGCGCGTCGATGCCGCCGAGGACGAACGTGGCGCCGTGCCCGGCGTGTTCGGCAGCGTCCACAGTGGCCGCGAGCACCTGACCGCAGGCGTCCAGGACCGCCGGATGGAAGACGTGCGCGCCGATTGTGTCCACAATGGAGGAAGGAATTTCGATCTTCGCCACGGCTTCGTCATCACGACGCCACAGATCGGCGATCCCCCGGAACGAGCCGAGCCATTGGTTGCCGGACACGGTGAACCGTTCGTAGAACTGCTCGCCGCTCAAATGTTCCGTGGCTCCGCCGTGGAGTTCGGCGGGCGCCATCCGCGGGCGCGACGCCGGGACAGTATGTACCGAGCCGGACGCGCAGGTGTCCCAAGTGGACTCGCCAGAGCGGGACGACACGGTGAACCGGCCGTCGGCGACCTCCAGCCCCAGTTGCGGTTCCGCGTCGAGGTAGATCGCACGGTGGTAAGTGATGTCCCGCAGCTCGACCGGTCCCTCGGCCGCCGCGAGCACGAGTTCCGCGTACGCCGTCCCTGGCAGCACCACGGTGTCCTGAACCTGGTGTCCGGTGAGGTAGGCGTTGACGGACAGGTCGATCCTGCCCTCCCACCGGCCGTCGGCCGTCTTGGTGAAGCCTCGCAGCAGCGGATGCGCCACGGGCGCGGATTCCTCGATGTACCAATGCCGTTCCCGCTGCCAGGGGTAGCCGGGCAGCCGAACCGTGCGGCCGGGGCACACCGCTGCCCAGTCCACTCGCCCACCCGCGCGGTGCACCGCACCGAGGGAGTCCAGCAGCGTCGCGAGTTCCGGCTCGTCACGGCGCGTCGACGCCACGACGGCACCCGATCCGACAGCGTCGAGCGTTTCCCGCACCGCGGACACCAGCAACGGATGCGGGCTCATCTCGACGAAGATCGTCGGAGCTTCCTCGGCGAGCGCACGTGTCACGGCACCGAATCGCACCGGTTCACGCAAGTTTCGCGCCCAGTAGTCCGCCGTCAGCTCGGTTCCGCCGAGGTCGGTACCATCCACAGTGGACACCATGCGCACGTCGCCCGGAGCCGGTTCCATTCCGGCGATCGCGGTGAGCAGTTCCGGACGCAGTGCGTCCATCTGCGGGCTGTGCGACGCGACGTCGACCTTGATCTTGCGGTGGAAGATCTCGCGTTCGTCGAGCCGGGCGAGGACCTCGTCGAGCGTCACCGGGTCGCCGGCCAGCACTGTCGAGCTTTCGCTGTTGCTCACGGCCACCGACACCCGATCCGAGCACGGCGCGATCTCCGCCTCGGCCTGTTCCACGGTCAGCTCCACCGAGGCCATCGCACCCTTGCCCGCGACTCCGGCGAGCACTGCGCTGCGGCGGCAGATCACGGCGGCGCCGTCGGCGAGGGACAACGATCCCGCAACACATGCCGCCGCGACCTCGCCCATGCTGTGTCCCACCACGGCGTCCGGCAGCACGCCCCAGAAACGCCACTGTGCGGCCAAAGCGACCTCGACGGCCCACAACGTCGGCTGCACGTAAGCGATCCCGGTGAGCCCGCCGTCGGTCAGCAGCTCGATCGGCGACCATCCGGCTTCGGCCCGCACGGCCGCGTCGCATTCGGCGAGCGCGGCGGCGAAGGCGGGAGCCGAGCGCAGCAGCTCACGCGCCATTCCGGACCACTGGGAACCCTGACCGGGGAAGACGAACACGATCCTCGGTGTCCCCGTCGCTTCGCCGATCCCGGCGCCACGAGCCGGACGACCGTCCACAAAGGCACGTAGTTTTTCGGCCATCTCGCCGCGGGAAGCGCCGACAACGGTCATGCGGTGTTCGTGGTGATCACGACACGCACCCGCGGTGAAGCAAATGTCCGCAAGTGCCGCGCCACTGTCGGTTTCGAGGTAGTCCACAGAGGACATGGCGAGGTCGAGCAGCGCCGGACGACTGCGTGCGGAGAGGGCGAGCAGCCGCGACGCCCTCGGCTCGGTCTCGGGCGGAACGGGGTCCGGAACGTGTTCGGCGACCACGCAATGCGCACTCGTGCCGGAGATCCCGATAGACGTGACCCCGGCGATCGCCCGGCCGGAACTCGGCCACGGACGGGCCTCGCGCACGATCTCGACCGGCAGCGTCGACCAGTCGACGGCCGGAGTCAGCGCACCGGCGTGCAGGCTTGCCGGGATCCGCCGATGCCGGAGGCAGAGCACCGCCTTGACCAGCCCGGCGATCCCCGCCGCCGACTCGGCGTGCCCGATGTTGGTCTTGACCGAGCCCACCGGCAATCGCCGCGAGTCACCGAAAACCCTTGCCATGGCACGGAGTTCGACCGGGTCTCCGACCGGTGTCCCGGTACCGTGCGCCTCGACGTAGCCGACCTCCGCGGGATCGACACCGGCGTCCGCGTAGGCCGCCCGCAGCGTCTCGACCTGCCCCTCCTCGGCGGGCGTCATCATCGAACCGCCGCTCTCGCCATCGTTGCGGACCGCGGAGCCGAGCACCAGGGCGTGCACGGGGTCGCCGTCGGCGAGGGCGCGGGAAAGCGGTTTCAGCACCACCACGCCGACGCCTTCGCTGCGGACGAACCCGTCCGCGGCGGCAGCGCCGAACTTGCACCGGCCATCCGGGGACAGCATGTTCGCCTGGGAGAACGTGATGCCCTCGTCAGCGCTGAGGATGACGTTCACCCCGGCCGCGAGCGCGACCTCCGACTCACCGGAACGCAGGCTCTGGCACGCCAGATGTACCGCGACCAGACCCGACGAACACGCCGTGTCGACCGAAACGCTCGGCCCGCGCAGATCGAAGGCGTGCGACAGCCGCCCCGACTGACTGCTGCGCGCGGTGCCGAGATTGGCGTAGATGTCGAGGATTCCGCGCCTGCTCAGGTGTTCCCAGTAGTTCGTGGTCAGCTGGCCGACGAACACCCCGGCGCGGCCGCCCGCGAGCCGCTCGGCGGTGAGTCCCGCGTCGTGCAGCGCGTCGGCGGCGGTCTCCAGCAGCAACCGCTGTTGCGGGTCCAGGTGCGCGGCCTCACGGGGTGAGATCCCGAAGTACGCGGCGTCGAACCGATCGATGTCGTCGAGGAAACCACCGTACCGCGACACGGTTTTGCCGGGCGTCGCCGGTTGCGGGTCGTATACCGCGCCGACGTCGAACCGGCTGGCGGGGATCTCCTCGATGGCGTCCACTTCGGACTCCAGCAGCCGCCAAAGGCCGTCAAGGCCCTGTGCTCCGGGGAAACGGCAGCCGATGCCGATGATCGCGATCGGGTCACGCATGGTCACTCCCTTCCGGCCCAGGCCGGTCGGTCGGTGATGGTCAGCACCGCCGCCGACACGGAATACCCCGGCGCGCCCCCGGCGAGCAGGACATGGTCGCCCGGCGCGAGTTCACCGGTTTCCAGCAGGTGATTCAACGCGACGACGTGATCGCTCGCGCCGAGATGGCCGACGGTCCTGCCGAACTCCCAGGCCGACCGCGACATCGGCAGCCCGAGCGGCCGCATGATCCACTGGTCGACCATGTACCCGGCGCAGTGCGTGAACAACACCCGCGCGAGCTGCGACGGCGCGATCCCGGCCTCGTTCAGCGACCGGTGCACGACTTCCAGCTGCCATTTGACCGCGTGGTCGTTCGCGCCGGGCACCGTCTGTCCGGAGTGGACGAACCACAGCGCCCGCGCGGTCATGTCGATGGGCCGGTCGGCCTCGGGACTGTACAAGGGTTCCTGACCGCGGTGCAGCCCTTCCAGCTCCGGCACGGTCGCGGAGTTCACCGAACGGACGGCGGCGAATCCGCTGGTGCTGTTCAGCAGCAACGAACTGGCGGCGTCGCCGACGACGAACCCTGGCCCGCCGCCGCGCCAGCGATCGAACACCGGCGAGGTGAAGTTGTCCGCGGCGGTGAGCAGCGCGGTGCCCGGCGCGAGCGCGAACTGCCCGGCGGCGATCTCCAGCGCCCGCATCATGCCGTTGCAGCCCTGGCGGATCTCGAACGCGGGCGGATAGCCGCAGCCCAGTTCGCGCACCAGGTAACCGGTCGCGGCCCACATCTCCGGGCCCTGCCGGAAAACGCTGCTGTGGACGAGCAGATCGACGTCGCCCGCGTGGATACCGGCACGCGTCAACGCCTGTTCCGCCGCCGAAACGGCCATGTCGACCGGTGCCGCGTCACCCGCGACCAGTGCGCCGTCGAGACCGCTGTCGATCAGGTCGTCCTGCTCGTACTGGCCGAGCGCGACGGCGTCGGCCCCGGACATCCGCCGGGGCAGCCACACCCCTGCCGACGCGAGATACACGTTGTCGATCCGCATTGTTCCCCTCCGAAACCGGGTCAGCCGTGAAGCAGCGCACGCAAGTGCGCCCGTTGCCCGGGATAGCGCGTGAACATGACGTCACCGATGTCGCGCACGTGGTCGGCGGACATGCACCACAGCGGCAGGAAGATCGCGACGCTGTCGCCGACCGGCGCGTACACCAGCTGTTCGAGCAGGCTCGGCTTGTCCGCGCCGAGGAACTCGTCGTGCAGGTGGGCGCCGATCCGCTCGACCGTGGTCCCGGGCGGTGCGTGGTAGCGGCCGGTGCCCGCCAGTTCCGCGTACCAGCGGCAGAGTTCGCCGATGAACCGCTCCCGCAGTGCGAACCGCTGCTCGTCGATCGCGGCCATCGCGACCCGCGCGGTCTCCTCGTCGTCGGCGCGTCCGAGTACGACGGCGTGCTGGGCGCGCAGCTCGTTGCGACGGGTGCCCGCCCCGAGCACCTGGACCGACGTGCGTTCTTCGGCGAGGGTGAAGTCGTGGCCCGCGCGGGTCAGGCGGAACCACAGGTCCCAGTCCTCGAACCCCGCCCGCGTGGTGGACCAGCCACCCGCCTCGGCGAGCAACGGCCGCGCGTGCCCGACGCGGGAGGGTTCGAACATGACGTTGACGGTCTGGATCTCCGGATGCCAGATCAGGTCGGTGAGCCCGGTGCGCTCGCGTTCGACGCCGTCCTCGTCGACGCGGACGCAGCCGGTGGCCACCAGCTCGGCACCGGATTCGAGGCGGCCTAGCAGCACTTCGAGGTGTTCGGGCAACCAGACGTCGTCGTGGTCGAGATAGCAGACGTACGGCGCCTTCGCCGCCGCTACGCCGACGTTGCGCGGCCCGCCGGGGTGGCCGTAGGGCTCGACGCGGATCAGCCGGATCCTCGGGTCGGAGTAGGAGCGGACGACGTCGTCGGTGTCGTCGGTGGATCCGTCGGACACGACGATGAGGGACCAGTCCTCGACGGTCTGGGCCAGCACGCTGTCGATGGTCGGCCGGATCGCGTCCGAACGGTTGAACGCGGTGCAGACGACGTCGATCCTCGGCGCAAACGCCATGAATTCCCCCGGTGTCTCCTCGAGCGAAAGGCTCCACCAGGGAATGTAACCGCGCCGGGACTGCCAATCCTGCCGTCTTGGCGCCGCGGTGAACCGCTCGGCGGCAGCACGCTACGTACCTGCCACGACGACCGTCCGTCCTTAGGGAGAACCATGAACGCGCAGCTCCTCCGCTGGATCGCCGGCACCGTCGCGGCACTCGGCCTCGTGCTGACGGCCGCTTGTGGCGGCTCCGGCGCGAACAATCCGCCGAACAGCGCACCCGTGCCGTTGCCGAAGCCGACCTCGAACCGCCAGGAGGTGTCACGGCAGAACCTCGCGTACATGTGGCCGCTCACCGTCGACCACGGCACGATGGAATGCCGTCCCGGGCCGCAGGCGGTGTTCGTCGCGCCGGACGGAAAGGCGTACGCACTCAACGACAAGGCGGCCGAAGCGGGGATCGCGAGCATCGAGCCGCTGCGTGCCACCGGGGCGGACAACGACAAGATCAGCCTCGGCTCGCTGATCGGCAAGACGCTCGGCCTGTGCAAGGCGGGAGAGTGACGGCGACAGCGGAACTGTCACGGAAGATGTGAGCGCACTGCCAAACGGATGACACCGTCTTGTTCCCGGGCCACGTTTCTCGCGATCATCGAAGAATGACACGGGTGGCTGGGGAAACTCGCGTGGCAATCACACGGCTCGTTTCGGCGGCGGGTGGTCCGCTGGAGGGGGTGATCGCGACCATCGACGACCTGGGCGCGCCAGTGGTCGCGGACATCGTGCTCGGCGAGCTGCGGCACCGGGCCGATATCGGTGCGGACACCGAAGCGGAGGTGCGGTTCGTGCTGCGGCACGGCGGGGACGCCGTCTCGGTGCACCTGCCCGGCGAGCCATCGGGGGCGGCGCCGGACGCCGTCGTCGAACAGTCGCTGGCCGAGGTCGTGCAAGGGTTGTTCGGGCCACGCGGTCCGCGTCCGGCAGCGACCCGGGTCCTGCGCTGGCGGGACCTGGACTCGCGGGAGTTCATCGCCGACCCGCCGCCAACGTTCGCCGTGGTGCGCCGCCTGCTCGACGCCATCGACCGGCCGTACGCGACGGGGCTGTCCGAGCTGTGCGTGCGCTATGGCTCCGACAAATGGGGCATCCACCAGTATCCCCGGCATTACGAACGCCATTTCGACGCGATCCGGGATCGCCCGCTGACGATCCTCGAGATCGGTGTCGGCGGCTACGCGGACCCCGGCCAGGGCGGTGCTTCTTTGCACGTGTGGAAACGATACTTCCCGCGGGCGTCGGTCTTCGGGCTGGACATCACCGACAAGTCCGCCCTGTCCGAACAACGCCTCACCGTGCTCGCCGGCGACCAGTCATCACCCGCCGACCTCTCGGACGTCGTCGCGGAGACCGGGCCGCCGGACATCGTCATCGACGACGGCAGCCACGTGAGCGCGCATCTGCTGGCCTCCTTCGAGGCGCTCTTCCCCGTACTGCGCGACGGCGGCCTCTACGTACTGGAAGATCTGCAGACCTCGTACTGGCCGAACTTCGGCGGCCGGGCCGACGTGTTCGACGACCCGGCGACGAGCGTCGGTTTCCTCAAACAGCTCGTGGACGGGCTGAACCACGAGGACATCGACGGACGGCGGCCGCGCGCGACGGACGCCACGATCGGTGGGCTGCACTTCTACCACAACCTGTGTTTCGTCGAGAAGGCCACGAATCTGGACGGCGCTCCGCCGTCCTGGATCCCACGCTCCTGAACTCCGCTTCCCGCTATGTCCTTTGTGGATTGTTGCGTCACGGGGCCGCACGCGGCGGCAACGCGCGACGCGAACGCTCCGTTCGGGACACTCACCGTCCTCAACGACGCGTTCGGGACGCGGGAGCGGCAACCTTCCCTGCCACCACCTGGGTATCCCCCACCCTCCCTGGGGGACGACCCCGCAACCATCCTAGCGCCGAAACACGACAGAACCCCGTCCAAGATCGAAAACCCCACCGGTTGTCCACACCGCCGAACCCCTGTGGACACCTCCGAAAAACCCCAGGTCGGAGCCCACTTCCGGACAAAGCGATTCCTTCACTCCGCCAACCCGGTCTATACAGGGAGAGCAGGCACACGAACCAGGGAGTCGCGATGGCACAGCGCGTCGAAACCGCGCCGGACCACGAGGATTTCGCCCGGCACACCGAGCCGTTCCGGCGCGAGCTGCTGGCGCACTGCTACCGCGTCCTCGGCACACTGGACGAGGCCGAGGATCTCGTCCAGGAGACCTACCTCCGCGCCTGGCGTGCCTACGATCGCTTCGAAGGCCGCTCGTCGATCCGCACCTGGCTGTACCGCATCGCGACCAACGCCTGCCTCACCGCGCTGGAGAACCGCGGCCGCCGTCCCCTTCCCTCCGGCCTCGGCGCCCCCGCGACCGACCCGGACACGGAGCCGGAACTCGCTCCCGGCATCGTCTGGTTGCAGCCGATCCCGGCCGATCCCGCCACCGTCGTCGCGGAGCGCGACACTCTGCGGCTCGCGCTCGTCGCCAGCCTGCAGCATCTTCCCGCTCGCCAGCGCGTGGTGCTGATCCTGCGCGACGTCCTCGCCTGGCCCGCCGCGGACGTCGCCGAGTTGCTCGGCACGAGCACGGCGGCGGTCAAGAGCACGCTCCAGCGCGCACGCGCCCGGATGGACGAGGTCGCGCCTGCCGCCGACCAGGTCACCGAACCCACCGAACCGCAGAGCCGCGCGTTGCTGGAGCAGTACATTTCCGCCTTCGAGAACGCCGATCCCACCGCGCTGGAACGAATCCTGCGCGAGGACGCCGTCCTCGAGGTGACCCCGTCGCGCACGTGGTTCGCCGGACGCGCCACCTGCCTGCCCTATCTCACCCGGTACGCCCTCGGCGAGCCCGGCGACTGGCGGATGCTCCCGGTCAGCGCCAACGGCCAGCCCGCCGCCATGGCCTATCGGCTCGGCGAAGACGGAGCACACCACGTGTACGGCGTGGCCGTGCTCACCACCAGCCCGGCCGGCCTCGCCCGCATCACGGTCTTCGGCGATCCCGGCCTCGCCGCCCGGTTCGGCTGCCCTGACACTTTGCCGCGATAACCGTTCGTGACCACCACCGCTTGTCGGGAATACTGACCGGCGTGCTGCTGACCATCACGACCACCCACCACCCGGCGAGCGACCTCGGCCATTTGCTGCACAAGCATCCCGATCGCACGCAGCGGTTCGAACTGGCCGCCGGAGTGGCCCACGTCGTGTACCCGGAGGTCTCGGACGAGCGCTGCACCACGGCGCTGGTACTCGAGGTCGACCCGGTGGAACTGGTCCGTTCGGCGCGCAGTTCGTCGAGCGAGGGCTTCTCGCTGGGCCAGTACGTCAACGACCGGCCGTACGCCGCGTCGTCGCTGCTCGCGGTCGCACTGGGCAAGGTGTTCGGCTCGGCGATGAAGGGCCGCTGCACGGCGCGGCCGGAACTCGCGGAAACGGGGATCCCGCTGGAACTCCACGTTCCCGTGCTGCCCTGCCGCGGTGGTCCGGAGTTCGCCGGACGGCTCTTCGGCCCGCTCGGCTGGACGGTGTCCGCGACCCCGATCGCCCTCGATCCGGCGTTCCCCGAGTGGGGCGAGAGCCGGTATGTCGACCTGCGCCTGACCGGCACGCTCCGGCTGTCCGACGCGCTGACCCAGCTGTACGTCCTGCTGCCGGTGCTGGACGACGCCAAGCACTACTGGGTCGCTGCCGACGAGGTGGACAAGCTGATCCGCGCCGGAGGCGAATGGCTGGCCGCGCACCCGGAGCGGGAGCTGATCACCGCGCGCTATCTCGCCCACCAGCGCCGGTTCGCCTCCGAGGCGCTCGCTCGACTGTCCGAATTGGACGATCGCCCGGCCGAAGCGGACGAGACGCCCGAGGTGTCGAACACCCATGACACGGCGGACGAACGGCTACCCTCCCTCGCCGAACAACGACGCGCCGCGATCCTCGCCGAGCTTCGCACCGCCCACGCGGCCCGTGTCGTCGATCTCGGCTGCGGTGAAGGAAATCTCCTGCGTACGCTGCTGTCGGAACGGGAGTTCACCGAGGTCGTCGGGGTCGACGTCGCGGCGGGAGCGCTGAACACCGCCGAAGCCCGGCTCCGGCTGGAAAACCTGCCGGAACGCCAGCGAGCGCGGATCAAGCTGTTCCAGGGATCGGTCACCTACGCCGACGACCGGCTCATCGGCTACGACGCGATCGTACTGTCCGAAGTGGTCGAACACCTCGACCTGCCACGCCTGCCCGCACTCGCCGCCGCGGTGTTCGGAGTCGCCCGTCCGTCCACTGTGGTCATGACGACACCGAACGCCGAGTACAACACTCGCTGGGGATCCCTGCCCGCCGGCACGAAACGGCATCCGGATCACCGGTTCGAATGGACTCGCGCCGAGTTCGCCGCCTGGGCGGACGAGGTGAGCACCACCTACGGCTACGAAAACCGGCTGCTGCCGGTCGGACCGGAAGACCCCGAACGGGGCGCGCCGACACAGCTCGCCGTGTTCACCAAGAACGAAGGAACGTCATGACAAAGCTCGCCATCCCCGAACTGAGCCTGGTAGCGCTCGTCGGCGCCTCGGGATCGGGCAAGTCCACCTTCGCTCGTACCCACTTCGCGCCGACCCAGGTCCTTTCCTCCGACATGTTCCGCGGCCTGGTCGCCGACGACGAGAACGACCAGTCCGCGACACCGGACGCCTTCGACGCGCTCTACTACGTGGCGGGCAAGCGACTGCGCGCCGGACGGCTCACCGTCGTCGACGCCACGCATCTGCACCGCGAGGACAGGGCGAAGCTCGTCGCGGCGGCCCGCGCGCAGGACGTGCTGCCGGTCGCGATCGTGTTCGACCTGCCGGAATCGGTGGCGCGGCGGCGGAACGCCGAGCACCGCGACCTGCCCGGCCACGTGCTCCGGCGGCAGCACGAGGCACTGCGCCGCTCGGTGCGCCAGCTGACCAAGGAAGGCTTCCGCAAGGTCCACGTTCTGTCCACTGTGGAGGAAGTGGCCGCCGCCGAGATCGAGTACGAGAAGGCCTACAACGACAAGCGCGAGCTGACCGGGCCCTTCGACGTCATCGGCGACGTCCACGGCTGCCGGTCGGAACTCGAAACGCTTCTCGCGCGGCTCGGCTACGTCGTCACTCGTGACGAAGCCGGACGGCCGGCGGGTGCACGGCATCCCGAAGGCCGGACGGCCGTGTTCGTCGGCGATCTGGTCGACCGGGGCCCCGACACACCGGGCGTACTCCGACTGGTCATGGGCATGGTCGCGGCGGGCACCGCACTGTGTGTCACCGGAAATCACGAGCACAAGCTGGTCCGCGCCCTCGACGGCCGCAAGATGACCGTCTCCCACGGACTTTCCGAATCGCTCGCCCAGCTCGCCGCCGAACCGGCGGAGTTCCGCGCGGCGGCACGGGAGTTCATGTACGGGCTCGTCAGCCACTACCGGCTCGACGGCGGAGCACTGGTCGTCGCACACGCGGGGTTGAAGGAGGAATACCACGGCCGGGCCTCCGGCCGGGTGCGCTCGTTCTGCCTCTACGGCGAAACGACCGGGGAGACCGACGAGTACGGCTTGCCGGTGCGCCACCCGTGGGCGAACGAATACCGCGGCGCCGCGTCTGTCGTTTATGGACACACGCCGGTCACCGAAGCACTGTGGCACAACAACACCCTCTGCCTCGACACCGGCTGTGTGTTCGGCGGCGCGCTGACGGCGTTGCGCTGGCCGGAACGGGAAATCGTGGCCGTTCCCGCGGAAGCGGTCCACTACGAACCCGTGCGGCCGCTGCGCGCGCCGGAACCCGAGCGGCAGCCCGATCTGCTGCGCATCGACGACGTCCTCGGCACGCGGGTCGTCGAGACCCGGCACCTCGGCCGTGTCAAGATCCGGGAGGAGAACGCCGCGGGCGCGCTCGAGGTGATGAGCCGGTTCGCCGTCGACCCGCATTGGCTGCTGTATCTACCGCCGACCATGGCGCCGTGCCCGACGTCCCCGGTGGACGATCTGCTCGAACACCCCGCGCAGGCCTTCGACGCCTACCGGGGCGAGGTCCGCGAGGTGATGTGCGAGGAGAAGCACATGGGCTCCCGCGCGGTCGTGTTGCTCTGCCGCGATGCCGAAGCCGGCAGGCGACGGTTCGGCGCCACCGACGGCGCCGCGGGCGTGATCCACACGCGTACCGGCCGTCCGTTCTTCACGGGTGACGATCGGGAGCTCGGTGTCCAACTGCTCGACAGGCTTCGCGACGCCGTCGGCACGGCGGGCCTGTGGGACGAACTGGAGACCGACTGGGTGCTGCTGGACGCCGAGCTGCTGCCATGGTCGGCCAAGGCGGGCGACCTCCTGCGACGGCAGTACGCCCCCGTCGGCACCGCCGCCAGGACCGTCCTGCCCGCCGCGATCTCCTTGCTGGAGCGAGCCGCGTCCCGCGGCCAGGACATCGACGAGCTGGTGGCGCGCCAGCGTGCCCGGCTCGCCAACGCCGAAGCGTTCACCAGGGCCTACGGCCGTTATTGCTGGCCGGTCCGCGAACTGTCCGATCTCGCGCTCGCACCGTTCACGATCCTGGCCGGCGAAGGTGCCTCCTACGCCGGTCTCGACCGCGCCTGGCATTTCGAGCGGATCGACCGGTTGGTGGCGGCCGATCCCGGCCTCCTGCGCACAACCCGGCGCCTGGTGGTCGACGTCGACGATCCGGCATCGGTGGCGGCAGGCACGAAGTGGTGGACGGAGCTGACCTCGGAAGACGCGGGCGGCGAGGGCATGGTCGTCAAGCCACTCGCCGGGCTGGTGCGCGGCAAGCGCGGGCTCGCGCAGCCGGGCATCAAATGCCGGGGCCGTGAATACCTGCGGATCATCTACGGGCCCGACTACAGCGAACCGGGGAACCTCGCGCGGCTGCGGGAACGCAAGCTCAACCGCAAGCGGTCCCTCGCGCTCCGGGAATACAGCCTCGGGCTCGAGTCGCTGGCCAGGGTCGCCGGCGGGGAACCCCTGTGGCGCGTGCACGAGGCGGTGTTCGGTGTGCTGGCACTGGAATCCGAGCCCGTCGATCCTCGTCTGTAACACCGTCTCGCGAATACCCCGCCCGGCGGGATTCACTCGGGTCCCCCGGCGATAGGGCGCGTGTTATTTTCCTAGAATGAACCCCGAGATGGAGGGTGAACGCGTCAAACGGGAACGCAATCAACGGGGCCATGGCGAACGGCTGCGCATCGAGATCCTCGAAACGGCGAGTGTGCTGCTGAACGAACTCGGCGCGGCGGACGGGCTTTCCCTGCGCGCCGTGGCCAAGCGTCTCGGCATCGCCGCGCCCAGCGCGTACGCGCATTTCAGCGGCAAGGCGGAGCTGGTCGACGCGCTGGTCGGCTACGAACGCGGGCGCATCGGGGATCACATGGACGCCGCGGCCGAATCCGCGGGCGGCAATCCCCGGGATCGGCTACGAGCGTCGGTGCACGCACTGGCGATGTTCCTGCTCCGCAATCCGGGCGCGCACCGGGTGCTGCTGCAGGCACAACGCGCGACGGACGAAGTACCGCGCGAGAACAACCCCACCCTCGAGCGCATCACCGTGCTGCTGCGGTCATGCGTGGACGCGGGACTGACCGTGCGCCTGCCGGTCGCGCGCGCCGCCGTGCTGCTCGCCGTCGGAGCGCCGAGCGCCGCGCAGATGGCCCTGCCCCGGCATTCGAGCGCCGAGGCCGAGGCCGCCGTGTGCGAGTTCGTCGACGACCTGGTCTTCCTGGTTCTCGGCCACTGAATCGTCCTCTGTGGACACGCGGTGCTCGTCACAGCCACCTTCCCAGGTCGGGCGGATCGGTCAGCGCCCCCGCACCCCGGCCGGTCAGCCACCGGCAGAGATCGGCAGCCGAACCGTCCACAGTGGCCGGTCGCGCACCGGGGACGTCCACCTGCCAGGTCCTGCTCCTGTCCACCGGGCGCAGCAGCAGGCCGGGCCCCCTGCCTTGCCGGGCGGCCGTGAGATCGGTCAGCAGCGCGTCGAGCAGCTCCGGCGGGAAGTCGTCGAACCCGGCGCCGATGCCGAGATCGGCGCCGTGGATCCACAGCTCCCGCGTCCGCAGCCACGGCACCTCCGCCACCGGCACGGCCTTTCCCTGCGCGGTGACCACGAACGTTTCCCAGCCGTCGCCGGGGAACTCGGCCAGCACGGCGCGCAGGCGGGTGTCGTAGTCGCGCAGCAGTTCCCGCAGCTCCGCCGGGGCGAGGGTAGCGCCGTGGTCGATCTCGGCGTTACGGATCTTGCCGTCGGCGTACATCGGTGTCACCACACCGGTCCTGGCCCAGCGCAGCAGCCGCGACAGCGCCTTGGCGTTGTACCCGATGTGGGCTACGAGGTGAGCGACCGTCCAGCCGGGCAAGGTACTCGCGGTGGCGAACTCCGCGTCCGGCAAAACGTCCACATGCGACAGTACGCGTTCCGCGCCCGTTTCGACCCATGCCAGCCGCTGTTCGACCAGGTTCACTTTCGGACCCCCTCGTCGACTCGGCGTAGTCCCGCGACGAGAAGCGCGACCAGCCGCCGCGCGTCATAGCGAGAATTGCCGCCGGCACCCGCGCAAAGGCCACCGACGCCGCGCATGAGTTCGTACGCGTCTTGGCCGGAGCGAATCTCTCCCTCGGCCGCCGCGGCGTCGAGCAACCGGCTGCACACCGGCACGAGACGGTCGAGGAAGTAGGAGTGCAACGGGTCGAAGCAGGGGTCGTCGGACTGCAGCACGGCCGCGAGCCCCTGTTTGGTGACCACGAAATCGACGAAGAGGTCGATCCACCGCGCCAGCGCGGCGTACGGGGTCTCGCTGGTTTCCAGCAGGGTGGGGCCCTCCTCGGCGAGGAACTCGACCTGGTGCCGGTAGACGGCGACGATCAGATCCGCTCGCGTCGGGAAGTGCCGGTAGATCGTGGCCGTCCCGACTCCGGCCTTGGCCGCGATGTCCCGGATCGGCGCCTCCACGCCCGACCTGACGAAGACCGCGGCGGCCGCGTCGAGCAGGGTCTTCTCGTTGCGTCGCGCGTCGGCCCGCTTGGGCCGGGCCACACGTTCGCCCTCGTTCACCGCACCTTGCCTCCGCTCCCGACGTTGCTAAACGGAACACTGTCCCGTATCGTCAAACGGGACAGTGTCCCGCTTGCTCATCATGGCAGATCAGGGACTCGCTTGGAAGGAAGTTCGCTTCATGACCGCATCCGGCACGGCGATCACGGACGTCGATCTCGGCGTCTCCGCTCCCGTCGTCTCGGTGAAGCCGATGGTGCTCCCTGCCCCGGGCCGCGGCGACGACCTGCGAGTACGGGTGTCCGCACCCGCGACCGGCGATGCCTTGCCGATCATCGTCTTCTCGCACGGATTCGGCTCGTCGCTGGACGGCTACGGCCCCTTGGCCGACTTCTGGGCCGCGCACGGTTTCGTGGTGATCCAACCCACCCATCTCGACTCGAGAACGCTGAACCTCGCGCCCGGAGATCCCCGCACGCCACGGATCTGGCGATTCCGGGTCGAGGACGCGAAGCGCGTACTCGACCAGCTGGATTTCCTGGAGACTTCCGTTCCCGGACTCGGCGGCCGCCTCGATCGAAACCGCATCGCCGCGGCCGGGCACTCCTTCGGCGGGCAGACGACGGGCAATCTGCTGGGCCTGCGCGTCCTCGATCCGGAGACCGGGGAGGGCGAGGACCTGTCCGACCCGCGGATCAAGGCGGGTGTGCTGCTGGCCACGGCCGGTACCGGCGGGGCCGACCTGTCGCCGTTCGCGGCCGAGCACTTCCCGTTCATGAACCCGAGTTTCGCGGACATGACCACGCCCGCCCTCGTGGTCGCGGGCGATCGGGACGACTCCCCGCTGACCACGCGGGGGCCGGACTGGATGGCCGACCCCTACTTCCTGAGCCCCGGAGCCAAGAGCCTGCTCACACTGTTCGGGGCCGAACATTCGCTGGGCGGCATCCCCGGCTACGAGGTCAAGGAAACGACGGACGAGCACCCCGGACGGGTCGCCCTGATCCAGCGTGCCACCTGGGCCTATCTTCGCCACGCGCTCGGCATCGAGGACGCCGGCTGGTCGGCCTTGCTGGAGAGCGAGAATCCCTTGGGCCGTATCGAATCCAAGTAGAACTCAGCTCGCGGACCGGACGCGCGGGGCCGGATCCGGAACCACCCGGGGTCCGGGTGCCGTGCGGAGTTCGTAGTGCGACAGCGGGAAGTGGCCGGCCCGCCAGCGTGCGGTGAGACTCGATTGTGGACGGACGATCGACGGTTCCCCGTTGCGGTCGAGGTAGTAACTGTTCGAACCCGCGCAAGACGGGTCCAGGAACAGCCCTTTCCGGTGCTGACGCCGCACTTCGGCGAGGAACCGGTCGTGCACGTCCTGCCGCACGGCCGCGTAGGTGGCACCCCGGCCCCGAGCGTGGCTGATGACGCGCTCGGCGTGCCGGGTCTGCGTCTCGGCCATCACGAGCCACGACCAGCTCGTCGCGAAATGCGGGCCGGGGATCAGGAACAGGTTCGGGAAACTCGGCACCGTGATGCCCTCGTAGGCCTGGAACCGGTTCTCGAGCCACCAGTCGCGCAGGTCCGTCCCGCCCTCGCCCCGCAGCGCGTAACCGGGAACGCTGTCGTACTCGAAGAACTTGAACCCGGTGGCGAGCACGAGTGTGTCGATAGGACGGACGCGGCCGCCCTCGGTCTCGATGCCGCCGGGCAGGATGCGGCGGATGGGCGTGGTGACCAGCTCGACGTCGTCGCGGTTGAAGGTACGCCAGTAGTCGTTGGAGATCGCCGGGCGCTTGCAGCCGAATTCGTAGCCCGGCAACAGTTTCGCCCGGGTTTCCGGATCCTTGACCTGACGCCGCAGATGCTGCTCGGACTGCTTGCGGATGAGCTTCACCAGGAACGGCAGCCGGGCGTGATTGGTGACACCGAACAGCATCGCCAGCTCGATCCCGCTGCTGACGGCCGCACGGGCCGCCCACCGCACCGGCGGCACGTGTTCCAGCACCCACCGGGCCCGCGGCGACAGCCGGAACTCCGGTTTGGGCGCCACCCAGATCGGCGTGCGCTGGTAGACGTCGAGCTGGGCGACCCGATCGGCGATGGCGGGCACCAGCTGCACCGAGGACGCGCCGGTGCCGATGACCGCGACACGTTCCCCGGTGAGGTCGTGGTCATGGTCCCAGTGCAGGGTGTGAATGGTCTTGCCCGCGAAGGTGTCGATGCCTTCGATGTCCGGGATCTGCGCTTTGCCGAACACGCCGTGCGCCGAGATCAGGAACCGCGCGGTCAGCACCGCACCGTCCGAAGTGGTCACGACCCAGTGGTGGTTCTTCCCGTCGAACTCGGCGTCGACGACGCCCTTGCCCAGCCGCACATGGGAACGCAGGCCACGGGAGTCCGCGATGTGGTCCACATAGGACTTCACCTCGGCACCCCGCGCGAACACACGCTTCCAGCTCCCGGTCTGGGCGAAGGAGAACTGGTACGTCACCGAAGGAATGTCGACCGCGACACCGGGATAGGAATTGTCCCGCCAGGTACCGCCGATGTCGTCGGCGCGTTCCAGGATGACGAAGTCGGTGATGCCCGCGTCCTTGAGGCGGATCGCGGCACACAGGCCGACGAAACCCGCGCCGACGATGACGACTTCGTGGTCCGGTGTCGTCATCACGCCGCCTTGCCGTCCGGGTGCAGGCCCGACATCCGCCACAGCAGCCTGCTCGGCCCGGCGATGATGTCCTGCTCGTGCAGGAACGCCCGCAGCTTCTCGAATCCGGTCGCGTAGATCCGCGCCCGATGTGGATTCTTCCTGGCCTCGCGACGCGCCCGGCGGGCCGTCGCCGCGTCGAGACCGGCGCGGCGGAACACCTCCGGCCGGGTGAGCACCGCCTTGAGGAGCAGGGCGCCGATCCCCGCGACGAGCCGCGCGAACGCCCGTTCCGGCCAGCGGGCCCGCGACATCCGGCGCGCCAGGTCCTCGCGGGCGAAGCGGATGTGGCGCGCTTCCTCGGTGACGTGGATGCGCATGACCTGCCGCACGAGCGGCTGCAGGTCGTCGTCGTTCATGGTGATCCGCTGCAGCGCGTCGAAGATCTCCTCACCCACCAGCGCCGCCACCCACACGGACGGCCCGGTGAGGATGAACGGCAGCACCCGGCCGAGGTTGTGCAGCACGAACCCCTGCCGGTACACGCGGCCGCCCGCCTTGTCGATGAGCCTGCCGAACATCGTCATGTGCCGGCATTCGTCGCCCAGCTCCGTCCACGCGTAGTGCACGTGGGAGCGCGTCGGGTTCTGTTCGTAGGTCATCCGCAGCAGCATCTGGTTGAGGATGTTCTCGAACCAGATGCCCACGCTGACGGTGTTGATCATCTCCTGGCGCGAGATCTCGATCCGCTGCTGTTCGCTCAGCTCGTCCCACAGCCGCGTCCCGTACAGGGTCACCATGCTCGGCGGCGTGAAGAACTTGCCCTCGACCAGCGGCGCGTCCCAGTCGATGTCGACATCGGGGTCGTACGAGCGTTTGACCGAACCGAGCAGCAAACGTCGTGCTGTGACTTCCCGCTCGCTTGGCTGCTTCGTCGCATCCATCAGGCCTCCCGATCATGACGGCGGAGCCGGGCCTTATGGCTTAGCATCAGAACGCATGTAACAATGAAAGTCAAGTTGTAAAGTCCGTCAGGTCGGCAGGATAAGGTTTTGTCATGCGCGGTGACACCCTCGACGACGACAACCTGCTGAAGCGGGCACTCGACAGCGAGCTGCCGGACGACGAGACGACCGAACGCATCATGGGCGCGGCCCTGCAACAGGCCGAGGACTTCGGGCTGCGACGCTTCACCATCGACGACGTCGCCCGCCGGGTCCGGGTCTCCCGCGTGACGATCTACCGGTACTTCCCCAAGAAGGACCAGCTGCTCAACGCGCTGCTCATGCGTGAGCTGCGGCGCTTCCTCACCAAGGTCGACGCGGTCATCGCCGCCGAGCCGACGCCGGAGGCCAAGCTCATCGAGGGCCTGATCTTCTGCCTGGACTTCCTGCGCGGGCACCGGCTGCTCAACCGGCTGCTGCGCACCGAACCCGAACTGATCCTGCCGCACCTGACCACGCAGGCGGGCACCCTGATCGCCGCCGCGCGGGCGTGGATCGCCGGGCACATCCGCGACGAGGTCGGCGCCGGGCGGCTCGTCCTGCCGGACGAGGACATCGACTGCGCCGCCGAACTCATCGCGCGCACGGTCATCTCCCTGGTCATCACCCCGGACACCGTGCTGCCCCTCGACTCCCCGGCCGGACGCCGCCGCCTAGCCGACCTCTACCTCACCCCCATCGTCCAAACCCTCCGCCCGAGCGAGTGACGCCCCCAATCACGTGAGATCTCCGTTCAATCACGCGAGATCGCGCCCCAAGCACGCGAGTGCGCCGGAGCGTCTCAGCGGGGCGGGGCCGTGGAGCCTCGGATGACCAGTTCCGGGGCGGGTTCGCGGATGACCTCGTGTCGCGGCGGGGCGCCGTCGAGCTGACGCAGAATCGCCGCGACCGAGCGTCGTCCCAGTTCCCGCAACGGAAGCCGCACCACGGTCAGCGGCGGCGAGAGGTGCTCGGCGAAGAAGACGTCGTGCAGCGCGACGATCGACAGATCGCGGGGGACTTCGAGCCCGGCCGCGCGAGCGGCGGTCATCGCGCCGACCGCCGAAAGAACGTTGCTGACCACGATCGCGGTGACGTCCGGGCTCGCGGCGAGCAGTTTCGCCAGCGCCACCCCGCCCGCGTCGGTCGTGTGGCCACCGGCGAGCGACGGTCCATCTTGGACACCCGCCGCACGCAGCGCGTTCCGCCAGCCGCGGACCCGCGCCTCGGAACGGGCCTTGGGCGCGCCCAGCTTGAGATGCCCGATCGCGGCGTGCCCCAGGTCGAGCAGGTGCCGGGTGGCGACGTGCGCGGCCGCTTCGTCGTCGAGTGCGACACTGCCCACGTCGTCCCGCGTGCGGTCGTTGACGAGCACCAGCGGCAGCCGCGCCGAAGCGATGTTGGCGACCGTGTCGTCGGCGGTGGTACTGCCGCGTTGCAGCAACAGGCCGTCGATCCGGTTGCCCCGCACGATCCGCTCGAAGGCCTTGTCGCCCCGCGCGAGTTCGTCCGCGTCGGCGAGGAGCAGGGCGAAGCCGTTCGCGCTGGCCTCGGCCTGCGCGCCGTCGAGGATTTCGCTGTACACCGGGTTGCTGGTGTCGTGCACCGCCATCCCGATGATGCCGACCTCGGCCTTCCGCAACGCCCGCGCGACCTCGTTGGGCGTGTAGTTCAGCTCCTCGGCGACAGCGAGTACCCGCTGCCGGGTGTCCTCCCGGATCCGCAGCGTCTCGTCGCCGCGCAGGAGCCGGGACACCACGGCCGCACTGACGCCGGCGGCACGCGCGACGTCGCTCATCTTGGCGCGGCCGTTATGCGGCCGTGACGAGCTCGACGGTTGACAGTTCTCGGGCACGGACGCAAGCTTACCTCGCGGTAAATCGATTTACTTACCGACGGGTCCCCGCCACAGTGAGGAGATCGGACGATGGAGTCCGCGGTGCCCTCGCCCAGCGCGAACACACGCTTCGTCCGCTCCGTCGCGGTCGTCGCGGCGCTCGGCGGACTGCTTTTCGGCTACGACACCGGGATCATCTCCGGTGGCCTGCTGTTCATCCGGACCGAGTTCCACCTGTCCGCGCTCATGGAGGGCGTGGTCGTCAGCTCGCTGCTGGTCGGGGCCACGATCGGCTCGCTCGTGTCGGGCAGGCTGGCCGACCGGTACGGCAGGCGCGCGGTGCTGCTCGGCACCGCAGCCGTCTTCGCGGTGGGCGCGCTGCTGGCCGGGCTCGCCCCGGACGAGACCCTGCTGGTGCTCGGCCGGTTCGTCCTCGGCCTGGCAATCGGCCCGGCCTCGGCGGTCGTCCCGCTGTACATCGCCGAGATGGTGCCCGCCGACCGGCGCGGCGCGCTGGTCAACTGCAACCAGCTGATGGTCACCATCGGCATCGTCGTCTCCTACGCCGTCGGGTTCGCGTTCGCGCCGATCGAGGGCTGGCGCTGGATGCTCGGCCTGGCCGTCGTCCCCGCCGCGCTGCTCGGCGCGGGCATGTGGTTCCTGCCGGAAACGCCCCGCAACCTGGTCCGGCGGCAGCTGCCCGGCCAGGCCAGGACGGTGCTGCGCTCGATCCACGGCAAGGAAGACGTCGAATCCGAACTGGCCGAAATCCGCGCCGCCGACGAGCGGGACCGGACGTCGGTCGCGGCCCGCGGCGTACTACGGGACCGCTCGGTGCGGCCGATGCTCGTCGTCGGCATGGGCCTGGCGGTGTTCTCGCAGATCGCCGGGGTCAACACGATCATCTACTTCGCGCCGTCCGTGCTGGCGGACTCCGGATTCGGCGCGTCGGGCTCGATCCTCGCGCAGGTCGGTGTCGGGGTGATCAACGTGCTGATGACCGTCGTCGCGATGACGCTCGTCGACCGCGTGGGCAGGCGGCCCATGGTGATCACCGCGTTCACCGGGATGGGCGCGGGCATGCTGCTGCTCGGCCTGGTGTACCTGCTGCCCGCGCAGGGTGGTGCCGTGGCGTGGTTCGCGCTGGCCTGTATGGCTGTCTACATCGGATTCTTCGCCTTCGGCGTCGGGGCGATCCTGTGGGTGCTGATTTCCGAGATCTACCCGCCGAAGGTCCGCGGTGCCGCGGTCGGCATGGCCACGATGGCACACTGGCTCGCGAACTTCGTGGTGGCGCTGACTTTCCCGCTGCTGATCGCCGCCGCGGGCGCCACCGCGACGTTCTGGATCTTCGCGGTCGCCTGCGCGGCGGCGACGCTTTTCTGCGTGCGGCTGGTGCCGGAAACGAAGCGGCGTTCGCTCGAAGAGATCTCCGGCGGCGCACCGGCGGTGGCCTCATGATCGTGCTGCGGGGGATGGCGTGGGGCCATCAACGTGGGATCGGCTGCTTGCGTGCGGTGTCCACTGTGTACACGGAAGCGAATCCGAGGGTGTCGGTCGTCTGGGACTCCCGCTCGCTCCAGGACTTCGAGGACATGCCGATCACCGAGCTGGCGGACCGGTACGATCTGATCGCGATGGACCACCCCTACGTCGGCCAGGCGCAGACGACGGAGGCGCTGCTCCCGCTCGAAAAGGTCATGTCCGCGGGGTCGCTGGCCGCGCAACGGGCGGGGAGCGCCGGGCCGAGCTACGCTAGCTACACCTGGGCCGGCAGCCAATGGGCGGTGGCGATGGACGCGGCGGCGCAGACGACGGCGTATCGGCCGGACGTGCTCGGCCAGCTCGGCTGGAGCACGCCGCCGCGTACCTGGGACGGCGTTTTCGAGCTGCTCAAGTCCCTTCCCCGCCACCGGAAAGCCGTCATCCCGGCGAATCCGACGCATCTGCTCGGCAGCCTCCTCACCCTGTGCGCGCAGCAAGCGGGCACGCACGAAGGCTGGCTCGGCCGCTACGGTTTACGTCCCGACGTCGCCGTGCCCGCGGCCATCCGGTTGCAGCGCCTACTGGACCTGGCCGACCCGGTGTCGTGGACCAGCGATCCCATCCAAACGCTGGAAGCCATGCGCAGCGGGGACAGCGTCGTCTACGCGCCGATGATCTTCGGCTACGTGAACTATTCCCGAGTGGACAGTGCCGGGCATCCCGTGCGCTACGCGGATATTCCCTCCCTCGACGGCGCACCGGCGGGGTCATTGCTCGGCGGGGTCGGATTGACCATCTCCTCGCGATGTGCCGAACCCGAAGCGGCGGCACGGTTTCTCGAGTACGTCGTCAGCCCGGGTTGCCAGACCGGGGAGTACGTGGAGTCCGGCGGCCAGCCCGGTCACCGCGCGGCGTGGACGGACCCCGCGATCGACGCGAGTTGCGGGAACTTCTTTTCTCGCACGCTGTCCACCTTGGACAACGCGTTCGTCCGGCCACGTGATCCGGCCTATCCGTCGGTCCATCATCGCGCAGGGCTGGAGATCCACCGGCTGGCACGGCAAGGCGCCAGTGCCGTCGAAATCGTCCGCCGGTTCAACGACGTCTGCCTGATGACCTACGCGAGCGCGGGCCTATGACAACGTTGCCCGAGCTGGTTTCCGCCGCGCACCGGCGTTTCGCCGAGCACCCCGCCGTACTGGGCGAGCATGGCACGATCACGTTCGCCGAACTCGGTGCCCAGGCACGTTCCGTGGCGTACACCCTGGCCGAACTCGGACTACGGCCCGGGGATCGGGTCGTGATCGCGCTGGACAACCGGCCGGAGGTCCTCGCGGTCGAACACGGAGTGTGGCTCGGCGGGTTCGTGCGGGTCGCGGTCAGCACCCGGCTGCATCCTGAGGAGATCGCCGGAATCGCCGCGGACTGCGCGGCTGCCGTCGTCGTCTGCGCGGCCGATCTCGCCACGCGGCTGGACGAACTTTCCGTGTGCACACCGGAACAGCTCCTCCGCGGCGGTGCCGGTCCCGAGCCACCGCATTCGCCCGGCGACCTCGTCGCGCTGATGTACACGTCCGGGAGCACGGGCAAGCCGAAGGGCGCCCGGGTGACGAGCGCGGCGTGGGTCGCGATGCTGGAGGCGATGTGGACCGCGCTGCCCCCGATCGGGCCCGGCGACGTCGTGCTGCACGTGGCGCCGATCAGCCATTTCGGTGGCTCGGTGGGAAGTGCGTACACCCTGGCTGGTGCGGCCGCGTTGCCGTTGCCGCGTTTCGACCCGGAAACCGCACTGGCCACGGCCCGGCGACATGGGGTGACCGCGATACCGCTCGTGCCGACCATGCTGGACCGCCTGGTAGCCGTCGCGGAGCAGGATGCGTTGCCACTGAAGGCGGTGGTCTACGGCGGGGCGCCGATCCATATTCCCGCGCAGGTCCGGGCGCGCGCGGTGTTCGGCGATGTCCTGTACCAGTTCTATGGGCTCAGTGAAGCGCTCGCGCCGCTCACCGTACTGTCCGAAGTGGACCATGCCGGCCCCGATCCACTCCGGCTCGCCTCGGTGGGGCGACCGGTGTCGTCGGTCGAGTTGTCCGTTGTGGACGATCAGGGCGAACGCGTCCCGAACGGCGGGATCGGCGAGATCCGGGTTCGCGGGCCACAGATCATGCCGGGGTACTGGAACGGCGTGGAGATCCCGGCGGGCGGCTGGTTCGCCACCGGCGATCTCGGCTTCGTCGACGAGGACGGCTACCTGCACCTGACCGGGCGCCGCAGCGAGCTGATCGTCACCGGCGGGTTCAACGTCTATCCCGCCGAAGTGGAGAACGTGATCGCGGCACTCGACGGTGTCGCCGCGGTAGCCGTGCTCGGAGTTCCGGACGCGCAGTGGGGTGAGACCGTTGCCGCGGTGATCGTCGCCAAGGACGGTCGCGAACTGTCCGCAGTGGATATTCGAAGAGCCTGCGCGGATCGGCTGGCCGGGTACAAGAAGCCCCGGCGGATCGTGTTCGCCGACCGGCTGCCCGTCAACAGCACCGGCAAGGTCGCCAAGCAGGTGCTGCGATCCTGGTTCCAGTAGAAGGAGGAAGTTCTGTGCCACAGGCGTTGGACGGCGTTCGCGTCCTCGATTTCACGCAGATGATGCTCGGCCCGTACGGGACCCAGGTACTGGCCGACCTCGGCGCCGACGTGATCAAGGTCGAGCGGATCGACGGCGAATGGGAACGCGGGCTGCGGATGCAGGGCGACCTCGTCGACGGCGACTCGGCCGCGTTCCTCGCGATGAACCGCAACAAACGCTCGGTCGCCGCCGATCTGCGGTCGGCCGAGGTGCGGGACGCGCTGCTGGAGATCGGCGCCACCTGCGACGTCGTGGTGGAGAACTTCCGGCCCGGCGTGCTCGCCCAACGCGGTCTCGGCTACGAGGATTTCCGGCGGGTCAAACCGGACATCATCTACTGTTCGGGTTCCGGCTGGGGTCAGGACACGCGCTACGCCAAGGAGAACCGGCCCGGCCAGGATCTGCTGATCCAGTCGATGTCCGGCCTGGCGGCCAACGGCGGCCGGGCGGGCGACCCGCCGACCCCGGCGGGGACCGCGATCGTGGACGCCGCGACCGCGCTGACGCTGGCGAACGGGATTCTCGCCGCACTGGTCGCGCGGCTGCGCCACGGGGTCGGCCAGCGGGTCGAGGTCGACCTCTACTCCACCGCGATTTCGTTGCAGTGTCAGGAGATCTCGTCACTGGTCAATCAGGACACCGAGTTCAGCCGGTCGGTCGCAGGCGTCGGGCAGGCGTGGCTGGAGGCCCCGTTCGGGATCTATCGCACCGCCGACGGCTGGCTCGCGGTCGCCATGGCCCCGCTGGACGTCGTCGGCCCGCTGTTCGACGTCCCGAAGATCGCCGGGCTCGACGCGTGGAAGAACCGCGACGAGGTGAAGCACCGCATCGAGGAACGCACCGCACGAAGGTCCACACAGGACTGGCTGGACACGTTGCTGCCCGCGGGTGTGTGGTGCGCCAGGGTCCGCGGCACCAAGGAGGCCGTGGACGAGCTGCGCGCCGACGATTCGGATCTTCTCGTCCGCACCCGGCTCGCTTCCGGCCGTGAGGTCGAGCTGATCGGCTGTCCGATCCGGATGTCCGAAACCCCGTGGGCACTGCGGTACGCGCCGCCCGCGGTGGGCGAGCACACCGACGACGTGCTCGGCGAAGTGCTTTCCGCGGACGACCTCGCGCGGCTGCGTGCGGACGGAGTCATCGCATGAGCGAAGCTTGCGAGCGAATCATGGATATCATGCGCCAAAAGGGATCGAACACTGTCTCGCGGAGCGAGGCGTTCGCATGAACGGGGAAAGGCGGATACACCAGCACCTCGTGGAGACCAGGACGGGCGCCGTCGCGACGTTGCGGATCGACCGGGAAGGCGCGCTGGGCGCCTTGTCCCGGTCGATGGTCGAGGCACTGGGCGGTTACCTGACCGCGCTGCGGTCCGATGAGGACGTTCGCGTGCTGGTGCTGACCGGCACCGGGCGCGGGTTCATCGCGGGAGCGGACATCAACGAGTACTCCGGGGTCACCCGGACCGCGTTCGACGACTACCAGAAGCTTTCGCGCGGCGTTTTCGACCAGCTGGCCCAGTTGCCCCAGCCGACGATCGCGGCGGTCAACGGGTACGCGCTGGGTGGCGGCTTCGAAATCGCGCTGTGCTGCGATTTCCTCGTGGCCTCCACGGCCGCGCGGTTCGGGCTGCCGGAGATCTCACTCGGCCTGCTCCCCGGCGGGGGCGGTACCGTGCGGCTGGCGCGGCAGATCGGCGTTCGGCTCACGAAGGAGCTGGTGCTGACCGGGCGGCGGCTCAAGCCCGACGAGGCGCAACGGCTCGGGCTGCTCACCGCGCTGACCGAGCCGGACGATCTCCTGGCCCGCGCGGGCGAACTGGCCGCGACCATCGCCGCACAGGCACCAATCGCGGTCCAGGAGGGCAAACGGCTGGTCGACGACGGCGTCGAGACCGGGCTCGCCGCCGCGCTCACCCGCGAGCAGCAGGTGTTGTCCTGGCTGTCCACAACGGACGACGCGCGGGAGGGAGTCGCCGCGTTCCTGGAAAAGCGCGCGGCGGTTTTCCGCGGCCGGTGATCACGTTCGAGGAGGAGTCCGATGGGATTCGACGGCAGGGCCGCGCTGGTCTCCGGCGGCGGTAGCGGGATCGGTGCGGCGACCGCGCACCTGCTGGCCGAGCGTGGCGCGGCGGTGGGTGTCGCTGACATCGATGCCACCGCTGCGAGCGCAGTGGCCGCCGAGATCACCGCCGCGGGCGGGAAGGCGGCCTCGACGCCGTGCGACATCCGCGACGCGGCGTCAGTCGCCACGGCCGTCAAGTCCATTTCGGACTCCTTGGGCGGTATCGACGTACTGGTCCAAAGTGCCGGAATCGTCAAGTACGGCACGGTCGTCGACACGCCGGAGTCCGACTGGGACGCGGTGCTCGAGACCAACGTCAAGGGCCTTTACCTCCTGGCGAAACACTGCGTGCCGGTGATGCGGGAGCGCGGCGGCGGAGCCATCGTCTCGGTGTCCTCGGCACAGGCCTTCGCGAGCCAGCCGCTGGTCGCGAGCTACACCGCGAGCAAGGCGGCGCTGGTGGCACTGACCAAGACCCTCGCGATCGACCACGGTCCGGACCACATCCGGGTCAACTGCGTCGCCCCCGGTTCGGTCCGGACGGCGATGCTGGAGGACAGCGCGCGGCAGTTCGCGGGCGGCGACACCGAGAAGGCGTTCGCGGATTGGGGAAACCAGCACCTGATCGGGCGAGTGATCGAACCTCGCGAGGTCGCCACCGCGATCGCGTTCCTCGCCTCCGCCGACGCGAGCGCGATCACCGGCACGATGCTGCTCGTCGACGGCGGCCTCACCGCCCGCCTCGCCGTCTGATCACGCGAGATCTCCGTCTGATCACGCGTGATCTGCGTCTGATCACGCGTGATCTGCGTCTGGTCACGCGTGTCCTCCGGACGGGCACGGGTCCGGCGTGTTCCCCTGGCAGGAGGGCGAAGCGTGTCCCGGCCACATGGTCAAATAGTTGTGCAAGTATTGAAGCAATGAGCCGAGGAGGACCCATGCCCACCGCCGACCCGTACCGCCGTCGAGGCGCCAGAGCATGACGGCCGGCCAGGCGGGCGCACGGAAACGCGGCAAAACGGGCGTGATCGCGGTACGAGACGCCCTGACCGGCTGGTTGTCGCGCCCGCTCGCGTCGTTCCACCTGGTACTCGGGTTGTGCGGGATTCTCGCGGTGATCGGCGTGGTGATGGTGCTCAGCGCGTCCTCGGTGTCCTCGTACGACCCGGCGACCGGCACCGGGCAGTACGCGCAGTTCCAGAAACACCTGGTCTACCTCGGCATCGGCGCCCTCGTGTTCTGGCTCGGGCTGCGCACACCGCTGGCGAAGATCCGGAAGCTCGCGCCCGCGTCGATGATCGTGTCGATCGGGGCGTTGCTGCTGGTGCTGACGCCGCTCGGGTCCAGCGGCGGCGGGGCGCAGCGGTGGTTCGTCATCGCCGGCCAGTCGTTCCAGCCGGTGGAGGTGGCGAAGCTCGCGCTGGCGCTGTGGGGCGCCCACGTCCTCGTAGCGAAGTACAACCTGCTGCACCAGTGGCGGCACCTCATGGTCCCGGTCGTCCCGGCGGCGCTGCTGATGTTCGCGCTCGTGATGGCGCAGCCGAACCTGAGCGGCACGATCACGCTCGGCGTCGTCCTGCTCGGGCTGCTGTGGTTCGCCGGGATGCCCAAGCGGTTGTTCGCGATGCTGCTGCTCGGCGCGGCCGCCGGTGCGGGCGTCCTCGCCGTCGTCGCGAAGTACCGCCTCGCGCGGGTGCTGTCCTTCCTCTCCTCCAGCCCGGACACGAGTGACGAGGGCTACCAGGCACAGCAGGCGCTGTACGCGCTGGCGGACGGCGGCTTCTTCGGCAAGGGCCTCGGCCAGGGCATGTCCAACTGGGGCTACCTGCCGGGTGTGCAGAACGACTTCATCTTCGCGCTCGTCGGCGAGGAGCTCGGCTTCCTCGGCTGCGCAGTCGTGATCAGCCTGTACGTCGGCGTCACGATCGTCGGGATCCGGATCGCGACCCGCAACATCGACCCGTGGATCCGCATCGTCGCCGGCACCCTGACGCTGTTCGTCGTGTCGCAGGCCGCGATCAACATCGGCTACGTCGTCAACCTGCTGCCCGTCACCGGCGTCACGCTGCCGCTGGTGTCCTACGGCGGATCGTCGCTGCTGGTCACGATGCTCGTCTTCGGCATCCTCGCCAACTGCGCCCGCAACGAGCCGCAGGCCGTCGCGGCCCTGCGCAACCACGGGCCGGGCAAATTCGGCACGCTGCTGCGGCTGCCCGCGCCCCAGCCGTACGTCCCGCAGGCCCGCACCCGCCCGCGGACACGGCCGCCCGCACGGCGCCGCGCCCCTCGCTGACCCCTTGCGGAGAGGAGGTCAGCGGCGGAACTGACCGGGGCGGCGGCCTTCGCCCGCCGGGCCGCGGTACGCCTGCGCGATGTCGAGCCACTGCTCGGCGACGTCGCCGGTCGCGGTGAGCGCGAGGTCGTCACGGTGACGACGGCGCGTGGCGAGCAGGCAGAGATCCAGGACCGGCCCGGCGATCCGCTGCGTGGCGTCCTCCGGCCCGGTGGCCCACGGCTTGCCCGACGGCGTGGTCAGCTCGAACCGGAACTCGGCGTCCGGGGTGGGCAGGTTCCGCGCCTGGTAGCCGAAGTTCCAGGTCCGCGCGATGAAACCGGCGAGGAAGACGATCCGGTCGGTGCGCGCCGGCTGGAGGTCGAGCGCGTCCGCGATGTCCTGGCCGTGCGCGAACAGCTCCATCATCCCGGCGCAGGCCAGCACGAACGGCGGCAGCGGGTTGACCAGCCACGGCACGAGCGCGTCGGCCGGGACCGCGGCCAGCGCCTTGATGCCGGTGTCCCGCTCCGTGCGCCAGCGGGAAAGCAGCACCTCCGGCGGGTCGTTGACGAACTCGGCGAGCGCGCCGTTCACCGCGGCGTCGAAGGCCTTGCCGTCCTTCACCCCCGAGGTCAGCTCGCCGAACCCGGCCGGGTCCGCGGCCGCCATCCCGGCGATGCGGAAGATGAACGCGAGGTGGCCGATCTGGTGGGTGATCTTCCAGCCGGGCGCGGGCGTGTCGAGCCGCCACTGCTCCGGGCTGAGATCCGCGACGAGGCGGTCGACCTCGGCGGCCTCGGCCGTCAGAGCCGCGATCACGGTACGCAGGTCGGTCACGACAGTCCTCCTTGGCGGCAACGGGCCCTTCCCTGTGTCCCGAGTGTCCGCCAGCGAACGGCCGTGGTCTTCTCCCACCGTGCACAGCTGTGGCTCAGAGGTGGTGCGCGGCAACGATTTCGGTCACGGCGGACTCGGCGCGCCCGGCATCGGCAGGAACGAGCCCGAGCCGGGTACGTCGCTCGAGGACATCGGCGACGTCGAGCGCGCCCTCATGGGACACGGCGAACTCGACCTCGGCACGCGTGACGTCGATCCCGTCGGCGACCGGTTCCAGCGGACGCGGCACCGTCGCGGCGTCGACGACGGCACGAGCGGAACCGCCGTACCTCGCGACCAGCGACGCCGGGAGTCCCCCTGACGGCACGCTGTCCGGATGGCCCGGCGCGCCGACCAGCGGCAACGTCGTGGTGCGGCAGGGCAGCGCGCTCAGCCCGCGCAGCCGGACGGCGGCGTCGACGGCGTCCTGCGCCATCCTGCGGTAGGTGGTGAGCTTCCCGCCGACGACCGTGACGACCCCGGACGGTGACTCGCGGACGGCGTGCCGGCGCGACAGGTCGGCGGTGCTGCCACCGCCGGAGTCGATGAGCGGCCGCAGCCCCGAGTAGCTTCCGCGCACGTCGTCGCGGGTCACCGGAGTCCGCAGGTAGGCGTTGACCGTGTCGAGCAGGAAGGTGACCTCGTCCTCGTCCGCCACCGGGACGTCGGGGATCGGACCGGGCGCGTCGACGTCGGTGAGGCCGACCACGACCCGGCCGAGCTGCTGCGGCAGCGCGAACACGAACCGGCTGGTCGAACCGGGGATCGGCACGGTCAGCGCGGCGCGCGGGTGGCCGAACGCGGCGGCGTCGAAGACCAGATGCGTGCCCCGGCTGGGCCGCAGCCGGATCGACCGGTCCACCTCGCCCGACCAGACCCCGGCCGCGTTGATCACCGCTCGGGCGCGCAGCGTCAGGGTTTCGCCGGTGAGCGTGTCGGTCAGCCGCGCGGACGTGCCGTCGACGTCCTCGGCACGCACGCGGGTGAGCACCTTCGCGCCGTGCTCGGCGGCCGTCCGTGCGATCGTCACGACGAGCCGCGCGTCGTCGACGAGCTGGCCGTCGTGCGCGACGAACGCACCGCCGAGCCCGTCCGCGCGGATCTGCGGAGTGAGCGCGAGAGCCTCGGCCGGGCCGATGCGCCGCGCCGGCGGCAACCTCGACGCCGGGGTCCGGGCGCCGACACGCAGGGCGTCCCCGGCCAGGAATCCCGCCCGGATGACCAGCCGCTGCGCGCGGCCGATCGAGGGCACCAGCGGGACGAGCTGGGGCAGCGGCCGGATCAGGTGCGGGGCGGTCCGGGTCATCAGGATCCCGCGTTCGACAGCGCTTTCGTGGGCGACACCGACCTGGCCGCTCGCCAGGTAACGCAGGCCGCCGTGCACCAGCTTCGAGCTCCAGCGGCTGGTGCCGAACGCGAGGTCGTGCGCCTCGACGAGCACCGTCCGCAGCCCGCGTGACGCGGCGTCCAGCGCGGCGCCCGCGCCGGTGACGCCACCACCGATGACCAGGACGTCGACATCGGCGAGTTCTTCCAGCGCGCGAGCACGCGTCTGTCCATTGAGGACTGTCATGAGGCGAGATATCCGTTCAGTGCCTTGGCGAGTTCGCGCCGCCACGCCTCGTCGGGCAGCAGGTCCGCGACCATGCGGTGCGATTGGACGGTCGACTGGGCGATGAGCAGCACCATCGCGGCCAGCTCCATCGGGTTCCCGGCACGGATCGAGCCGTGCTTCTGGCCCCGTTCGATCCCGTCGGCCAGCGCCGCGAGCAGGCCGCGCTGGCTGGTGCCGAGCCGCTCGACGACGTATTCGGTGAGCAGCTGCGGTTCCGAGACGAGCAACGCGCCGAGCAGCGGGTGGTCCCGGATCCGGATCGCGATCTCGACCGACCGCTCCACCAGGGATTCGCGGTCGTCGCCGGTGTCCGGAACGGCCTCGCGCGTCCGCAGGACCTCGCGGGTCAGCAGCGCGCCGATGACCGCGCGGACGTCGGGCCAGCGCCGGTACACCGTGGGCCTGCTGACGCCGGCACGCCGTGCGATCTCGGCCAGCTGGGTGCGCTGCACACCGAAGTGGACGATCAACTCGGCGGCGGCGTCGAGGATGACGTCGTCGGTGCTGCGGGAATCACCCCGTCGGGGATCGTTACGGCTTGACATTATGTGTAACACTGTAGCCCATGGCCGCCGGAACGCAAGCACCTCGTTCACTGCCCCGCCCACCCATGCGATGGGACGCCTGGGGCGACCCCGCCCTGGCGAAACCGTTGTCGGACAACATCAAACAGTTGCTCCAGCAGGTGCTGGGCACGTCGGCCGACGACGTAGCCGAGCGGTCCGCCGACGACGTCCGCTTGCTGCCTTCGGCACTGCCGGAGGAGGATCGCGCCGCGCTGGCCGCCATCGTCGGACCCGAGTACGTCGGCGTCGCCGACGCCGATCGCCTGCCCCGCGCGGGCGGGAAGTCCACTGTGGATCTTTACCGCCGCCGGAGCAGCGAACCCCAGGACGCGCCGGACGCCGTTGTGCTGCCCGGTTCGGAGGACGACATCGCCGCCGTCCTCGCCCACTGCGTGCGGCGCCGGATCGCGGTGGTGCCGTTCGGCGGCGGGACGAGCGTGGTCGGCGGCGTGGACCCGATCCGCGGCGACTTCACCGCGGTGATCACGCTCGACCTGCGCCGCTTCGACCGGCTCGAAGCGCTCGACCCGGTGTCCGGCGAGGCGACGCTCGGCGCGGGTCTCCCCGGCCCGAAGGCCGAAGAACTGCTTGCCGCGCAAGGATTCGAACTCGGGCACTACCCGCAGAGCTTCCGGTTCGCGACGATCGGCGGGTTCGCCGCGACCCGCTCGTCCGGCCAGGATTCCGCGGGCTACGGCCGGTTCGACGAGATGGTCCGCGGCCTGCGCGTCGTCACCCCGTCCGGCATTCTCGACCTCGGCCGCGCACCCGCCTCGGCGGCAGGGCCGGACCTGCGTGAGGTGTTCCTCGGCTCCGAGGGCGTGTTCGGCGTGATCACCGCGGTCCGGCTGCGCGTGCACCCGCTGCCCGCCGCGAAAATCCACGAGGCGTGGAACTTCCCGGACTTCGCCACTGGCGCGGCCGCGCTGCGCGCCGTCGAACAGCAGGAGACCGGGCCCACCGTGCTTCGCCTGTCCGACGAGGCCGAGACCGGGATCAACCTCGCGATGACCGATCACGTCGGCGGCGACCAGGTCGCCGGTGGCTGCCTCGCGGTGACGGTGTTCGAGGGGACCGCTGAGCAGGTGGCGGCGCGGCACGAGCGCACCCGCGCCGTCCTGCTCGCCGCGGGCGGCACGTCGCTGGGCGAAGAGCCCGCGGTGGCTTGGGAACACGGCCGGTTCGGCGCCCCGTACCTCCGTGATTCCCTTTTGGACGCCGGCGCGTTGTGCGAGACGCTGGAGACCGCGACCCAGTGGTCCAATGTGGACAATCTCAAGGCCGCCGTCACCACCGCGCTCCAGGAATCCCTGCGGGAGACCGGCACCGAGTCACTGGTGATGTGCCACATTTCGCACGTGTACCCGACCGGCGCGTCGCTGTACTTCACCGTCGTCGCCGCACAGAAGGGCGACCCGATCGCCCAGTGGTCGCACGCGAAACGCGCGGCGGGGGACGCGATCATGGCCGCGGGCGGGACGATCACCCATCACCACGCCGTGGGCGCGGACCACCGGCCGTGGATGAGCACCGAGGTCGGCGAGCTCGGGGTCCGGATCCTGCGCGCGGTCAAGGACGCGGTCGACCCGGCGGGGATTCTCAATCCTGGGAAACTGATTCCGTGAGCGATGCTTGCGAGCGAACCATGGATATCATGCGCCAAAAGGGATTCAACACTGTCTCGCGAAGCGAGTCGATCGCATGAAGGACATCCGCTCGGTGGTGGTGCTGACCAATCCGGCCGCCGGTGCCGGGCACGCCGACCGGGCGGCCCGGCAGGCGACCCGACGCCTGCGTGACCGCGGCGTCGACGTTCTCGACGTCGCGGGCGGGGACGCGGAGGACGCCTTCCGGCTCGCGGCCGAAGCGGTCCGGCAGCGGGTCGACGCGCTGGTGGTGGTCGGCGGAGACGGCATGATCTGCCTGGCGTTGCAGGCATTGACCGGCAGCGATGTCCCGCTCGGCATCGTCCCCGCCGGGACGGGAAACGACCACGCCAGGGCGTACGGCCTGCCGACCGGCGACCCCGAAGCCGCCGCCGACGTGATCGCCGACGGCCACGTCGAGACGGTGGACGTCGGCCGGATCGAGGCGGACGACGGCACCCGCCGCTACTTCGGTTCCGTGCTGGCGGCGGGGTTCGACTCACTGGTCAACGACCGCGCCAACAGGCTCCGGTGGCCGCGCGGGCGGGCCCGGTACAACCTGGCGATTCTCGCGGAGTTCGCGAATCTGCGGCCGTTGCCGTTCCGGCTGACCCTGGACAACGGGCTCGTGCTGGAGCAGGACGTCCTGCTCGCGGCGGTCGGCAACACCGCGAGCTACGGCGGCGGGATGCGGATCTGTCCCGGCGCCGACCACACCGACGGCCTGCTCGACGTGACCGTGGTGCGTGCCATGCCACGCCGGACGGCGCTGCGATTCCTGCCCACCGTGTTCGCCGGAACGCATGTCCGGCACGCCGGGGTGGACACCTACCGGACCGCGTCGGTGCGGCTGGAATCGCCAGGGATCACGACCTACGCCGACGGCGAACCGGTCGCCCCGCTGCCGGTGGAAGTCAGCGTCCTGCCGGGGGCGCTGTCCGTTCTCGTTCCCCGCAAGGAATCCCGTCTGTCCACATAAGACAACGGCGTGGCGCGGTCGGCAGGCTGGAGTTGCCGACAGCGCCACGCCGTCATGTCATCGAGCCGGGATCAGGACTTGTTGCCGTTGCAGGCCTTGTAGTTGGAGGGACTGGCCGGGTTGAGCCAGTTGAGCGGGCCGTTCCACAGCCACGGGGCGACACAGAGGTTGTTGCCCACCTCGATGCCGTGGTGCCCTCCGGACACGTTGCCGTTGCAGGCACTGTAGTCGTTGCCACTCCCGATGTTGCCCACGTTGCCGGGGCCGTTCCAGAGCCACGGAAGCGCGCACGCGTTGTTCAGTACGCTGATGCCGCCGTGGTTGCGGTGGTCACCCCTGCCGTGATCCGTCGTCGTCGCCGGCGAGGCCGACGCCGTGCCTGCCGCGACCACCATCGCACCACCCACGAGCACGCCGGCGATCACAGTCCTCTTCAGCGAAACCATACTCACGAGAACGCTTCCTCTCCACGTCACTTCAGGGATAGCCGATGGCGGCCAAGGACTTCCGTCCTCGTGGTCACCTGCGACTACCGAGCAGTCTCCGCGCAGAACCGGGTCACGAAAAGAAAACACGGGCTTGATCACTCGAAGGTGTCGCGTGTGGACCTCCTTCGACGGACTCTTGGTGCAGACAAACACTTTCGAGCTACAACGCCGGGGTGCGAGGTCCCCGATTCCGGACTATGTTGGCTCACCCGATCCGGGCACCGTCCGGTTCGATGGCACCTTCCCGGATTGGTGGTACACGCTGTCCACCGCGAGTCCGCCGAGTCCACAAGGGACGAACCAGCACGATGACCGACGTCCCGCTACACGTTGTTCGAGGATGTCCCGAAAGCGTCGTTCGGGACGTTCAACGTCGGCTACGCGTCGTTCGGGACGTGGCTCCGACGCCGGGGCGGCCCGCCGCCACACCGAGGGACGCCCCCGTCGCACCCAACGCACCAAGGGCGTCCCTCGGCACAGCGCGCGGAAGCCCCAATCCCCATGCCCGGGCAAGGCACTGACCTGCGCCGATGAGCGATCCGGTCACGGACCGTGCGCGATCGGGTCATCCAAGGCAGGCTTGTCGCGGCCTATCGTCGATCGGTACCTCAACGAGAGAGGTCGTCGCCGTATGAGCACGAGATCGTCCAGCGCCACCTTCCCCGGCGCGGCGGTGTTCGGCCAGGTCGGCCGCATCACCGCGCTGTTTCTCGCGGTCGCGCGCGGCGTCTTCCGCAGACCGTTCCAGCTCCGCGAGTTCCTTTACCAGTCCTGGTTCTTCGCGAGCGTCACGATCCTGCCGACGGCGCTCGTCTCGATCCCGTTCGGCGCGGTCGTGGCGCTGCAGCTCGGATCGCTGACGCAGCAGATCGGCGCGCAGTCGTTCACCGGCGCGGCGAGCGGGCTGGCGATCGTGCAGCAGGCGAGTCCGCTGGTCACAGCGTTACTCGTGGCGGGGGCGGGCGGCAGCGCGGTGTGTGCCGACATCGGGGCCCGCACCATCCGCGAGGAGATCGACGCCATGGAGGTCCTCGGCGTCGATCCGATCGCGCGGCTCATCGTGCCGAGGGTGCTGGCCGCGATTCTCGTGTCGGTGCTGCTGAACGGCCTGGTCAGTGTGGTCGGCATGGTCGGCGGGTACGCGTTCAACGTCCTCGTGCAGGGCGGGACGCCGGGTGCCTACCTCGCCAGTTTCAGCGCACTCGCGCAGCTGCCCGACCTGACCATCTCGTCGCTCAAAGCCGTGCTGTACGGGCTGGTCGCCGGCGTCATCGCCGCGGACCGCGGGCTGCACCCCAAGGGTGGCCCGAAGGGTGTCGGCGACGCGGTCAACCAGTCCGTCGTCATCACCTTCCTGGTGCTGTTCCTGATCAACGTCGTGCTGACCGGGATCTACCTGCAGGTGGTCCCGCCGAAGCTGAGCTGAGGGGCCGTCGATGACCACCACCTCCCCGGAACCCCCCGTCGTCGCCCGCGCGAAGCGGGCCGCCGCCAGGACGTTCGGCAAGCCGTCGGACGGACTGGCCGACATGGGCCGCCAGTTCGCCTTCTACGGCAAGGCGATCGCCTGGATTCCCCGCACCCTGCACCGCTATCTGCGGGAAACGCTGCGGCTGCTGGCCGAGGTGTCGTTCGGCAGCGGCGCGCTCGCGGTCATCGGCGGCACCCTCGGCGTGATGATCGGCATGACGATGTTCACCGGGACCATCGTCGGCCTCCAGGGCTATTCGGCGCTGAACCAGCTCGGCACCAGCGCGCTGACCGGGTTCTTCACCGCCTACTTCAACACCCGCGAGGTCGCGCCGCTCTCGGCGGGCCTCGCGCTTTCGGCCACGGTCGGCTGCGGCTTCACCGCCCAGCTCGGCGCGATGCGGATCTCCGAGGAGATCGACGCGCTGGAGGTCATGGCGATCCCGAGCCTGCCCTACCTCGTCACCACCCGCGTGCTCGCCGGGCTGGCCGCGGTGATCCCGCTCTACGTCGTCGGCCTGTTCACCTCCTACATCGCGTCGCGGCAGATCACGGTGTGGATCTACGGCCAGTCCGCGGGCACCTACGACCACTACTTCACGCTTTTCCTTCCCCCGCAGGACGTGCTGTGGTCGTTCGGGAAGGTGATCGTCTTCAGCCTCGTGGTGATCCTCAGTCATTGCTACTACGGCTACAAGGCGTCCGGCGGCCCGGCGGGCGTCGGGGTCGCGGTCGGGCGGGCCGTGCGGACGTCGATCGTCTCGCTGACCATCCTCGACTTCTTCCTCAGCCTGGCGATCTGGGGCGCCGACACGACGGTGAGGATCGCCGGATGAGCGAAGCTTGCGAGCGAATCATGGACACCATGCGCCAAAAAGGATTCAACACTGTCTCGCGAAGCGAGGCGATCGCATGAGGTCGCTGGGGAAGCTGCGGTATCACCTGCTCGGGGTGGCGTTCCTGCTGACGCTCGCCTGCTTCGTCACACTCACGATCGCCTTCTACCGCAAGGCTTTCACCACCACCGCGCCGGTGACCGTGCAAACCGACCACATCGGCAACCAGATGCGCGTCGGCGCGGACGTCAAGCTGCGCGACGTCGTCGTCGGCACCGTTTCCGAGGTCCGGTCCAACGGCCGGTACGCCGAGATTTCCCTTGCGCTGCAACCGGATCAACTCGGGCACATTCCGGCGAACGTGTCGGTTCGGCTGCTGCCGAAGAGCCTGTTCGGCGAACGGTACGTCTCGCTGGAGGTCCCCGGCCGGGCCGCGGCCGAGCCGCTCGCACGGGGCGCGGTGATCGGCCAGGACAGCAGCCAGGACGCCATCGAAACCGAAAAGGTGCTCGACGATCTGCTGCCCGTCCTCCAGGCCGTGCAGCCGGAAAAGCTGTCGTCGACGCTACACGCGGTGTCGACAGCGCTGGACGGACGAGGCAAGAGCATCGGCGAGACCATCGGAATGCTCGACAGCTACCTGCGCCGGATCATGCCGAGCATCCCGGACCTCACCTCGATCATCGCCGACACCCCGGCCGTCACCGGCACCTACAACCGCGCCGGGCCGAAACTGCTCGACGCGCTGACCGACCTCACCACGACCAGCCAGACCCTGGTGCAGGAGCGAGCCAAGCTCCAGAACCTGTTCTCGGTGGCCACGACGGCGACGATGGACGTCAACCAGTTCCTGGCCGCCAACAAGGACAATTTCATCCATCTCGTCGCTTCGAGCCGCCCCGCCGCCGAGGTGCTGGCCAAGTACGCGCCGGAGTACCCGTGCCTGTTCGGCCAGCTGGCCGACATCGTGCCGAGGGCCGACGCGTTCTACGGCAAGGGAACGGACCACCCCGGGATCGCGAAGTTCACCATGGAGATCACCGCGAGCCGCGGTCAGTACCTGCCCGGCGTCGACACCCCCCGCTACGACGATAAACGCGGTCCACGCTGCTACGACCTGTCGAAGACCGGGAAGTTCCCGCCGCAGTACCCGGCGGATGGTCCGTTCGCCGACGGCTCCTCGAAACCTCCGGGATTGAAACCCGGTGGTGGGAGCGCTCCCGCCGGGGACGTCGCGAACTCCGCCGCGGAGAAGGAACTGCTCGGCAGCCTGCTCGCGCCGCGGCTCGCGGTCGCGCCCAGTGCGGTGCCGGGCTGGGCGGGTCTGCTGGTCGGACCGCTCTACCGCGGAGCGGAGGTGACCGTGTCATGAGCGACGCTTGCGAGCGAATCATCAACACCATGCGCCAAAAAGGATTCAACACTGTCTCGCGAAGCGCGGCGATCGCATGAGGGGTATGGCCGGTCCGGTCCTCAAGCTGGCGATCTTCGTCGCTGTCACCGCGCTGTGCACCGGCGTCCTCGCGGTCACGCTGGCCAACACCAGCTTCTCCCCGGAGAACAGCTATGTCGCCCAGTTCAGCGACGTGCTGGGACTCAACCCCGGCGACGACGTGCGCATGTCCGGGGTGAAGGTCGGCTCGGTGACCTCGGTCGAGCCGAAGGATCCGAAGTACGCCGAAGTGCGGTTCAAGGTCGACCGGAGCAGACCGCTGTCGGCCGAGACACGGGGCGCGCTGCGGTACCGCAACCTCATCGGCCAGCGCTACATCGCGCTCGACTCCGACGTCCCCGGCCCCGGCGCGGAACTGCGGCCAGGCGGGACTATCCCGGTCGCGCACACCACGCCCGCACTCGACATGACCGCGTTGTTCAACGGGTTCCGGCCGTTGTTCCGCGCGTTGAAACCCGAGGACGTCAACCAGCTCTCGGGCGAGATCATCCAAGTGCTGCAAGGAGAAGGCGGCACGATCGAGAACCTGCTCTCGCACACCGCGTCCCTGTCGTCCACACTGGCCGATCGCGACAAGGTGGTCGGTTCGGTGATCGACAACCTCAACGCCGTACTGTCCACAGTGAACACCCACAGTGGACAGTTGACCTCGCTGGTCGACCAGACTCAGCAGCTCGTCTCCGGGCTGGCCGCGCAGCGCAAGCCGATCGGCGACGCCATCACCGGGATGGGCGACCTCGCCGACAGCACCGCCGGACTGCTCGACAAGTCGAGGGTGCCGTTGAAGGACAGCATCGCCGGGCTCCAGTCGCTCGGCAAGAGCCTCAACGACTCCCAGCCCGTCGTCGAGAAGTTCCTCCAGACGCTACCGGGGAAGCTGGAGAAGATGACCGGCCTCGTCGACTACGGCAGCTGGCTGAACTTCTACCTGTGCAACCTCGAAGGCACCGTCGGGCTCGGCTCGCTCAACGTGACCGTCCCGATCCTCCCCCTGCCCGCCACCAGCACATCGCCGAGGTGCAAACCGTGAAGCCGATCAGGGAACGGAATCTCCCGGTGCTCGGCGTCGTGTCGACCGCCGTGATGGCGCTGGCGGTAGTGGTCGCGATGAACGCCGACAAGGTGCCCTTCCTCGGCGGCGGGGGCGTCACCTACGCCGCCGACTTCGCCGAGGCCGCCGGGATCACCGACTCCGCCGAGGTCAGGGTGACCGGGGTGAAGGTGGGCGAGGTCCGCGACGTCACGCTCGACGGCGACCACATCCGCGTCGAGTTCACCGTGCGAAACGTGCCGGTCGGCGACCGGAGCACCGCGTCGATCGAGATCAAGACGTTGCTGGGCCAGAAGTACCTCGCGCTCAGCCCTGCCGGGGACGGCCCGCAGAACCCGCATCGGGCGATCCCCCGTGAGCGGACCCGCGTGCCGTACGACCTCAGCCCGGTGCTCAACGACCTGACCACGACGGTCCAACAGGTCGACACGGCCCAGCTGGCGAAGAGTTTCCAGACCATTTCGGACACCTTCGCGAACACCGGCCCCGGCATCAAATCCACTTTGGACGGAGTAACCCGGCTTTCGGCGGCCATCTCAGCGCGCGACGAGCAGCTCGGCACGTTGCTGCGCAATGCCAGTCAGCTGTCCGGAACGCTGGCGGGACGCGACGACCAGGTCCGGACGTTGATCAACGACGGGCAGGCGTTGCTCACCGAGATCCAGCAGCGCAAGAGCGCGCTCGATCACCTGCTCTCCGCGACGACGTCGCTGGCGAACCAGCTGCACGGCGTCGTCGGGGACAACGCCGCCCAGCTCGGCCCCGCGCTCGACGAGCTGAGCAAGGTCACCGATCTGCTGAAACGCAATCAGGCCAATCTGGAGAACGGTCTGCACAACCTGGCGCCGTTCGCCCGGCTCGGCACCAACGCGCTCGGCAACGGCCGCTGGTTCGAGGTCTACATGTGCGGCCTGCTGCCCCCGGTGGTGAACGCCGGTCCACTGTCGATCAACCCGCAGGGCTGCCTGCCTCCTTCGGCGAAGGGAGACGGCAAGTGAAGACCCGGAAATCAGTGCTCGCCTATCGGATCAGTGCTCTCGTCTGTGTCGCGGTACTGGTGCTGGCCGGGGCGCTGTGGTGGTTCGGCCGCATCGGCGGCGGCACCAAGGTGACCGCGTACTTCGGCAACGCAGTCGGCGTCTACCCCGGCTCCGACGTCCGGGTGCTCGGGCTGAAGGTCGGCGGCATCGACGCCGTGGTGCCGGACGGGCCGGGAGTCCGGATCGAGATGTCCGTACGCAACGGCGTGAAGATCCCGGCCGGGGCGAGCGCGGTGATCGTCGCGCCCACGCTGGTTTCGGACCGCTACGTCCAGTTCACCCCGGTCTACACCGGCGGCGCAGTACTGGCTCCCGGCACCGTCATCCCCCGGGAACGCACCGCCGCGCCTATCGAGGTCGACGACATGGCGCGCAGCCTCAACCAGCTCGTCAGCGCGCTGGGCCCGAACGGGGCGAACGCGAACGGCGCCGTCTCGGACGCGCTCAAGGCCGGCGCGAACAACCTCGCGGGCAACGGCGAGAACATCGGGGCGACTCTCAAGCAGCTCGGCGAGGCCGCGTCCACACTGGACAAATCGAAGGGCGACCTGTTCTCCACAGTGGACAATCTCGCGAAGTTCACGAAGACGCTGGCGGATTCCGACAACCAGTTGCGCGGGCTCTCCGGCCAGCTCGCCGACGTCACTTCGTTCCTCGCTTCCGAACGGCAGGACATGGGCACCGCGCTGGGCTCGATCGCCGGCGCGCTGGGCGAGGTGCACGATTTCATCGCGAACAACCGCGGCCGCATCCAGTCCAATGTGTCCTCGCTGACCGGGATCACCCAGGCGCTGGTCGACCAGCGCGGCGCGCTCGCCGAGGTCATGGACGTGGTGCCGCTGCTGGCGAGCAATGCGCTCAACACCTACGATCCGGCGTCGGGAACGTTGCAGGCGCGAGCGAACCTCAACGAGCTGACCAGCCCGCCGATCCTGATGGTGTGCCGCCTGATGAAACAGGGTGCTCCCCCGCAGATCCCCAAGGTGCTGCTGGACGCCTGCGAGAAGCTCGCCCCGGTGCTGGACGGCACGCTCGGGCTACCGTCGGTCGCCCAGGTGCTTTCCTCGGTACAGCAAGGAAAGCTGCCACCACTGCCGCTTCCGGTGATCGACGCGATGTCCCCGGGAGGCAAGCCATGACCCGGAGGGATGTGCCGAAGGACGCCTTCGGTGCACTCAATGCGCTGAAAGCGCCCTTCAGTGCGGCCAACGCACTGAAAGCGTCCTTCAGCACCCGCGCGCTGGCACTGGCCGGGGTGTCGGTACTCCTCGTCGCGACCGGCTGCAGCGGCGGCGTGTACGACATGTCCCTGCCCGGCGGCGCGGATCTCGGCGACCGGCCGTACTCGGTCCAGGTGCAGTTCGCCGACGTCGCCGATCTCGTGCCGCAGGCCGCGGTCAAGGTCAACGACGTCCCCGTCGGCAAGGTCACCGCGATCGCGCTGGGCAAGGACAATCACACGGTCACGGTGAGCGTGACGGTCAACCGCTCGGCCGTGCTGCCCGGCAACGCGACCGCGCGGCTGCGGCAGTCGAGCCTGCTCGGCGAGAAGTACGTCGACCTGTCCCCGCCCGCGGGTCAGGCAGCACGGGGACAGCTGGCCGACGGCGCGACGATCCCGGTGAGCCGCACGACCAAGACCGCCGAGGTCGAGCAGGTACTCGGCGCGGTTTCGCTGCTGCTCAACGGCGGCGGGCTCGAACAGGCGCAGACGATCACCAAGGAACTGAACCAGGCGATGTCCGGCAACGAGACCCGGATCCGCTCCCTGCTGTCGAACGTGACCATGCTCGCGTCTACTTTGGACAAACAACGCGAGTCGATCACCAAGGCCATCGACGGCGTCGCCCAGCTGTCCGCCACGATCGCGAAACAGCGTGGGGACGTGGCGAACGCGCTGGAGAAGCTAACGCCGGGCGTGCAGGTGCTCAACCAGCAGCGGGAGCAGTTCGTCGGCCTGCTGCGGGCGGTCGACAAGCTTTCCGGCGTCGCGGTGGACACGGTGAACCGGAGCAAGGACGACATGGTCGCCGACCTGCGGGCGCTCGCGCCGACCCTGCGTCAGCTGGCCGCGGCGGGCGATTCGCTGCCGAAGTCGCTGGAACTGCTGCTCACGTTCCCGTTCTCCGACGCCGGTCTCGCCGTCATCAAGGGCGACTACGCGAACGCCGAGATCGTCGCCGACTTCAAGCTCGATTCGTTGCTGAACAACTTCGGCCGTTCGGCGCAGCCGATCATTCCCTTGCCCGGCAACACCGCCGGGCCCGATCTCCCCGGGCACGCCGCGCCCCCGGCGTTGCCCCTGCCCGGCGACGCGGCCCCGGTCGCACCACCGGTCCAAAATGGACTCGGCGGGCTGCTCGGCGCGATTCTGGGAGGTGGCTAGATGTTGCTGCGCCGGGTCAGGATCCAGATCCTCGCGTTCGCGCTGATCGCCTTCGTCGGCATCGGCTACGCGGGCTGGCGGTTCGCCGGGCTGGACCGGCTGTTCGGGCACCGCGGTTATCTCGTCACCGTGCAGCTCGAACGCGGCGGCGGCCTGTTCCCCGGCGCCGACGTCACCTATCGGGGCGTGGGCGTCGGCCGGGTCACCGGCCTGGAGCTGACCGCGGCGGGCGTCGACGCGAAGCTCGACATCAGCCCCGACGCGCCGCGGATCCCGGCGTCGGCGAAGGCCGTGGTGAGCAACCGGTCGGCGATCGGCGAGCAGTACCTCGACCTCCGGCCGGACACCGCGGGCGAGCCGTTCCTCACCGACGGCGCCCGGATCCGGCAGCAGGACACCGCGCTGCCACCGCGCGCGGAGAAGCTCCTCGCCGACTCCGACGCGCTGCTCACCAGCATCCCGACCGACGCGCTGCGCACCGTGGTCGACGAGCTGGACAAGGCGTTCGCCGGGAACGGGCCGGCGATCCAGCAGCTCGTCGACACGACGAACTCCTTCCTGCCGACGGCGACCGAGCATCTGCCGCAGACGACGTCACTGCTCGCGGACGGGAAGACCGTCACGCACACCCAGCGGGACCTCGCCGAGCCGATCACGTCGTTCAGCACCGATGTGCAAACGCTTGCGCGGCAACTGAAGACGTCGGATCCGGACATCCGCAAGCTGATCAACGTCGCGCCGCCGCTCGCCCAGCAGGCGGTCGACATCCTGCGCCAGTCCGGCTCCGACCTGTCCGTGGTGATGGCGAACCTGCTCACCACCGCGGACGTCGTCAAGACCCGGGTCGACGGGCTGGAACAGGCGCTGGTGCTCTACCCGTACGTGCCGGTGGTCGGCAAGGCACTGTTCCCCGGCGACGGCACCGCGCATCTCGGCCTGGTGATCAACTTCTTCAACCCGATGGCCTGCACGAAGGGCTACGAAGCGACGAAGGCGCGTGCAGGCTCGGACATCCAGCCCGCGCCACCCAACCAGCAGGCGTACTGCGCGGAGCCGCCGGGCAGCCCGACCGGTGTCCGCGGTGCGCAGAACGCGCCGTACGGCGGAAAACCCCGAGAAGTCGCCGCGCCCGCGCAGACCGCCGCCCAGCCGGGGACCCCGGCCCCGCTACCCGGCCTGCTCGACGCCGTCGGTGTCGACCTCACCGGACTCGGTGCGCTGCTGGGTCTTCCTGGCTAAACCGCCTTCGGTGCCGCCCGGCCGATACGAGCCGGGCGGACCGCCGGTCCAGCGGCGGAACGCGCGACGGAAGGCGCTCGGCTCGGAAAACCCCAGCCGTTCGGACAACGCGGCGATCGACTCCTCACCGCGGACGAGGCTCGCGATCGCGGCGTCACGGAGGACGTCCTCCCTGATCTGGCTGATCGACGTGCCCTCCTCGCGCAGCAATCGGCGTACGTGTTGAAGGCTCAGCGAAAGGCGAGCCGCGACCTCCCGCGAGGACACCGCGGACGGCGAGTGGCCGCGCAGGCCGAAGGACAGGATGCGGCGCACCTGGTCGACGATGCTGCTGTCGTACTCGCGGCGGGCCAGCAGATCCGCCGGAGCGTCGCCGAGGAACCGCAGCAGATCGTCCTCGTCCCGCACGATCGGCGCGGGCAGGACGTCACGGTCGATCGTGATGGCCGCGCAGCCCGCACCGAACCGCACCGGGGCGTCGTAGACGAGGTCGTAGTCCTGCACGTACGACGGCTCGGGTTGGGGCAGTTCGACCAGCCGCAACCGCACGCGGCTGTTGGCCAGCCAGCCCGCGAACCGGTGCAGCACGAACAAAACCGTGTCGGTGATGATCGTTTCGCAGCACCCGAACTTCTCGACGTCGGCCTCGATACGGCAGGTGCCGGGGCCCAGCCGCGTCCGCAGATCCGGCATGCCCGGCACGACCCGGGAGAACTCGCAGCACCGGTCGAGCACCGCGGCGAGGTCCGGCTGGTGGATCATGCCGAGCGCCATCATCCGGAACGTGCCCAGCGGCAGCGGACGCGGGCTGATGCCGAACATCTCGTCGCCAGTGAGCCGCCACAGATCGCGGATCATGGCGCTGGCCTGCTCGACGGTGATCCGCGCGCGGTCGTAGTCGATCAGCGAACGCGCGATCCCGGCCTTCGCCAGCGCCGGCCGGACGTCGATTCCCCGCCGCTCCACGGCACGGACCGCCGAACGCACGAAATGGATCGCCACCGTGTGACCGGCCATGTGTGCTCCCCGTCGGCGTCGCTGCCTCGCGCGGAAACTACCAGCTTCCAGGACGGTCGGGTTAACGACCGACACCGCCGATCCGTGACGGCGACCCCGCTGACCAGGTAATTCGCGATCGAGCGGAGCAGGCTTGCGTGACGAGCCCACGACACACCATAATTCTCCACCAACCAGTTGGTGGGGAGGCAGGTATGGACGTCGACTGGGCCGCGGAACTCGGGGATCAGCTGGACTGGCACTGGCGAGAACGGCTGCGGCCCCGGCTGGCCGGGCTGACCGACGCGGAGTACTTCTGGGAGCCGGTCCCGGGCTGCTGGACCGTGCGGCCGCGTCTTGCCGGCGAGGAACTCGGCGGCGGGCGGTTCACCGTCGACTACGCCGCGCCCGCCCCCGAGCCCCCGCCGGTCACCACCATCGCCTGGCGGCTGGCGCACCTCACCGTCCACGTTCTCGGCAAGCACTCCGACACGCAGTTCGGCGGACCGCCCGTCCAGTACGACACGTTCCTCTACGCGGGCGACGCCGAGACCGCGCTGGAGCAGATCGACCGGGCGTATGCCGCGTGGTCCGCGGGGATGCGCGCACTCGGCCCGTCGGAGTTGCGCCGTCCCGCGGGCCCGGCCGAGGGCCCGTTCGCCGACCGTCCGCTGGCGGCGTTGATCCTGCACATCCACCGCGAGGTCATCCACCACGGCGCGGAAATCGCGTTGCTGCGCGATCTGTACCGGGCACGCCGGACGGAGCGGGAGCCGTGACGGCGACGCGGCCCGACCGGCGAGCCGAGATCATCCAGGCCGCGTTCCGTCAGGTGGCCGCGGTGGGGTTCGAGGGGCTGCGGCTCCGGCAGATCGCCGACGACGTCGGAGTCGACCATTCGACGCTGCACCACCACTTTCCCGGCAAGAAGGAGATCGTCGCCGGGGTCGCCGAATACGCGATCAGCCGGTTCGAGGCGCCGGTACCCGAGGGGGCAGGCCCGGCGGAGTCCTTGCGGGCCTATCTGCTTCACCTGCGTGAACTGCTGGCGGATTCGCCGGAGGTGTTCGTCGTGACCGCGGAACTCGACCTTCGTGCTCGCCGGGACCCCATGGTCCGGGAGGTACTGGCGCGGCACGAGGCCAACTGGCGCGGCTCGCTGCACGCGCTGCTGTCCGCGCGGGGCGCGTGGTCGCGCCGGGTGGACGCGGCCTACGCGGTGGAGCTGGTGATCGCGGTGGTCAAAGGTGTCCAGCTGGCACCGGACGCGGCGAGCGCGGCTTTCGCGCAGCTGGACGCCCTGCTCACGAAATAGCCGACAGGAGAACCGCCCGATGATCGATCCGCCCGCGCACCGATTCCGCGGCGACGACGGCTGGGAACTGGCCTACCGCGAAATCGGTGAAGGCCGCCCGCTCGTGCTGCTCCACGGGTTCACTTCCAGCGGACTGCTCTGGCTGCACCAGGGGCCCGCCGCCACGCTCGCCGAGCACGGTTTCCGCGTCATCCTCCCGGATCTGCGCGGCCACGGGGACAGCGCGCGGCCGCACGACCCGGCGGCTTATCCGCCCGATGTCCTTGCCGACGACGGGCTCGCACTGGTCGAGCGGCTCGGGCTCGGCGACTACGACCTCGGCGGGTACTCGCTGGGCGGCCGGGTCGTGCTGCGGATGCTGGCTCGCGGTGCACACCCTGCCCACGCTGTCGTGGCGGGGCAGGGGCTCGGAGCGGTCACCCGCGCGGGCAAACGCGCCAGTCCGTATCGCGCCGTGCTGACCGCTCTCGTCGATGATGTCCCCCTCGAGCCAGGTTCCCCCGAAGCGGAGACCGCGTACTGGATCACCCAGCTCGGCGGCGACCCGCGCGCGCTCCTGCGGGTCCTGGACGCCGATGTCCCGACGTCCCGCGCCGCGCTGTCCCGGATCACGACGCCCACCCTCGTGACGGCCGGTGACCAGGACGGCGGGCACGCGGATGCGGACGCGCTCGCCGCTGCCCTGCCCGGTGCCCGGTTCGACCACGTCCCCGGCGACCACTTCACCGCGTTCACCAGCCCGGAGTTCGCGACCACCGTCCTCGCCTTCCTCGCTCGGCCTTCCTGACCTGGTCAGCGCCGCTGACGGCGGTGGTCAGCGGTCGTCAGCGGTGGTCAGCGCACCGTGCGCCGACGGTCAGCGCGGGCCCGCAGTCTTGTGGTCATCCGAAACCGAAAGGAACCCGAGATGACCACCACCGTGCTCGTGTCCGGCGCAGGCATCGCAGGCCCGGCCGCCGCCTACTGGCTGCACCACCACGGCTTCACCGTGACCGTCGTCGAGACCGCCCCCGCCCTGCGTCCCGGCGGCCAGGCCGTCGACTTCCGCGGCGCGCAGATGGAGTTGTTGCGCCGCATGGGAATTCTCGACGAGGTCCGTCGCCACGAAACGGCGATGGACACGGAGACCATCCTCGACCTCGAAGGCAATCCGGCGATCGAGGTCCCGACCAGCTTCATGAGCGGAGAGGTCGAGATCCTGCGCGGCGACCTCAGCCGCATCCTGTACGAGCGGACCCGTGACTACGCCGAGTACGTCTTCGGCGATCGCGTGACGTCGCTGATCGAGCAAGCCGAGGGTGTCGACGTCACCTTCGCGAGCGGCCGGACTCGCACGTTCGATCTTGTCGTGGGTGCCGACGGGGTGCACTCCGGGGTGCGGGCGGCCGCGTTCGGCCCGGAGGCCGGTTTCCGGCGCGACTCCGGGTTCCAGATCGCCGGGTACACCGTGCCCAACCACCTCGGCCTGGACCACGCGGGACTGACCTACAACGAGCCCGGCCTCGGCGTGCGGGTGACCAGCGCCCGGGACCCGGAGCAGATGCAGGTCGGTCTCGTCTTCGCCGGGGACGGCCCCGGGCGGTGCGGCGCCGAACAGCAGAAGCGCTTCCTCGCCGAGAAGTACGCGGGGATGGGCTGGGAGATGCCGAAGCTGCTCGACGCGCTCGACAGCGCGACGGACCTGTACTTCGACTCGATCAGCCAGATTCACCTCGACCGCTGGTCGAAGGGCCGGGTCGTACTCCTCGGCGACGCCGCCTGGTGCGCCGGTCCCGGTGGCAACGGCACCGGGCTGGGCATGATGGGCGCGCACGTCCTCGCCGGGGAACTGGCGGCCGCGGGTGGCGACCACCGGACCGCGTTCGCGCGGTACGAGGAGAAGATCCGTCCCGCCGCGAAGCTCGGGCAGCGCAACGGGGGCGGGTCGGGGACCTTCCTCGCCCCGCTCACCGAGAAGAAGATCCGGCAGCGCAACCGGATCTACCGGATGATGACCAACCGGCTGCTGGCCGGGCTCTTCGACAAGTTCACGTCGAAGGCCGCGAACATGGTGCGCTGCCAGGACTACCCGAGCCCGGTCGCGGCGTGATGGGGGTAAGGACTCGTGAGCGTTCCGGCCGGGTTGGAAGCGGCCGTGTCGCTCACGAGTCCTCGGTCGGGCTAGCCCCGCTCGGCGCCCGCCTTGGCACCGACCGCGGCGTCCACTGTGGGCACACCGGTGATGCGGACGGTCACCTGGTTGTCGCTGTAGGTGTAGGCCTCGTACTCGTACGCGACGCCGGTGCGCTCGACGTGTTCCATCCAGGCCCGGTACTCGTGCCGTTTCCAGCCGGGGAAGTTGAAGAACTCGTCGAAGTGGACGATGCTCCCCGGCCGCAGCCGCGGGCCCACGAGGTCGAGGACGGTCTTGGCCGAGCTGTAGAGGTCGCCGTCCACGTGCAGGAAGTCGACGTGCCCGGGATGCGTTTCCAGGAAACCGGGCAGGCTGTCGGAGAACAGGCCGACCACCAGCTCCGCGCCGGGGACGTCGGGCAGGTCGTCCCTGGCGAACGCGCCGGCGGGCATGCCGTTGAGCCAGGCCTCGGGAAGTCCCTCGAACGAGTCGAAACCGTAGACCTCGACGCCCCCACGGGCCTTCGCGATCGTGCGCAGCGTGTTTCCGGTGGCGACACCGAACTCCAGCGCCATCCCGCCGGTCGACGGGGCGATCGAGAGCGCGTAGTCGAGTGTCTCGGGCGGACTGCCGAAATGCCGCGCGCCCACAAGGTTCTCGCGGGCGAAGCGGTTGCTCTCCAAAGCCGCGTCCTGATCCCCCGCGTAGACGATGTCGCGGCGGCTGCGGATCTCGAACTCCACCACCCGATCGAGGAGGCGGTCACCCTGACGAATGACCTCCTCGCGCAGTTCGCGCATCTGGTCGTTCAACTGGGCACTCAGCCGGTCCAGCTGTTCGGTGTACGGATCGTGCAACCGAGTGGCCGCCCGGTGCAGGATCCTGCCGACACGGCGTTTCACCGCGGCGCCGACTTTCCTTGCCGATAAACGATCTTCGTGCAGGCCGTCCATTCCGAGACAGTACCTGCAGTACCTGTATCGCGGGGAACCGGCCGTGCTACCAGTGTGTAACGGCCGTGCGCGCTCCGCGCACGGCGTCATCGCACCTCCCGGTGTCCACTGTGTACGGACCACGGGACACCCGGCTTTTCGGGACCACGAAAGCGTTTGCCCCGCGAAGCAGCACCCGAAACGGAACCGTGCTCTCGCTTCACCAGTGAAGCTGGGATGACGCGGACGTACCGGGACTGTCAAGATTGTGAATATGTCCGAGCCCGCCGATCGGCGTCTCTACTTCCTGCTCCAGCGCGCCGCGCATCAGCTGCGCGTAACGGCCGACCGGCGGCTGACCGCCGCGGCAGGGGTCACCAGCGCGCAGGTCGGCGCGTTGTTCGCGGTGCGCGAGCAGCCGAGGCTCACGCAGCGTGAACTGGCCGCGATCCTCGGGCAACGGGAGTCGGCGATCACCGCGATGGTCGGCAGGCTCACCGACGCCGGGCTGCTCGGCAGGGACACCCACCCGAACCAGCACCGCGCGGTCGTGCTCGAACTGACCGCGGCGGGTGCCGAAGCGCTCGACCGGGTGACTCCCGAGATCCAGAAGTTCAACGCCGAGCTGCGCGACTTGCTCGGCGACGACGGCTTCGACCGGACCGCCGATGCGTTGCGCAAGCTGGTCGACTGGAAGTTCTAGGCCCGCGAGACAACGAGACTGAACCCGGCGTCGTACTCGTCCTTGCCCAGCAGTTCGGCGTTGTTCTCGTGCCAGCGCCCGCTGTCGAGGTCCGCCCGCAGGCGCGCGATTCCCCGCTCGACGACCGCGGCCGGTGTCTGGGCGAACGCGGAAGCCGCCTGGCGCACCCGGGGATCCAGATACGCCTCGGGACGCCGCCAGTTCGCGAGGAAGATGCCGTCGGTGAAATCCCACGGCACCGGCATCGGCACCACCACGTCGGTGCCCAGCGCGTCGGCGATGGCGGCGGCCGAGGGACGCGAGAGTTCCAGCCGCAGGATTTCCGGCAGGTAGTCGCGGACCATCCAGAAGTCGCCGACGCGCGCGGTGTCGTAGGCCAGTACGACCCGCAGCGGAGCCACCCGGCGGAGTTCGGCGAGGCCCCGGCGCCAGTCCGTCCAGTGGTGCACGGTCAGCACGGCGAGTGCCGCGTCGGCGGCGTTGTCCACCACCGGCAGCGCTTCCGCGACGGCGCGGACCACGGGCGACGCACCGGCCGGGCGCTGGCGGATCATCGCGACCGACGGTTCGACCGCGAGCACCGTCCGGCCTGGTGGCGCGTACGAACCGGTGCCGGAACCGACGTCGAGCACGGTGCCGGCGCCATCGAGCGCGTCGAGAATCGCGGAGAGCCAACGGGAGTCCGTGCGGCGTTGCGAGGCGTAGCCGACGCCGATCTCGTCGTAGAGGGCCATGGACGCACTCTACGGATCTCGTGGCCGGAGCCGCTTTCGTTGCGGTAACCGAGGGTCCGTCGCCTAGCTTCGCCCTCGGAGAGAGGAGCTTGCAGTGAAGATCGTGATTTTCGGGGCGGGCGGACGAGCCGGGCGGCACGCGGTCGCCGAGGCGGTGGCACGCGGGCACGAGGTGACCGCTGTCGTCCGTTCGCCGAAGCGCTACGCGGCCCCGGACGGGGTGACCGTTCTGGCGGGAGACGTCACCGACGCGGACAGCGTCGCCTCGGCCGCCTCGGGCCACGACGCGGCGATCAGCGCGGCGTACGCGTCCGAGCTGGCTTCGGGCGAGTTCTTCCCGGCGGCCGCACGGGCCCTGGTGGCCGGGCTCGGCCGGGCCGGGGTAGCGCGGCTCGTCGTCGTCGGGATCGGGTCGATGCTGCGGGACGGCTCCGGCGTCGTCCTGCACGACGCACCCGGCGTCCCCGCCGAGCACCGGGACTTCTCACTCGGCCACGTGGCGGAGTTCGAGATCCTGCGCGCGTGCGACCTCGACTGGCTCGTCGTCGCGCCACCGCCGACATTCCTCGACGACGAAGCCGCGCGCACGGGCCGCTACCGGACCGCGGACGGCGTCGTGATTCCGGCCCCCGGCGACGCGGCGTTGTTCCCCTACGCCGACCTCGCCGTCGCGCTCGTGGACGAGGCCGAAACCCCGGAACACTCCCGCATCCTGCTCGCCGTGGGGCACTGAGGCCAAGGGGCTGAGGCCCCCTACCCGGCACAGTACGGGCAGGGGCCGACGAAAAGCGGGGTCAGCGGTCGGGGTTGTCGCCGCGCTGTTGTTCGGCGAGGAAGCGTTCGAACTGGGAGCCCAGCTCCTCCGCCGTCGGCATGTGCTCGACCGATTCGGCGAGCAGACTGTCCCGTTCGGACGCTTCCATGAACGTGTCGTACTGCCGCTCCAGCGCGTGCACGACGTCGGCGACCTCGTCGGACTCGGCGACCTGCCGGGCGATCTCGGCGTCGGCGACGCTCGCCGCCTCGCGCAGATCGCCCTCCGAGATATTCAGCCCGGTCGCCTTCGTGAGCGCCTCCAGCAGCTTCACCGACGACGCCGGATACGTCGACTGCGCGAGATAGTGCGGCACGTGCGCGGCGAAGCCCAGCGCGTCGTGCCCCCACTGGCCCAGCCGGTACTCCAGCAGTGCGGCGATGCTGCCCGGCACCTGCAGCCGGTTCGGCAGCGGCTGATGATCCCCGATGAGGTCCTTGCGGGTCGCGTGCGCGGTCAGCCCCAGCGGACGGGTGTGCGGCGCGCCCATCGGGATGCCGTGGAACGCGACGGTCAGCCGCACCGCCCAGCGCTCGACCAGGCTCCGCACCGCGACGCAGAACCGCTCCCAGTCGTGATCCGGCTCCGGCCCGGTGAACAGCAGGAAGGGCGTTTCGTCCGCATCGTGCAGCAGGCGGACGACCAGCTCCGGCGCGTCGTACTCCTCCCAGTGATCCACCGCGTAGGTCATCGTCGGGCGCCGCGACCGGTAGTCGATCAGCCGGTCGACGTCGAACCGCGCGACCACCCGGTGCTCCCCGGAGTCCAGCAGATGTTCGGTGAGCAGCCTGCCCGCGGACCCCGCGTCCATGAATCCTTCGAAGGAGTGCAGCAGCACCGCCCCGGTCAGATCGGGAACGTCCGAGTCCACCTCATACAGATCCTCGGGATCGAGTCCCACTGATCCTCCTGCCGCTCGCTGTCGGTTACGCCGTCCCCCGGTCAACGCGGCGCGCCCCCGCGTCCATTCCCCCTCGGTGACCGTGATGGTAACGCCACGCACTCGAGACCGGATGAGCCGTCGTGACAGTTGTCGTGGTCGCGCCACTCCCCGATGAGGCACGCTGAGGGGCGTGAACGGAGAAACCATGGCGTTGCGCCTGCGCCCGCCGGAGCACCGGGTGAGCCGCAAGGCCATCGGCTACTGGACCGCGACCGCCGGTATCGGCTGGGCCGTCGTCATCGCCGTGCAGGCCGTCATCGTCCTGGCCAGCGACGATCCGCCGTCCTGGCTGCCGGTGACGCTCGTCGTCTCGTGCGTGCTCGGTCCGCTGCACCTCATCGTGATGCCGCAGTGGCGTTACCGCGTCCACCGCTGGGAGGTCACCGGCGAGGCCGTCTACACCCAGGCGGGCTGGCTCAAACAGCAGTGGCGCATCGCGCCGGTGTCCCGCATCCAGACCGTCGACATCGAACGCGACCCGGTGGAGCAGGTGTTCGGGCTCGCCAAGATCACCGTGACGACGGCGTCCTCGGCCGGGCCGCTGCGCATCTCCGGGCTCGACCACAAGCAGGCGCTCGCCCTCGCCGACGAGCTGACCAAGCGGACCCAGGCCGTGCGAGGCGACGCGACATGAGCGCGGCCGAAGCTGTGACACCGCCCGCCGAAGGCACCGGCGAAGCGCCGTGGCACCGGCTGGACCGGCGCATGCTGCTCATCCGGCCGGTACTGGACGTCGTCAAGTCCATCCCGGTCCTGTTCGGGGCGCTGATCCTCGGGCACGGCAACAGCTGGCAGTGGATCGGGCTGGTGGCCACCGGCCTTGCCGTGTGCGTCGGCATCTCGCACGTGCTGACCTCGCGCTACCGCGTCACCGGCGAGCAGGTCGAATGGCGTACCGGACTGCTGCTGCGCAAACACCGCGCCGTGCCCCGCGACCGGATCCGCGCCGTCGACGTCATGTCCGAGCCGAAACACCGGCTCTTCTCCCTCGCCGCGGTGCGCATCGGCACCGGACGGCACAACCACGGCAAGGGACCGGGCAAGGACGAGCTCGTCCTCGACGCGGTGACCCGGCAGGAGGCGCAGCGGCTGCGCACGCTTCTGTTGCACCGCAAGGCGGAACCGACCACCGAGACGTCCGCACCGCCGGAAACCCTGATCGCCGAGGTGGACAGGCGCTGGCTGCGGTACGCGCCGTTCACACTGTCCGGGCTCGCGGTCGTCGGCGCGATGATCGGCACGATCTACCACTTCGCCCACGAACTGCACATCGACCCGGTCGAGTTCGGCCCGCTGCGCTCGCTCGCCGACCGGATCACCGCCGCACCGCTGTGGCTGATCGTCGTACTCGCCGCGGCCGCGCTGCTCGTGGTCGTCTCCCTGCTTTCGGCGGGCGGGTACGTCCTGTCGTTCTGGAACTTCCGGCTGACCCGCGAACCCGCGGGCACCCTGCACATCCGCCGCGGCCTCGTCACGACACGCTCGGTGTCGATCGAAGAGGATCGCCTGCGCGGCGCGGAGATCAAGGAACCCCTCCCACTGCGCCTGGTCGGCGGGGCCCGCTGCACGGCGATCGCGGCCGGGCTGCACCACGGCAAGCGTGAGGACGGCGGAGGCGGGCTGCTGCTGCCGCCCGCCCCGGCAGCCCGCGTCCACGAAGTCGTCGCGGACGTTCTGGGCGAGGACCCGTTCGGCGCCGGGCTCGTCCGGCATCCGCGCCGGGCACTGCACCGGCGGCTGACCCGCGCGATCTTCGGGACGCTGCTGCTCGCGGCGGCGTTGTCCGGCCTGGCGTGGATCGGCTTCCTGCCGGACTGGCCATGGATCGCGGCCTGCGCGCTGGTCCCGGTCGCCGCCGTCGTCGGCTGGGACCGCTACCGCACCCTCGGCCACCGGCTCACCGGCCGCTACCTGGTGACCCGCTCGGGCTCGCTGGCCAGGAACACGGCCGCGGTCCGCTGCGACGGCCTCACCGGGATCGTGCTCGACCGCTCGTTCTTCCAGCGCCGCGCCGGGCTCGTCACCCTGGTGGCCCCGATCGCGGCGGGCAAGGGCGGCTACCACGTCGTCGACGTCGCCGAATCCGACGCCCTCGCCCTCGCCGACGCCGCCCTCCCCGGCCTCCTCACCCCGTTCCTCACCGCGCACTCGCGTGATTGAAGGCGTAACTCGCGTGATCACGCGAGATGCGCGGCTGATCACGTGAGATCTCCGGCTAATCACGCGAGTTCGCCGTGAGGCCACGCAGGATCACCGCGAGGCCGTATTCGAAGTGGTCGTCGTGGTGGGGGGCGGGGATGTCGGCGATCGCTTCGGCGGTGTTCGGGTGGAGAGCGGGATCGACGGCGGTTTCGAGTTCGCGGGTTTTCGCGCCGTCGGCGGGCAGTTCGCGCGCGGCCTGTTCCTCCACGGTGTGCCCGACGACGAAGTACACCAGCGTGTCACCGGACCACACCGCCTCCCGCGCCGAAAGACCGCCACGCCGCAGCAACGTCACCATCAGTTCCCCGAACGCCAGCGCGTTCGGCGCCGCGAAGAGCAGACCGGAGAACAACCTCGCGCCGTCCCGCCGGGAAAGCAGCACGGAACGGAGCCGCCGCATCAGCTCCGCGAGCCGTTCGCGCCACTCCCCTTCGACGTCGAAATCCCGCACGACGGCCCCGAGCAGCGACTCCGCCATCGCCTCCAGCAGCATGCGTTTCGTGCGGAAATGCCAGTACGTCGCGCCGTTCTGCACCCCGAGCGCGTCCGCGAGCCGTCGCATGGTCAGCTTGTCCAGACCGGCTTCGTCGAGCAGGTCGAGCGCGCCGGCGACCACGGTTTCACGGCTGAGCCGCATCAACTTTCCTTCCAGCCGGTGACGAGCCCGGCCAGACCGTCCGCAGTGTCCATATCGGACGGCGGGGCCGAGCCACGCCATGCTACGTGCAGATCGGGCCGCAGCAGCACGAACGGGTGGCCGTACACCGCCGCGGCGTCGGCCGAGGGCACGTCACGACACCGGAACGGCACGCCCAGCCTGGCGAAAGCCTTGGCCAGCGCGGAGAAATCAGCCTCGGCGCCGACACGGAGCATCGTGTACTCCGCTCCCAAGATATCCTGAACCGGCCTGCCGTCGTCCAGCCAGACGTGGGGTAACCGCGCGCCCGGCGCCGTCGTCGGCTCGTAGGCGAAACAATCCGGGTCGGGCGCGGGCCCGTCGTCGTGGGCGATGATCGGCGAGTCCAGATACCGGTACCCCAGCTCGATCCCGAGCAGGTCGTTGCTCAGCCGCTGCTCCCGCTCCGCCCGTTCCGCCAGCGCCAGCCGCACTGCCTCCCCGGCGGCGCCGGGCTCGGTGATCTCCGGTCGCCACAAACTCCGCCACGCCAGCCGCCCCAGCGTCGCCTTGCGCGACGCCCCGACGTTGCGGATCCCGACCGGACGCCGTTCCGCCTCGTACGCGTCCAGCAGACCGGGCCCGCCCCAGCCACGCAACATCCCGGTGAGCTTCCACGCGAGATCGACGGCGTCGGCGTGGCCGGTGTTCATCCCGAGCCCGCCCGCCGGGATCATCAGGTGCACCGCGTCCCCGGCGAGCAGCACCCGCCGGTCGCGGTAACGGTCCGCGACCATCAGCCGCTGCCGCCACGTCCCCACGTACTCCGTCCGGTACGCGACCGGGAACCCGACGAGCCGTTCGAACAACGCGGGCATCTCCGCTTCGGGGAGCCCCGAGGCGTTCAGCGAGAACCGCCGCGTGTCGTCCTGCACCACCAGGTACGACGAGAGGCCGTCGGCGAAGTGGTAGTGCCTGCCTTGCCCGATCGGGATGCGCGCGTACAGCTCGTCGCTGACGAACAGCGCCTGACGCATTTCCAGCATCGACTCGCCCCGCAGCCCGATGCCGAGCGCGTGCCGCACGGTGCTGCTCGCGCCGTCGCAGCCGACGAGGTAGGCCGCCCGCACGGACTCCGCCGCGCCGTCCGCGCGCACGATCGTCGCGGTGACCCCGCGCTCGTCCTGCTCGAACGCCGTCAGCTCGTGCCCGAAATCCACACGCGCGCCGGGCAGCGCGTCCACCGCCGCGCGCAGCAACGGCTCCAGCGTGTACTGCGAGATCAGCTGGTACGGCTCGGCGGGACGACTCCCGTCCCGCACCGCGCGATAGGCGGCCTTGAGCCGGTGCACCGACGGGTATTCGTGGTGCACCAGCGGCGGTCTGGTCAGGTTTTCCAGGCAGATGAAGACGTCCATCGGCAGATCGCCGTCAAGACCCGCCGCACGAATTACGTCGACAAGACCGAGTCTGCGGAAATTTTCCATTGTCCGCGCGTTACACCGCTCCATTTTCGGCAACCGGCCGGGCTCGGCGCGTTTGTCCACGACGCGGACACGGATTCCACCGCGTGCCAGGGCGATCGCGAGAGTCAGCCCGACCGGCCCGGCGCCGGCCACCAGCACCTCGGGCATGGCGTCCCTTATCCGGCCGCGGCGGACGCGCCGAGATCGACCAGCCGGGTGACATTGCCGTGGTAGATCGCGTCCCGTTCCGCGTCGGTCAGGTCGAGGGACGCCAGATTTCCGATGGTGGCCCGGATGTAGCCGGGCCCCTGCTCGGGGTCGTAGGGACTGTCCGACGCGAACAGCACTTTGTCCGGCCCGTAAAAGCGGATCACGGTGCGCAACGCGTCTTCCGCTCCGAAAAGCGCAGTGTCGACGTGGAACATCCGGAAGTAGTCGATCGGCCGCCCGGTGAGCGGATACCCCGTGACGTCGGCTTTCTCCGCTTCGGGGGTCCGCGCGCCGAGCTGGTCCCAGCCCGGCCCGACCCGGCCCGCGAAATGCGGCACCATCGCGCCGCCGTGGTGGACGAGGAACTTCAGCCCCGGCCACCGCGCGAGCACGCCGGAGAACACCATCCGCGCCATGAACGCGGAAAGGTCGTACTCCCAGCCGAACGCCCACCAGATCTCGAACCGGGACCGGCTTTCGGCAGGGTAGTCCGGCCAGGCCGCGGTTCGGTTCGGATGCACCTGGACCAGTTTCCCGCTCTCGGACAGGCGCGCCCACAGCGGGTCGAACCGCGGCTCGTCCAGCGGATGCCCGTTGACATGACAGTAGATCTGCACGCCCAGCGCGCCGAGTTCGGTGAAACTGAAGTCGATTTCCTCCAGCGCGCGGTCGACGTCGTTGAGCGCGACCGCGGCGCAGAACCCGGCGAACCGGTCGGGATGCCGCGCCACCAGCTCGGCGAGTCCTTCGTTGCCGAGCCTGGCGAATTCCGCGCAGCGCGCGGGCGGGCCGAAGTCCTCCAGCGCGGGCGCGGCGACGTTGATGATCTGGCGGTAGTCGCCGAACTCGTCCATCTGCCGGAAACGCACGCCAAGATCGGTCAGCGCGGGAATCCCCCGGGTACGATTCCGCAGATTCCGCACCGCGGGGACGTCGAGTTCGAAGAACTCCTTGGCGTACCGGGCCGGAAGGATGTGACAGAACGCGTCGATCTTCACCGATCACTCCCTCCGCGCCGGCCCCACTCGACGCTGGTCAGTGTTTTACACATCGTGCTAATTTATTCACTCGATGTGATAGCGAAGGTAGTTCGCGCCGCCCGGAGAGGTCAAGATGTCGCCTGCCGCACGCCCGATCGACAGCGCCGCGCCCCCGCGTCGCACGCCCGGCGCCAGCAGTTCACGAAAGGTCCTGCAACTCCTGCTCGCGTTTTCCGAGCGCCGCTGGGAATGCAGCGTCGCCGAACTCGCCGGGATCATCGGGACCCCGGTCGCCACCACGTACCGCTATGTCGCACTGCTCAAGGAACTCCAGCTGCTCGAGGAGGGCAGAGCGGGGCGCTACCACCTGACCAGCCAGGTGATGCCGCTGGCCCGCGCGGCGCAGCTGGCCAACGACCTCGCCAGGCTCGCCAAACCCGCGATGGAGGACGCCGCCCGCGAGCTCGGCGAAACCGTCATGCTGTTCCAGCAGTTCGGCGACGTCGCCGTGTGCGCGGACCGCGTCGAATGCGACAAGGCCATGCGTTTCACGTTCCAGCCGGGGCATTCGCTGCCACTGGGCACCGGCGCGTCCGGCAAGATGCTGCTCGCGCTGCTGCCCGAGGGCGAGCGCGAACGCCGCATGCCCGCCATCATCCAGCGGCGCGGCGTCGGCGTGCGCGAGGAGCTCCGGCGCGCCATGACCAACCGCTACTCCACCAGCCACGCGGAAATCGACGAGGGCGTGTGGGCCTGTTCGGTGCCGGTGCACACCGCGGGCTCCCGGCCGACGGTGCTCAGCATGGCGGGCCCTGCCGCGCGCATCGGCGACGACCAGAAACGCGTCGCTATCACCGCCCTGCAGGCGTACGCGAATCGCATCCAGAAAGCCGTTTCCTCCTACTCGCTGTGAACGGCGGATTCACCTGTCCGCTATTCGGTCGATTGACGGTCGTAAAGTCCGCGCACTAGATTTATTCCGTATTTCACCATTCAGTTCTCACATTGTGCTAAATCTTTTCGACCTCGCGGAGTGCTCGTGCGGAGACCGTGGCTGACCTCCGTGGTCGCGGCCGCCCTCTGCGCGGCCTCGCTGACCGCCTGCGGAACGGCCCACCCGGCCCGGCCGGACAACCTGATCACGATGACCGTCGCCGCGCCGACGGTGACCGACTTCGACGACTATGTCGCGAAGGCGAAAGGCTTCTACGCCAAGCACGGGATCACCGTCCAGCGGGTGCAGACCGGCACCGCGACGCAGTCGGTGCAGTTGCTGGCTACCGGGGAGGTCGACGTCGGCCGCGGCCTGGCCAACACCGTGCTCGCACGCCTGCGCACCGAGGGCGCGCTCGACTTCGTCGATGTCGCGGACACCACCGTGCGGCCACCGTTCGTCATGTCCGCCAAAGGAATCAGCGGTTTCGCCGACCTGCGGGGCACGTCGGTCGGCATCCCGTCGGTGACCGACCAGGCCACCGTCGTCACCCACCAGTTCCTCCAGCGCATGGGCGTCGACCCGGCCGGTGTCGAGATGATCCCGACCGGCGGCACCGGGAACCGGCTCGCCGCGATGAACGCAGGCGGCACGTCCTCGACACTGCTGCTGCCGCCGGTCAACTTCACCGCCGAACAGCAGGGCGCGAAACGGCTCGGCTACCTGCCGGAACTGCTCGGCCCCGGCTACCAGTTCTCGTTCACCGGCGTCGTGGTCCGCGCGTCCTGGGCACGGGACCACCGCGACCAGCTGGTCCGCTATCTCGCCGCCCGCGACGATGCCCTGCGCTGGCTGAACGACCCCGCCAACGCCGAAGAAGCCGCCAGGATCCTCGCCGCGGAAACGAAAAGCCCGCCGCAGCGGGCGAAACAGACCTACGAACTGCTGTTCCGCTCGAAGGTCCCGGCCTTCGCCGACCGCATCGGGGTCAGTGTCCCGGCTGGCGAAGGCGTCATCGACGGCCTGCGCCTCGTCGGCCTGCTGCCCGGAAATCCCGTCGACGTCCGGGATTTCGTCGACGATTCCTACGCCGCCGAAGCCAGGAGGACACCGCGATGACCAAGGCACGCACCCGGACGCTGGGCGCGGTGTCGGTGTTCGGCGGCATCGCGCTGTGGGAACTGTTGTCCCGCACTGTGTTCGACCCGCTCTTCCTGCCACCACCCAGCGCGATCTGGACCCGGTTCCTCGACCTGGCCGCCGACGGCAGCCTGCCGCGCAACCTCGGCGTCTCCGCGCAGACGTACCTGCTCGGCCTCGCGTTCGCGATCGCGGGCGGCGTCGTCCTCGGTGTCGTGATGGCCGCGTCGCCGCTGCTCCGCGATCTGCTCGACCCGTGGGTGTCCGCGCTCAACGCGACGCCGGTGATCGCGCTGGCCCCGTTGTTCATCCTGATGCTGGGACTCGGGATCGCCTCGAAGGTCGTGATCTGTGCGCTCGTGATGGTGTTCCCCATCCTGGTCAACACCTTCTACGGCTTTTCCACGACCGATCCGCAGCTGGTCGAGGTCGCCCGCGCCTACGCCGCGACCCGCTGGCAGAACTACGTCAAGATCAAGCTGCCGATGGCCTTGCCGATGGTGATCGCCGGACTGCGGCTCGCCGCGGCACACGGCCTCGTCGGCGTGGTCGTCTCGGAACTGTTCGGCGCGAAGGCCGGAATCGGTTTGCTGATCCAGAGTTCCGCCGAAACCTTCGACACCCGGGCACTGTTCGTCGGAGTGGTGGTGCTCGGCATCGTCGGGGTCGCGATCACCTACGCACTCGCCGCCGTGGAACGGCGAGTGGGGCGGTGGCGTGTTGTCCAACAACAGGAATAAGGGGGAGAGGATGAGCAGGGGGACGCGCATCACGAGTACGGGGAAACCTACTTCGGGCGGAGGCAAGTGAATTCCGCGAAACTGCGGCTGGAGAATCTGGGCAAGATCTTCCGGCGCAAGGGATCCGAGGTCGAGGCGCTGCACGGCCTCGACCTCGAGGTCCCGGCCGGCGAGTTCGTCTCGGTTGTCGGCGCGTCGGGCTGCGGCAAGAGCACGCTGCTGCGGCTGGTGGACGGGCTGATCCCGCCCACCACCGGCATGGTGACGTTACACGGCAGGCGGGTTTCGGGTTCGGGGCCGGACCGCGCGCTCGTCTTCCAGCAGGACCGGCTGCTGCCGTGGCGCACCGTCGAGCGGAACATCGGGCTGGGCCTCGAATTCCAGGGATTGTCCAAAAAGGAGTGCGCGGAGAAGGCGGCGGAACTGCTCGACCTGGTCGGGCTCCCCGGCTTCGCCGGCGCCTACCCGCACGAGCTGTCCGGCGGGATGCGCCAGCGGGTCAACATCGCCCGCGCGCTCGCCGTCGACCCGGACGTTCTGCTGATGGACGAGCCGTTCGCCGCGCTGGACGGCCAGACCCGCGAGCTGATGCAGGGCGAACTGCTGCGGATCTGGCAACGGCGTTCGAAAACCGTGCTGTTCGTCACCCATCAGGTCGACGAGGCGGTGTACCTGTCCGACCGGATCGTGGTGCTCACCGCGCGGCCGGGCCGGGTCAAAGCCGTCCTCGACGTCGCGCTGCCACGGCCGCGCACACTGGCCACGAAGCATTCGCCCGAGTTCGGCTGGCACGTCGAGCAGGTGTGGAGCCTGATCGAGGGCGAGGTCCGGCAGTCGATGGAACGGGAACTGCGGCACGAACGCTGAGGACCGCCGCACCAACGGATGGCTGAAAGGGTTCGCGCGGCGGCGGCGAACGCGGTAGGACTGTGAGGTGATCCGTTCCGCTTCCCGCGAGGACCTCCCCGTTCTCCGCGACATCGAGCGCGCCGCGGGTGCCCCGTTCCGCGAACTCGGCATGACCGCGATCGCCGAGGACGAACCGCCGTCGATCGAGGAGCTGGCCGCGTTCCAGCAGGCGGGCCGCGCCTGGGTCTGCACCGACGAGCACGACCGCCCGGTCGCCTACCTGCTGGCCGAGGTCGTCGACGGGTTCGCCCACATCGAGCAGGTCTCGGTGCGGCCGAGCCACGCCCACCGCGGGCTCGGCCGTTCGCTGATCGATGTCGTGGACACCTGGGCCGCCGAGCACGGCCTCGCCGGGCTCACGCTCACGACCTACGCCACCGTTCCGTGGAACGCGCCGTACTACCAACGGCTGAACTTCGAGATCGTCGACGACGCCGAGCTGAGCGACGGGCTCCGCACCATCCGGCGGCACGAGGCGGCACGCGGTCTCGACGCCTGGCCCCGGGTCGCGATGCGCCGCACTCTCGACGTCCACAGTGGACACTAGGCCGATGAACGCGACCACCATGACCTGGCATGCCCGGCCCGAAACGGCCGCCGACATCACGGCGATCCACGAGATCAACGTGGCCGCCTTCCCCACCCGCGAGGAGGCCGACCTCGTCGACGCCCTGCGCGCCGACACGGACGCGTGGCTCGACGGCCTGTCCTTCGTCGCCGAGACACCGGACGGCACTCTCGCCGCACACGCCCTGTACACCCGCTGTCACGTCGACGACGCTCCCGCGCTGTGCCTCGCGCCGTGCGCGACGCTGCCCGCGTTCCAGCGTCAGGGCGCGGGTTCGGCGGCCATCCGCGCCGGGCTCGAAGCCGCGAAGGCGCGGGGCGAGAACCTCGTGCTCGTGCTCGGACACCCCGAGTACTACCCGAAGTTCGGCTTCGCCCCGGCCTCGCGGTGGGGTATCCGGCCCTCCTTCGAGGTGCCCGACGACGCGATGATGGCGCTGGCCCTCGACCCGGCGCGCCCGGCGCCCTCGGGCGTCATCCGGTACCCGGCGGCGTTCGGCATCTGAGCCTGCTCGCTCGGGCGGGGGACCCCGGGTAGCGAAGATCGTCGAACACATGTTCTACTGGGCGCGCCGGTCCCGGAGGGGGAAGCTCCGCGGGCCGGCTCCCAGACCAAGGAGGCAGCGTGGCGGTCAAGATCACCCATCTCACCAACGGCCAGCAGGTCCGCTTCGCCAACGCGGACGGTGCGCGCCGGTACGCCGAGATCATGGGCGGCGGCGTGGACAAGTGGCGGTTCACGGTGGTCCCGGCCGATCGACCCGCGGGCTTTCCGGCTGCCTCTCTCCAAGAAATGTCGGTGCCGGTGGTTAACGTCCCGGTATGGCGTATGACTTCCAAGTGACCGTGGACGCGGCCGACCCACACGTGCTCGCCGACTGGTGGGCGGAGACGCTCGGCTGGCAGGCGGAGCCGACCGACGAGGCGTTCATCCGCGAGATGATCGCCAAGGGCTATGCGACGGAGGACGAGACGAGGACGTACAAGGGTGCCCTCGTGTGGAAGGCCGGCGCGGCGATCCGACATCCGGATTCGCCCCCGGAGGGCCCGCCAAAGCGCGTGCTCTTTCAGCTGGTCCCGGAGGCCAAGACGGTGAAGAACCGGGTGCACCTGGACGTTTGGGTCGGCGCGGCGAACGTCGAGGAGCAGCGGGAGAAGCTCACCGCGCGGGGCGCGACGTTCCTGCACAGCGGCAGGCAGGGCCCGCACAGCTGGGTCACCATGACCGATCCGGAGAACAACGAGTTCTGCATCTCGTGACGCCGGGCATGTGTCCCGGACGACGCGTTCGGGACGTGTGCTTGGGGGCGCGTCGCGAGGTGCCGAGGGACGCCTTCGGTGCGTCAGCCGCACCGAGGGACGCCCTCGTCGCATCACGGCGGCACGACTGGACCGTTCACGACATCAAGACAGGACGAGGGGCCCCTTCGTCGCACCGGACGCGACGAAAGGTCCCTTCGCTCCACCACCCGGGCGCGGATCGGCCGGCCAGACGCGTCCCGAACGACGCGTTGCGGACGCTCAACGTCCCCAACGACGCGTTCGCGACATGCGCGTCAAGGTCACGTCTCGAACGCTCCGTTCGGGACGTTCACCGTCACGAACGCGTCGTTCGCGGCACGACCGACCCCCACCGTCCACTGAGGACACCCGACGACCGAGCCCGGAGCTCAGCCCAGGCGGTCCAGTGCCCGTGGCAGCGCCGAAGCCAGCAGGTCCAGCTCCGGTTCGGCGGCGATCAACGGCGGCGACATCACGACGCCCTTGCCGACCGGACGCACCAGCACGCCCTCCTCACGGCAGAGCCGTTGCAACCGACCGGGAGCGCCGGGGTCGGCCGAGAGCACGTCCGCGCGAAGCTCGACAGCGGCGAGGAAGCCGAGCCCAGCCCGTACCTCGCCGACGAGCGGATGCGAACCCGCGCCGGAGAGCGCGTCCGCAAGCGGTTTCTCCAGCTCACGGCCGCGCGGGATCAGGCCGTCGCGTTCGTAGATGTCGAGGGTGGCGTTCGCCGCCGCGCACGCCACCGGGTGCCCGGCGTAGGTCGCGCCGTGCCGCAGCGTCGGAGCGCCGGGGGTACCGGTGAAGAACGGTTCGGCGACCCGCGGCGCCACGATCAGCGCGCCGAGCGGGATCGTCCCGCCGGTGATGCCCTTGGCGGTGGTGATCAGATCGGGCCGCACCGGCCACCGGTCGATCCCGAACCAGGTGCCGAGCCGCCCGAACGCGGCGATCACGCAGTCGGCGACGAACAGCACGTCGTGACGGCGGCAGATCTCGGCGACCGCTTCGATGTAGCCGTCCGGCGGGAGCAGCACGCCCCCGGCGCCGATCACCGGTTCGCAGAAGAACGCGGCGACACGCTCGGCGCCGACGCGCTGGATCTCCGCCTCCAGTGCCTCCGCGCTGTCGTACGGAATGTGCGAGAACTCGGGCGGCAGCGGCCCGAAGCCCTCCGCGTTCACCGCGATCCCGCCCGCCGCGGTGCCGAACCCGTGCGTGCCGTGGTAGCCCTGCACCCGCCCGATCACGTGGACCTTCTCCGGCCGCCCGGTGTGCGCGAAGTACGACCGCGCGATCTTGACGGCGGTGTCCACGACGTCACCGCCGCCCGAGCCGAGGAACACCTTCGAGCCGGGGGTCGGCGCCAGCGCGGACACCCGCTCGGCCAGCTCCAGCGCGGGTTTGTTGGCGTAGTAGCCGAACAGGTTGTACGAGTCGAGCGTGGCGAGCTGATCGGCGACGGCCCGCGTGATCTCCTCGCGCCCGTGGCCGAAGTTGGCGTACCACAGGGACGCGGTGGCGTCGAAGTACCGCTTGCCGTCCTCGTCCCAGACGTAGGATCCCTCGCCGCGGGTGATGACGCAGCGGTCACCGTCGACCGCGCCCATGTCCGCGAACGGATGCCACAACGGATTCGTCTGCCGTGCTGAACTCATGCGACCTCCTCGGTCCTCGCCCTCCATCCTGTCCCGGATCACTACGGGACGCGAACCCGGGAAGCCTCAGCGATCCTCGCGGCGGTACCAGCGCGGGGAGGTGTTGATCGGCGGGGCGAGCCGCGCGCGGACGACCAGCACGTTCGGCTCGTCCGCCTTGACGAACTCGCCGAGCTGCCGCCGGAACGCGCGCCCGAACCCGGACACCCGTTCCGCGTGCACGCCGAACGATCGGGCGAGGCCGACGAAATCCGGGCTGTCCCAGTCGACGCCGCGATACGGCAGGCCCGCCCGCTCCTGGTCGTAGCGCAGCATGCCGTAGCCGTCGTCGTCGACCAGGATGACCGTCACCGGAAGCTGTTCCGCGGCCAGCGTCGACAGATCCCCGACGCCGTAAAGAAAACCACCGTCGCCGGTGACGCAGATCGCCCGCCCGCCACCCGCCGCGGCCGTGCCGAGCGACGCCGGGAAGCCGTACCCGAGCGTGCCCCAGCCCATCGGGTAGGCGAACCGCCGCGGCTCGCGGAACCGGTGGAAGCCACCGAGCCAGTAGCCCGCGACGCACATGTCGGAAACCACCACCGCGTCCGAGGGCAGCACTTCCTCCAAAGTGGACAGAAAGTCCGCCGCCTGCGGTTCCTCCTGGCGAATCCGCCGCCGCACCCGGCGGCCGATCGCGGTGAGCCGCGTGGTCAGTTCTTCCAGGCCCGGCCGTTTCGGGACGTCGATCACCTCGACGACCTCGCGGGCATCGCCGACCAGCATGAGGTCGGGCGGGTAGTTCTTCGCCGCGTCGTCCGCGTCGACGTTGACGGCGATCAGCTTCCGCGGCTTCGGCATGAGCCAGTTCTGCGTCATCAGGCCGTCGAAGTCGGTGCCGACCGCGAGCACGACGTCCGCCTCGTCCCACAGCTCGCCGACCTCCGGGGTGTGGACCGGATTCGGTGCCAGGCAAGGATGTTCGGGCGGCAGCAGGCCGCGTGCGGCGAACGTGGTGAGCACCGGCGCGCAGAGCCGTTCGGCCAGCCTGCCGATCACCTCGCCCGCCCCGGACCGCAGCGCGCCGCCACCCGCCCAGATCAGCGGCCGCTTCGCACCGGACAGCAGTGCCTCGGCCGCGCTCAGCTCGGAGATGTCGATGCGCGGCGCCATCGGCGGCGACGGCGGTTCGCGCCGCGGCGCGGTGTCGCGAAGGTAGTCGGTCGGGATGCCGAGGTAGACCGGGCCGCTCTGCGGTTGCAGTGCCAGCCGCGCCGCGCGGTGCAGCGTGGTGCCGATCTGGTCGGCGGCGCGCACGGTGAACCCGGCCTTGGTGACCGGCGCGAACATGGCCTGCTGGTCCGACGTCTCGTGCAGCACCCCGCGGACCACGCCGGGCCGCCGCAACGTCGACGGGATGTCGGTCGCGATGACCAGTACCGGTGCCGCCGAAGCCATCGCCTCGCCGACGGCGCCGAGCGTGTTGGCCGCGCCGGGCCCGGTGGTGACGAGCGCGACGCCGAGTTTGCCGGTGGCCCGCGCGTAGCCGTCGGCCGCGTAGCCCGCCGTCTGCTCGTGCCGTACGCCGATCAACCGGATCCCGGTGTGCGCGAGCGCTTCCCAGAGCGGAAGGTTGTGGACCCCGGGAAGTCCGAACGCGACTTCGGTGCCCAGGGCGGTCAGGGCGTCCGCGACATGTTGTGCTCCGGTCCGATCACCCACCCTGGCATGCTGCCAGATGGCCGAACGCAGCGGCAACACCACCCAGTGTCATGACCATCACCAGCGAGGACCGGCGAATTCGCCAGCCGGCGGCGGCCCCGGCGGAGTGCCGTCGCCGAAGGGACGTCCACCGAGCGCCTCCCGCTCGTGCGGGGTCGTCCAGCCGGAAAGATCGGGGCCGAGCGGGACGATCCGCGTCGGGTTCACCTGCTCGTGCACCGCGTGGTAATGCCTTTTGATGTGGTCGAAATCGACCGTGTCCCCGAATCCGGGGGTCTGGAACAAATCGCGCGCGTAGGCCCAGAGAACCGGCATTTCGGTCAACTTGTTCCGATTGCACTTGAAATGGCCGTGATACACCGCGTCGAAACGAACGAGTGTGGTGAAAAGCCGGATGTCCGCTTCGGTGATCGTGTCACCGACGAGATACCGCTGCCGCTCCAGTCGTCCGGAAAGCTCGTCCAGCCGGGCGAAAAGCCGCGTGTAGGCGTCCTCGTACGCGGCCTGTTTGCTCGCGAATCCCGCCTGGTACACGGCCGCGTTCACATCCTTGAACACGCCGTCGTTGACCTCGTCGATCTCCGCGCGCAGCCGCTCCGGGTACAGCTCGGGCGCGCCCGGCCGGTGCAAGCTGGTCCATTCGGTGGCGAGGTCGAGCGTGATCCGCGGGTAGTCGTTGCTCACCAGCCGCCCACTCGGCACGTCGACGAGTGCGGGCACGCTGATGCCGCCCATGTAGTGCGGGTCGGCGGCGTGGTAGGCCTCGGCGAGGTAGCGGATGCCGAGCACCGGGTCGCGGTCGTCGGGGTCGAGAGTGAAGCGCCAGCTCTTCTCGTCCTGGATCGGGTCGGCCACCGCCACCGACAGCGCGTCCTCCAGCCCGAGCAGCCGCCGCACGATCAGCCCGCGGCTCGCCCACGGGCAGGCGCGGCTCACCACCAGCCGGTACCGGCCCGCCTCGACCGGCCAGCCGTCCCCGCCGCCGGCCGTGACGCGCGCGTCGAAATGGTTGGCGGAGCGGCGGAACTCCCCCGTCTTCGGATCGGTCGGGATGGTCATGCCTGCCAGCCTAGATCGAATCTGCCCGATCGGCCGTGGTGTGCGTACACTCGCCCTCCCGGGGTACCGCGAGGGAAGGTGGTCGGCATGCCGATGATGCCCGTGACCGACTCGATGTTCCTTCTGATCGAGACGCGCGAACATCCGATGCACGTCGGCGGCCTCAGCCTGTTCCGCAAACCCGACGGCGCCGGGCCCGAGTACCTGCGCGAGATCCGGGCGGGCCTGCTCGAGGACGAGAACATGCGCACGGTGTTCCGCCGCCGCCCGACGCGCCCGGTGAACACGCTCGGTCACGTCGCCTGGTCCACCGACACCGATCTAGAGCTGGATTACCATTTCCGGCACTCCGCGTTACCGGGGCCGGGCCGGATCCGCGAGCTGCTGGAGCTGACATCGCGCTGGCACAGCACGCTGCTCGACCGCCACCGTCCACTGTGGGAATCCCATCTCATCGAGGGCCTCGCCGACGGCCGGTTCGCCATGTACACCAAGGTCCACCACGCGCTGATGGACGGCGTTTCGGCACTGCGGCAGCTGCAGAACACGCTCAGCGACTCACCGGACGACCTCGCCTGCCCGCCGCCGTGGGGCACCCGGAACACGAACGGGACCCGCAACGGCAAGGCGCCCGCGTCGTTCCTTCGCACCGCGAGCGCCACGCTCAACCAGCTCGCGGGCATCGCCCCGGCCGCGGTGAAGGTCGCGCGCGAAGCCTTCCAGGAGCACACGCTGACCCTGCCGTTGCAGGCGCCGAAAACCATGCTCAACGTGCCGATCGGCGGCGCGCGCCGGTTCGCCGCGCAGTCGTGGTCACTGGACCGGGTCCGCGCCATCGCGACCGCCGCCGGGGTGTCCCGCAACGACGTCGTGCTCGCGATGTGCTCGGGCGCGCTGCGCGACTACCTCATCGAACAACGCGCGCTGCCGGACGCCCCACTGATCGCGATGGTCCCGGTTTCCTTGCGGCGTAAGGAAGACAGCCACGAGGCCAGCGGCAACAACATCGGCGCGCTGCTGTGCAACCTGGCCACCGACCAGCCCGACCCCGCCCACCGGCTGGCCGCGATCCACGCCTCGATGCGCAACGGCAAGCGGCTGTTCTCGGAGTTGTCCCCGCTCCAGACGCTGGCACTCTCCGGCATCAACGTCGCCGCGCTCGGCGTCTCGCCGCTGCCCGGCGTCGTGGAGAACACGCGCCCGCCGTTCAACCTGGTGATCTCGAACGTCCCCGGCCCTCGCAAGCAGATGTACTGGAACGGCGCGCAGCTCGACGGCATCTACCCGGCGTCGGTGCTGCTCGACGGCCAGGCCCTGAACATCACCCTGACCAGCAACGGCGACAACCTCGACTTCGGCATCACCGGCTGCCGCCGCAGCGTCCCGCACCTGCAGCGCATCCTCGTTCACCTCGACACCGCCCTGGCCGAACTGGAAACCGCCGTGGTGGCCGCGTGATTCAGCCCGGCCACCCGTAGAACAGCTCAGGAACGGCTTCGAGCCGCCACCGGCGGGATATCGATAGCCTTCGAATCGCGCACGAGCACGAACGTCAGTCCACAAGCGACAATCGCGACGCCCGCGGCGAGCGCGAACGCCGGGCGGTACCCGAAGTGCGCGGCGACCACTCCGCCGATCGGGCCCGCGGCGAGAATCCCCAGGTCCCACAGGGAGGTAATCGATCCGACCGCGGTACCCGGCCGGATCGCACCGGTGCGCTGCAACGTCATCGCCGTCGTCGCGGGGAAAACCGTGCCGATACCGACGCCGGTGATCGCGGAGCCCAGCAGGGCGAAGAACTCGGTGGGCACGGTGGCGAGCAGCGTCAGCCCGGCGCATTCGACGAGCAGCACGATCCGCGCCACCGCCGCACCGCCGTAGCGGTCGACCATCGGGCTGCCGAACGACCGGGTGAGCAGGAACGCGATCGCGAACACCGCGAGTCCGAGATCCTGCCCACCGACCCCATCGCCCAGGTACAGCACGAGCAGCGCGGTCAGGCTGCCGTAGCCGTACGCCGCCATGCCAAGGCACAGGCCGGGAAGCCCGGCCCCACGCGGCAGGATCTCCCGCCACGACCGCGGCCGGACCGGCACCGGCTCCCCGGGCGGTGGCGGGCGCCGGGTCGTCGCGGCCAGCACCGCCGACACGATCGGCAGCGCGATCACCGCCACCCACACCGATCGCGCTCCGCCGATGCCGTGCAGGACCACCGCGAGCAGCGGCCCCAGCGTGAGCCCGCCCCACATCGACAGGCCGAACCAGCCGGACACCCGCCCACGCCGATCCGCGGGCGTGGCCGCGAGAACCCACGGCAGGCTCGCCGAGAACAGCATCCCCTCGCCGATCCCCATCAGCAGCCGCGCGACGAGCAAGGTCCCGGCATCCGGCGCGAGCAGGTGCCCGGCCCCCGCCACCGAGGTCAGCACGCCACCGGTCAGCACCACCGTCCGTGCGCGCCCGGCGTCGCCCGCCCGCCCCGCGAACGGCCGTGTGCCCGCCGCCGCCGCGAAGGCGACCCCGACCAGCAGGCCCGCGGTCGCCGGGCCGGAGCCGTACTTCGCCACGACATACCCCGGCAGCTCCTGCAACGTCGCCCCGAGGGCGAGGTAGCCGCACAGCACACCCGTCCACAGCCGCCGCAGCGGAACTCCGGCATCAGTCATGAGCTGCACAGTACAGATCGGTACTGTCAAAAGTACAGAGTGGTACTGTGTGTTCCGTGACCCAGGAGGCGACCCGGGAGCGGATCCTCGAAACCGCGGCCGGACTGTTCTACGAAAAGGGCGTCCACGCGGTGGGCGTCAACGAGATCGCGGCGCGCGCGGCGGCGTCGAAGCTGAGCCTGTACCGCTATTTCGAGTCCAAGGAGCGGCTCGTCGAGGCGATGCTCGCCGAGCACAGCGACCGCATCCACGCCTGGCTGATCCGCGAGACCGCCGGCGCGCCCGCCGGGCCGCCGCGCGTGCTTTCGGTGTTCGATCTGCTGCTCGACTGGTTCGCCCAGCCCGGCTACGGCGGCTGCACTGTCGTCAACACCGTCACCGACACCCGTGCGGCACCGGCGATCGCCGCGATCGCCAGACGTCACCTCGCACGTTATCGGGCACTCCTTGAAGAAAGGATCCGTGAGACAGGCGTCGAGGACCCGATTCCCCTTGCCCGGCAACTCCTTCTGCTCATCGAAGGGGCGAGTGTGGTGACCACGATCGACCGCGACCTCGGGGCCGGAGCCGACGCCCGCGCGGCCGCCGCGACGCTGCTTCGCGCCCAGCTGCCGTCCGCGGGGTAGCCGGAAACGTTCCCGAGGCGATCGGCGGCGGCGCCCAATACTCCCGGCACCGCCGCCGATCCGTTCGGAAGCTCAGTTGCCGTCGGCGGTGTAGATGCCGCCCGGCGTGACGACCCACAGCTGGCCGTCGGGACCGGCGACCTCGTCGCGGGTGCGGCCGAGGTTGGTATAGACCTTGCCGCCCTTACCCGCGGTGTCCAGTTTGTACGTACCGCCCTTGAGCGCGGCCATGTACAGCTTGCCCTTGTAGGAGGCGATGCCGCTCGGCGTCGCCTCCGAGGTCGGCCACTGGTTGACCGGGTTGGTCATCCCCGCGACACTGCATTTTCCTTCGCATTTCGGCCAGCCGTAGTTCTTGCCCGGCTCGATCTTGTTCAGCTCGTCGACCTTGCTGTCGCCGATTTCCGAGGCGTAGAGCTGGTTTCCGACCCAGGTCAGGCCCTGCACGTTGCGGTGCCCGTAGGAGTAGACCGGGCTGCCGAACGGGTTACCGGGCGCGGCCTTGCCGTCCGGGGTGATCCGCAGGATCTTGCCGCCGAGCGAGTCCTTGTTCTGCGCGTTGTCTCCGTTCTTCGCGTCCCCGGTGCCGACGTAGAGGAAGCCGTCCGGGCCGAACTTGATCCGGCCGCCCTGGTGGAACTGCGTTCCGCGCGGGATCCCGGTGAGCACCGGCGTCGGCGACTGCCCGAGTTTGAGCTTCGCGACCCGGTTGTCCGAGGCGGTCGTGTAGTAGATGAACACGGTCTGGTCCTGTGCGTACTTCGGCGACACGGCCAGCCCGAGCAGGCCGGCCTCCTTGGTCACGCTGACGCCGGGAATGGTCTGGACATCGCTGACCTTGCCGGACTTGTCGATCCTGCTGATCTTCTTGGCGTCCTTCTGGGTGAACAGGGCGGTGCCATCTGGCAGGAAGTCCACCGACCACGCCTCGTCCAGACCACTGGCGACCTGCTTGATCGCCTGGGCCGAGACACCGTCCGCGGCGGCGGGCGCCGCGACGCCGAAAGCGGCAAGGGCGGCCGCGATGACGGGCATGGTGAGCTTGCGACACAACGACATTTACGCCTCCTGATAGCTGCACCCCGGGTAGCTCGGACGGCGGATCGGATGCTCGGGGGACATCCGCGAAGTGGGATAGAAACACACCAGGTAGTCAGCCGGACACCACTGGACGGGTGGCGAAAGCGCTTTCACATCCCTGGCCGGAACTCCGCGAGTGATCATCCGGAGCCGCGCTATCCGCCATCGGGAGGAACGGTACCCACCCCGTGGGAACAAACCTGGCGACGTACCGTCCCGCGCTCCTACTGTGGCGGGTGCTCGACCCGGTCGTCCCGGGCGGACGTCCGGCGGTGCACCCTTCACCGATCCGAGGAGTTGCAGATGATCGAAACCACAGAGGTATGGACCACTCCGGACTTCGTCGAGTACGAGACCCCGATGGAGGTCACCGCCTACGCGGCCCGGATGGAATGAGCCGTTCCCGCCGGTGGCGCCCGACCGCGCCACCGGCGGGCTCCCACCAGCACCGAGCCGCCGGAGGCCGCGCATGTCCCCGCTCCTGAGTCCCGAAGAGTTCGGCGCCGCGCTCCGCGGCCTCTCCCCGCGTTACTGGGGAACACACCCCTTCCACCACCGCATGCACGCCGGCGAGCTCACCGAACACGAGCTGAAGACCTGGGCCGCCAACCGGTGGTACTACCAGTGCGTGCTGCCGCAGAAGGACGCGGCGATCATCAGCAACTGCCCGGTGCCGGAAATCCGCCGCCAGTGGCTGGAGCGCATCGTCTACCACGACGGAACCGAGGCGGGCGAGGGCGGTATCGAGCGCTGGCTCCGGTTGTGCACCGCGGTCGGGCTCAGCCGCGAAGAGGTGCTCGACCAGCGGCACGTCGCACCCGGTGTCCGGTTCGCCGTCGACGCCTATGTGACGTTCGCGCGCACGAAACCGTGGGTCGAGGCCATCGCCTCCGGACTGACCGAGATGTTCGCCGGACATCTCATGCAGCGCCGCGTCGCGGACATGCTCGCCAACTACGCGTGGATCGCACGCGAAGACCTCGCCTACTTCACCAACCGCATCGACGCGGTTTCCGGCGAGGGCAAGGCGACGCTCGACATCGTGATCCAGCACTGCGCGACCCGGGAACAGCAGGACAAGGCGATCTCGGCGCTGTCGTTCAAATGCGACGTGCTGTGGTCGATGCTCGACGCGATAGCGGGCGCCGCGGCGAAGGAGTGAGATGACGACCATCGGCACGGGCTCGGTCCCGGAACTCCGTCGCGGCGTCCGGCTGACCTACGACCACACACGGGAAACCCACGTTCTGTTGTTCCCCGAGGGAGTGCTGGTGCCGAACCCGACCGCCGCCGCGGTACTCGAACTGTGCGACGGCGACCGGACGATTTCGGCCATCACACAAGCGCTGGGCACACGCTATTCCGGCGTCCGCGAACAGGACATCATCGACGTGCTGACGCGGCTGGAAGATCGGCGGATCGTACGATGGCAGTGAAAGCGCAACCCCCGCTCGGCATGCTGGCCGAGCTGACCCACCGCTGCCCGCTGCACTGCCCGTACTGCTCCAATCCTGTCGAGCTGGCGGGCCGCGAGTCCGAACTGTCCACACAGGACTGGCTGGCGGTGCTCTCGCAGGCGCGGGAACTCGGCGTGCTGCAGGTGCACATGTCGGGTGGCGAACCGTTGGCCCGGCCCGATCTGCCGGAACTCGTCGCACACGCGGCCGGGCTTGGCTGCTACGTCAACCTCGTGACGTCCGGGCTAGGCCTGACCGAGAAACGGCTCGCCGACCTCGTCGAGCGCGGTATCGCGCACATCCAGCTGTCCGTGCAGGCCGCCACCGCGGAGCGGGCGAACCTGCTGGCGGGTGCGCGGGCCCACGACCACAAACTCGCCGTCGCCGGGCTGATCAGGAAGGCCGACCTCCCGCTCACCGTGAACGTCGTGCTGCACCGGCGAAATCACGATCAGCTGGCCGGGATGATCGCGCTCGCCGAGCGAATGGGCGCGGACCGGCTCGAACTGGCGAACACGCAGTACTACGGCTGGGCGCTGCGCAACCGCGACGCGCTGATGCCGACCCGCGAACAACTCGCCGTCGCCGAGCCGATCGTGCGCGAGGCCACCGAACGGCTGCGCGGGAAGATGGAGATCGTGTACGTCGTCGCCGACTACTACGAGCCGTATCCGAAGCCGTGCATGTACGGCTGGGGCGCGCGTCAGCTCACCGTCGCGCCGGACGGCACCGTGCTGCCGTGCCCGGCGGCCACCGCGATCACGACGCTGGAACTGGACAACGTCAAGGAAAAACCGCTCGAGGAGATCTGGTACGAGTCGTCCTCCTTCACCGCCTACCGCGGCGAAGACTGGATGAGCGAACCGTGCCGGACGTGTGATCGACGCTCAGTCGACTTCGGCGGCTGTCGCTGCCAGGCATTCCTGCTCACCGGCGACGCGGCCGCGACCGACCCGGTGTGCTCGCGCTCGCCGCACCGCGACGTCGTCGACGTGATCCTGGCGGCGCCACCTCCCGTCACGGCACCGGAGCTGGTGATGCGCACGGTGACCACGCGATGAAGATCATCCTGCTCGGGACCGCGGCGGGCGGTGGGTTCCCGCAATGGAACTGCGCGTGCCGCCTGTGCACGTCCGGCGCGATGCCACGTGCCCAGGACTGCGTCGCGGTCAGCGCCGACGGCCGGGGCTGGTACCTGCTTAACGCGTCGCCGGATATCCGCGCGCAGATCCTGGCCACACCGGCGTTGCGCGCCGGGCCGGGCCCTCGCGAAATCCCGCTGCGCGGAGTACTGCTCACCGACGCCGAGCTGGACCATTCGCTGGGTCTGTTGATGCTGCGCGAGGCGGGCGGTCTGCCGGTGTGGGCACCGGACTCGGTGCTGCACGCGCTGTCCCGGCATTTCCCGGCGCGGTCGATCATCGACGGCTACGGCGGCTGGGACTGGTCGTCCACTTCGGACATCAAGCTCGACGGTATCGTGGTACACGCCCTTCCGGTGAGCGACAAACGTCCGAAGTACGCGCGTTCGTCCACTGAGGACGGACCGTGGGTGGTGGCCTACCGGATCGAGGACCCTGCGACGGGGGGCGTCGTCGTCTACGCGCCCTGCCTGCGCGGCTGGCCGGACGGGTTCGACGAGCTGACCGACGGCGCGGACCTGGTCCTGCTGGACGGCACCTTCTACGCGCCGGACGAGATGTCGGGCGCGACGCGGGCGCAGGTCGGTGACGGCGCGCAGCTCGCGATGGGCCATCTCCCCATCGCCGGAACAGCGGGCGGTCTCTCGCAGATCGCCCGGCGCCGTGCCGCTCGTCCGGGGACCCGCTGGGCCTTCACACACCTGAACAACACCAACCCGGTACTGGACCCGGCCTCCGCCGAACACGCCGCCGTACTCGCCGGCGGTGCCGAACTCCCCGGTGACGGCACCGAATTCACCTTCTGACCCGGCGCAGCTCACGCGCCCCAATGTGGCGTTCGGTGCGTCCAACGCACCCAATGCCACATTGGGGCGCTCGACGGCGGGGCCCATCAGAGCCGGGGAAGACTTGGTGACTACGGGATTTCACCGAGGGGATTCCGGGGGTTGTCCGGATGCCGGCGGCAAAACACGACCGGACACTGGGAGCATGAGACTCCGAACCCTGGCCATGGCGGGCATCCTCGCCGTCGGCCTCACCACCACCGGCGTCGCGAACGCGGCGACCGTGTCGGCAGCACTGCCCCGGCCGACCGGACACCACAAGGTAGGCTTGTCGACCTTTCAGCTGACCGACACCCGTCGTGCCGATCCGTGGGTCCCGGCACAGCGCCGCGAACTGATGGTCTCCCTGTGGTACCCCGCGCGCTCCGCGAGCGGCCGGCGCGCGAAGTACATGACACCTCAGGAATCCACCGCGCTGGGCACGGCGGCGAAGATCCCCGCCGACTTCTTCGCGGGAGTCGATACGAACTCCACAGTGGACGCTCCAGCGCTCGGCCGGAAAGCGCCGCTGGTGGTGCTATCACCCGGATTCCTGTTACCACGCAACACTTTGACCTCGCTCGCGGAGGAGCTGGCGAGTCGCGGCTACGTCGTCGCGGGCATCGGCCACAACTACGAAGCGCTGGCGACCAGCTTCCCGGACGGGCACACCACCGGCTGCGAGGCATGCGCCGTCAAGGACTGGACGAAACTCGTCGACACCCGCGCCGCCGACACGTCGTTCGTACTCGACGAGCTGACCGGACCGCGGTCACCCCACGGCGTCGCACGCCTCATCGACGCGAGCCGGATCGCGATGGTGGGCCACTCGATCGGCGGCTCGAGTACCGCGCCGGCGATGCTGGGCGACCCCCGGATCGGCGCCGGGGTCATCGTGGACGGCAAGTTCTACACCCCGGTGACCGGCCTGAACCGCCCGTACCTGCTGCTGGGCAAGCCGGAACACCTGCCGGGCGGCACCTGGGACCCGACCTGGGACGCCGGCTGGCCGGAGCTTGGCGGCTGGAAACGCTGGCTGACCGTGGACAAAAGCGACCACAACACCTTCACCGACGCGAACTACCTCGCGGCGAAGGCCGGTTTCCCGATGCCCGATGACCTCATCGAGCCGCTGCGGGGCATCCGGATCACCGAGGCGTACGTGACGGCATTCCTCGACCAGCACCTGCGAGGCCACTTCCAGCCGCTGCTGTGCGGCCCCTCGCCGCGGTACCTCGAAGTCCGCTTCTGGAACCCGTGAACCGCGCGATCACCGGCGCCCGGCCGGTCAGGCGATGCCTTCCGGGCTGGCGCCGGTGATCGAGACGGCGTCCGCGGTGATCCGGTCGATCTCGGCCAAGTCATCCGACGAAAGCTCGATGTCCGAGGCGGCGAGGCTCGCTTCGATGTTGGCGGGCTTCCGGGCCCCGACGATCGCGGCGTGCACACCGGGCCGCGCCAGCGTCCAGGCGATGGCCAGCTGACCGACCGAAATCCCCTTCTCCCCGGCGAAGGCCGTCAGCTTGTCGACAATCTCCAGATTGCGCCGCAGGTTTTCGCCTTGGAACGCCGAGGAACGCGAGCGCCAGTCGGTGGCCTCGAACTTCGTGTCCACGCTGAGGGCGCCGGTCAGCAGGCCACTGCCGAGCGGGCTGTAGACCAGAACGCCGATGTCGTGCTCCCGCGCGTAGGGCAGCGGATCGGCCTCGATGCCTCGACGGAACAGGTGATACGGCGGCTGAAGTGTCTCCACCGGGCGGTGCTCGTCGAACGCGGCGAGCTGCGCGGTGTCGTAATTGGACACTCCGATGTGCCGGACCTTCCCCGCGTCCACGAACTCCTGCAGCACCCCGGCGGTTTCCTCGGCGGGAGTGCCGGGATCCGGCCAGTGCACCTGGTACAGGTCGATGTAATCGACGCCGAGATTGCGCAGGCTCGCGTCGAGGCCCTCGGTCAGCCACTCGCGGCGGGCATCGCGGGCCCGTTCCGCGCGTGGCTTGGTTCCGCCCTTCGTGGCGATGACGACCCTGTCGCGGTTCCGCTTCAGCTCGCCGCGCAATGCCTTGCCCAGCAGGACTTCGGACTTCCCCGCACCGTAGGCCTGCGCGGTGTCGAAGAGGTTGACGCCGAGTTCGCGAGCGCGGACGACGGCGGCGATCGCGACGTCCTCGTCGAACGAGCCCCAGGCGCCACTGAGCTGCCATGTGCCGAAGGCGATCCGTGAGACTTCGATGCCACTCCTGCCCAAAATCGTCGTACGCATGCTTCCAGCACAGCACAGACATCGGATCTCCGCAGTCACGCGCGGCGGAAATCCCGTCCATCGAAACCACCAAATAACTGTTTGACAGTTGCCTCCGCTCACCGGGATACTCGGCCCATGCCGGAGTCCCCCACCCTCGACGATCTGCGCGTGCTGGCCCATCCACTGCGGTTGCGCATCCTGTCGCTGCTGACGGGCACGGCGATGAGCGCGGCCGAGGCCGCGCGCGAACTCGACGAGACCCAGGCCAATGTCAGCTACCACCTGCGCCGGCTGCACGAGGCCGGCCTGCTGGACATCGTCGAGGAAGTCCGGATCCGTGGCGGGCGAGCGAAACGCTATCGCCACGATCCCGAGTCGGGGCCGCGGCTGACCGGGCGTAGCCCCGAGGAGGACCACGTCCTCCTGGCGTCGGTGGCCGAGGAACTCAAGCGCCGCCTCGAATTCCGCGCACCGGAACACCCGGCGTCGATCACCGACGCCGAGGTGTGGGTCGACCCGGCGGTCTGGGCGCAGGCCCTGTGCCAGGCCACCGAACTGAGCCGCCTGCTGCATGATGCGGCCGAGCCGCCGCGCACCGCGGGCACGGTCCGGGTGAGTGCGAGCGTCGCCCTGTTCGAGCTGCTGTGAACGAACACCCCGGCATGAGCGACGCTTGCGAGCGAATCATGGATGCCATGCGCCAAAAAAGATTCAACACTGTCTCGCGGAGCGAGGCGATCGCATGAGCGACGCTTGCGAGCGAATCATCAACACCATGCGCCAAAAAAGATTCAACACTGTCTCGCGGAGCGAGGCGATCGCATGAGCGCGCGGACGCTGCTCGTCCCGTTGCGCGAGCGCAATTTCCGGCTGCTGGTCACCGGCAGGACGTTCGCCGACTTCGGTAACGCGGTCGCGCCGCTCGCGCTGGCCTTCGCCGTCGTGGACCTGACGGGGTCGGCGGTCGACCTCGGCATCGTGGTCGGCGCACGCTCGCTGGCGAACGTCCTGTTGCTGCTCTTCGGCGGGGTGCTGGCCGACCGGCTGCCGCGCTCGGTGATCCTCCAGGGCACCGAGCTGGCGGCGACGGTCACCCAGGCCCTCATCGCCGCGAGTGTCCTTTGTGGATTCGCTTCGATTCCGCTGCTGGTCGCGCTCAGCCTGGTCAACGGCGCGGTCGCGGCCATCTCGCTGCCCGCGGCGGCCGCGATCACCCCGCAGACCGTGTCCGCCGCACAGCTCGGCCAGGCCAACGCGCTGGTCCGGCTGCTGTCCAACGCGGGCCGGATCGGCGGCGCGGCGATCGCCGGCGTCATCGTCGCGGCGGTGGGCTCCGGCTGGGCGGTCGCGGCGAACTCCGCGCTGTTCCTCGGCGCCGCCTTGGCCTACCGCGGCATCCGGCTGCCGCGCGGCACCCGTGTCCCGGACAGTAAACCCCTCGCGGAGCTGCGCGAGGGCTGGCGGGAGTTCGCCTCCCGCGCCTGGGTGTGGATCGTCGTCCTGCAGTTCATGGTGGTCAACGCCGTGGCCTTCGGCGCGCTGATGGTGGTCGGCCCGCTCATCGCCGACGACTCCTTCGGCCGCGCGGGCTGGGGTTTCGCGCTCGCCGTCCAGACCGCAGGCTCGTTCGCTGGTGGCCTCCTCGCGGCGCACTGGCAACCACGCCACACCCTGATGTTCGGCGTACTGATGGTGGCGCTCGACTCGATACCGCTGTTCACCCTCGGCTGGTCACCGGTCTTGCTGCCGTTGCTGTTCGCGATGTTCGTCTCCGGCCTGGCGGTCGAGCAGTTCGCCGTCGCGTGGGACGTTTCGTTGCAGGAGAACGTGCCGGAGGACAAGCTCGCCAGGGTGTACTCCTACGACATGCTCGGCTCGTTCATCGCGTTGCCGCTGGGCGAGATCAGTGCCGGCCCGCTGGTGGAGCACGTCGGCAGGGAGGCGACGCTGATCGGCGGCGGTGTGCTCGTGGTCCTCGCGACGGCGCTCGCGCTGTGCAGCCGCCAGGTGCGCGGCCTGGTCCGCAAGGTTCCCGAGGCTCAGCGCCCGGCGAGCGCCTCGTAGTACGCCTTCTGGCCGGGGTGGTAGTCGGTGAAGGCGGGCAGCGGACCGTCCACTCCGGACGCGACGAGCTGGTCGAGGTAGTACTCCCAGCCGGGGCCGATGTCGCCGATACCGGCGTCGGATTCGAGGTGCTGGACCAGCCGCAGCACGCACGCGCCTTCGGTCACGGTCAACAGCAGCTCCAGCCGCCAGCTCCCGTTCTCGTCCACTGTGGACACGGCGAGCCGGCGCGGCGGCTCGCAGGCGTCGATGCGCAGCTCGAACCACGGCGCGCCCTCTTCGAAGGCCATCTGGACCTGAACGGTGCGGCCGGGCGCGGCATCGCCCTTCCAGGCACCGAACCACCGCGCGGTGCTCTCCGGTTCGGTCACGCTCGCCCAGACGTCGTCGATCGGCGCGCGGAAAGTACGCTCCAGCACCAGATCGCAGCCGTCGGCCGTGCGCAGGAGCCGCCCGGTCGGAGTGGGAGTCATGCGATGTCCTCCTCGTCGTCGCGTGCCCTCGTGCGGGCACGCCGGGTGCGCTGGACCTCGGTCTCCAGCGCGTCGAGCCGGTGTTCCCAGCCCGAGGGCCGCAGGAACCGGGCCAGCCAGCCGGCGAGCTCGGCCAGTGGCGCCGTATCGAGCACATAGACGCGACGACGGCCGTCCGGCTCGTCGCGCACGAGGCCGCTCTCGCGCAGGACCCGCAGGTGCCTGCTGATCGCGGGCCTGCTGATGTCGAACCGCTCGGCGATCTCGCCCGCGGCGAGATTCTCCTTCCTGAGCAGGAGGAGAATCTCGCGACGGACCGGGTCCGCTATCGCGCCCGCGACGTCCACGGATGAAGCGTAACCGATGAGTTACGCGTTGGGGAAGGCCTTTCGCCGCAGGAAGTTGAGCACGGTCAGGCGAAGGACCACGTCGTCGTCCTGATCGATCAGCTCGGCCAAGGTGCGCACCAGACCGCGGTCCGGCTTCGACCGCGAGGGCTGGGTGTCCAGCACCATGACCCGTAGCCGGACCGCGGTACCGGGACGGACCGGCTTGAGCCAGCGCAGTTCGTCGGCGCCCGGCCCGCCGAGACTGGCCACTGTGGACAGATAGTGATCGGCGAACAACCGCATCAGCACGCTCGCGGTGTGCCAGCCGCTGGCGATGAGCCCGCCGAACGGGCCGTCCTGGGCCGCTTCCCGGTCGACGTGGAAGCTCTGCGGGTCGAACCGCCGCGCGAACTCGACGATCTCCGCCTCGGTGAACGCGGCGTGACCGAACTCGTACGCCGCGCCGGGCCGGTAATCCTCGAAATACCGTTCACCGATCGGGACGGCGAACGCTTCGGTCGTGGTCATGGCGGCAGCCTGCCACGGGAAAGCTTCGATCCGCGGCGAACAATCATGCGGCTAGCCTGAACGCGTGCGCACAGAGCCCGACATCGCGACGGTCGCCAGGGCGATCGGCGAACCGGCTCGCGCCGCGATGCTGCTCCAGCTGATGGACGGCGAGGCGCACACCGCCCGCCGCCTGGCCACGGTCGCCGGAATCGCGCCGTCGACGGCCAGCTCGCATCTGCGGATGCTGTGCGCGTCGGGACTGGTGCACGTCACCGACGCGGGACGGCGGCGGCTGCATCGGCTGGCCGGGCCCGAGGTCGCCCAGCTCGTCGAAGCCCTCGCCGCGCTCGCCCCGCCCCGGCTGCCCGGCACGCTCCAACCGGTGCCGCCCACGGACGCGATCCTGGCGGCCCGGATCTGTTACGGCCATCTCGCCGGGCAACTCGGCGTCGAAATCGCCATCGTGCTCCGGAAGGACGACATCGTGCCCGCACTCGCACCCGGCGAGACCGGCGTGGTGCGCACGTTCGGCCATCCGCTGCTGGCGGCGTTGGAGATCACCGGACTCGAGCCCGGCCGCGCGGGCGTGCGTGCCTGTGTCGACTGGTCGCACGGCACGACACACCTCGCGGGCGCGCTGGGGAGTGCCCTGCTTTGGAGCCTGCTCGCGGCGGGCTGGGTACGCCGCCGCCCGGCCGGGCGGGCACTGCGGATCACCGCCGCGGGCCGAGAACGCTTGGCGGAGCTGGGTTTCTAGCCGATCAGCGCGATGCCCACGGACGGACCTCTTCGAGCAGTTTCGCGACCGCCAGCACCAGATCGTCCGAATGCCGTGGCCCGACGATCTGCAGCCCGACCGGCAGCCCGGACGTCGTACGCCCGGCGGGCACACTGATCGCGGGCTGCTGGGTCAGGTTGAACGGGTAGCTGAACGGCGTCCACTCCGGCCATTCGCTCAGCCCGCTGCCGGGCGGGACGTCGTGGCCGGCCTCGAAAGCGGTGATCGGCAGGGTCGGCGTGATCAGGACGTCGTACCGGGTGTGGAACTCGCCCATCAGGATGCTGAGTGTGGCCTTGTCGGCGAGCGCGCCGAGGTAGTCGCTCGCCGAGTACGTACGGCCCTTCTCCCAGACCCGGCGAAGTCCCGGGTCGACCTTCTCCTCGGAACCCGCCGGGAAGGTGTCGAGCAGTTTGGCCGCGCCGGCGGACCAGAGGACATCGAAGGCGGCCTTCGGATCTGAGAAACCGGGATCGGTTTCCTCGATGCTCAGCCCGGCCTCCTCCAACGCCGCGACGGCGGAGGCGACGATCGCGGCGACCTCGGGGTCGACGTCGACGTAGCCCAGCGTCGGCGAGTACGCCGCGATGAGCCCGCGCACGTCACGCCGGACCGCCTCGCGGTAGGCCCCGAGCGCCGTGTCGAGCGCGGTCGGGTCGCGGTGATCGGGCAGCGACAGGATGTCGAGCAGCAACGCGGTGTCGTCCACCGACCGCGCCATCGGGCCCGCGTGCGAAAGCGGGCCGAACGGGCTCGCCGGGAAGAGCGGGATGCGGCCGTGAGTCGGTTTGAGGCCGACTATGCCGCAGAACGACGCCGGTATCCGGACCGAGCCACCGCCGTCGGTGCCCACCGAAAGCTCGCCCATGCCCGCCGCGACGGCCGCGGCGCTGCCGCCGCTCGACCCGCCCGCGGTCTTCGCGGGGTCGTGCGGATTGCGGGTGATCCCGTTGAGCGGGCTGTCCGTGACGCCCTTCCAGCCGATCTCCGGTGTCGTGGTCTTGCCCAGCACCACCAGGCCGTTTTCCCGCACCCGCGCGGTGACCGGGCTGTCGACGTCCCACGGCTGCTCGGGGTCGATGCACTTCGAGCCGCGCACGGTCGGCCAGCCCTGGGTCAGGAACATGTCCTTGATCGAGATCGGGACGCCGTCCAGCCAGCCGATCGGATTGCCGTCACGCCAGCGGATTTCGGAAGCTTTCGCCTGTTCCAGCGCGCGATCGGCGTCGACGAGGCAGTAGGCGTTGACCTCGTCCTCACGTTCCTCGATCACCCCGAGCGCGTTCTGCGTCGCCTCGACCGGGGAAAGCTCGCCGGTGGCGTACGCGGCGACGAGTTCGCTGGCGGTCAACAATGTCGTTTCGTTCATCCAGTCCTGACTTCCGGTGACGGCACGTACCCGAGCTGCTTGTCCACGACATTGTGCAACGGTTCCCCCGCTCGCCACCGGCCGAAGTTCTCCCGGAACACCTCAACCAGCGTGTTCCGCCAGCCGACGAAGTCGCCGGACATGTGCGGCGACACCAGCACGTTCTCCATGGTCCACAGTGGACTCTCCGGCGGCAGCGGCTCGGTTTCGAACACGTCGAGCGCGGCGCCGGCGATACCGCCCCCGCCCAGCGCCGCGACGAGGTCCGAGGTCACCACGAGCTCGCCGCGGCCGACGTTGACGAACCGCGCGGACGGTTTCATCGCCGCGAACGCCGCCGCGTCGAACATGCCCTTCGTCTGCTCCGTCAGCGGCGCCACGGCGACGACGTAGTCCGCGGCGGACAGGCAACCCGGCATTTCGTCCGCACCGTGCACGACGCCGAAGTCCGGGTCGCCGCTACGGGCCCGGCGTCCCGCGCCGCTCACCCGCATCCCCGCCGCGCGCAGCAGCCGCGCGATCGCCCTGCCGATCGGCCCGGTGCCGACCACCAGCACCTCCCGCCCGGCGACGCGCTCGCTCTCGCGGTGCAGCCAGCGGCTCTGCCGTTGCAGGTCCAGCGAACGGGCGAAGCCCTTCGCGAAGGCGAGGATCACGCCCAGGACGTACTCGGCGATCGCGCCGTCGAACACCCCACGCGAATTCGTCAGCACCACGTCGCTCTCGCGCAGCCCGGGGAACAACACCGGGTCGACACCGGCACTGGCGATGTGCAGCCAGCGCAGCCGGTCGGCCGCGTGCCACGCCCCGGGCACCGCGGTGGAGAGGAAGTCGTACACGAAGAGGATGTCCGCCCCCGATAACGCATCGGGCAGTCCCGCCGCGTCCGTGTAACGAACCACCGCGTCGGCTTCGATAGCGCGCATGTCTGGTGGTTGGCCAGCGCCGCACAGCACCGCCAAAACCGGGGAATCCGACGCGATCACGTTGACACGGTAGGAGCCGCTCGTATGATTGTCAACAATCCGAGGACTGACCCCCGGAGCGACCGGACCTGTCATCTTCAGACGCTCTCCGGAGGGCTAGCCTTGGACCTTGATTTCCTCGCGTTCGAAGGGCCGTTGGCACAGCGGGGCATCGGTGTCATCGCCCCGTTCGACCTCGCCCTGGAACGCGAACTGTGGCGCTGGGTGCCGATGGAGGTCTCCCTGCACCTGGCGAGAACCCCGTACGAACCGGTGCCGGTCAGCATGGAGATGGCCCAGCTGGTGAGCGACCAGCGGCACCTCGCCGCCGCGACGAGGGACGTCCTGCACGTCGAGCCCGAGGTCGTCGCCTATCTCTGCACCTCGGGCAGTTTCGTCAACGGCGTCGACTACGAACGCTCCCTCACCAAGGCCATCTGCGACGCCGGCGCCCCGGACGCGGTGACCACTTCCGGCGCGCTGGCCGAGGTGCTGCACAGCCTCGACCTGCGCCAGGTGTCGGTGCTGACCCCGTACGACGCCGACCTCACCGGGAAGCTGCACGACTTCCTCGCCGAAATCGGCGTCACCACGGTGTCGAGCGATCACCTCGGCCTCGGTGGCGGCATCTGGAAGGTCAGCTACCGGACCATCGCCGAACGCATCCTCGCCGCGGACCACAGCGCGGCCGACGCCATCTTCGTCAGCTGCACCAACCTCCCCACCTACGACCTGATCGACCCGCTGGAAGCCGCGCTCGGCAAACCGGTGTTCACCGCCAACCAGCTGACGATGTGGGCCTGCCTGCGCCGCATGGGACTGCCCGTGGTCGGGCCCGGCAAGTGGCTCCGCGAGATCACCCAGCCCCCTGTTCCTTAGTGCCACCCCCTTTCGCATCCACCCGGAGGAGTGAAGTTTCCCGCCGTTGTTAGGATTGTCGACAATTTGCGCTGCTTCCCGGAGGTTCCGTGACCACCATCGGCTTCATCTACCCGGACCACGCCGCCGAGGACGAGTACCCGCTCGCCGAACAACTGCTGGGCGGCGATCGGAGCGGCATCCGGCTCCCGGTCGAGCACATCTACGGCACCGACCTGCACGCCGTACCCGAGCTCCTCGACCTCGGCAGCGAGGCACGGCTCGCCGAGGGCGCGTCGCTGCTCGCCAAGCACGAGCCCGACGCGGTGGTCTGGGCCTGCACCAGCGGCAGCTTCGTCTACGGCTGGGAAGGCGCGCGGGACCAGGCGGACCGGCTGGCCGCCGTCGCCGGCGTCCCGGCTTCGAGTACCTCCTTCGCGTTCGTGCACGCCGCCAAGGCGCTCGGCGTGCGGCGGGTCGCCGTGACGGCGAGCTATCCCGACGACGTCGCCCGGCTGTTCGTGGACTTCCTCGCCGCGGGCGGGGTCGAGGTGGTGTCGATGTCCAGCGCGGACATCGACACCGCGGCCGAGGTCGGCGCGCTGGAGCCGGAAGCGGTCATCGAACTCGCCGCCGGGCACGATCACCCGGACGCCGACGCGGTGCTGGTACCGGACACCGCGATGCGCACGCTCGGCGAGATCAACGCCGTCGAGGCCCGCCTCGGCAAACCCGTGCTGACCGCCAACCAGGTCACCGTCTGGGAGGGACTGCGCCTGGTCGGACAGGCCCCGCTCGTCCGCACCCTCGGCGCGCTGTTCCAGACGGGGAACGCGTGAGATGAGCCTGTCCGACATAGAACCGGTCAGCCGGGAATCCACCGCGGGCATCATCGCTCGCCAGCTGCGCGAGGCGATCATGACCGGTGCGCTGCCACCCGGCACCCAGCTCGGTGAGACCGACCTCGCCGCCCGCTTCCAGGTGTCACGGGGGCCGCTGCGCGAGGCGATGCAGCACCTGGTCTCCGAGGGGCTGCTGCGCAGCGAACGGCACCGCGGGCTGTTCGTCATAGACCTCGGCCCCGGCGACGTCTACGACATCTACTCCGCCCGGTGGGCCATCGAACGCGCCGCCCTGCTGCGGGCGTTGCGCGGGGATCGCGAGCAGGTCGCCGTCACTCTCGAACAGGCTGTCGTCGAGATGGCCACCGCGGCCGGCGCGGACGACCCCTCCGCGATCTCCACCGCGGACCTGCGTTTCCACGAGGCGCTGATCGAGGCCTCGGGCAGCAAGCGGCTCGTCCGCATGGCCCGCACCCTCCTCATCGAAACGCGGATGTGCCTCGCCGCACTTCAGGGGACGTATCAGCGGGTCGAAGAACGCGTCGAGGAACACACGCACATCATCGAAGCGCTGCGCGCCGGGGACGAGGCGAGCGCGCTGGCCCTCCTGGAGGCCCACATGGAGGACGCCGTGCGACGGCTCGCGCCCGGCACCAGCCTGACGCAGAGCGAGGCTCCCCCGGTCGGTTGAGCGGGATTCAGGAAGCACAACGCACCCCCAGCACCGGCTGGCCACCGCGTCCTCCGCGGAACTTCGCGTCCCACGGCCAGAACCCGTCGTCATCGGCGTAAACCAGTTGCCGCGCCCGGATTCCCGGGCCGTAGAGGCCCACGGCCATGACCAGGTGCGCCGACGGCTCGGCGAGCTCGACGACCTCGATCGACGGCCCGTCGCGCAGCGTGTACTGCTCCCCGTGCTCAGGCGGCTCCGCATGGCACGCGTGCTCGGCCACGCAGTTGAGCAGCGACCCCGCCGGGTACAGCGGCAACCCGGTGACGACGAGTTCCGGCAGCTTCCGTTCGGTGAGCCCGATCGTGTAGGCCCACGGCGGGCTGTGTCTCGATCCCTCCACTCCCTGCACCATCCAGCCGCACTTGCCGATCACGGTGCGGACGTAGCGCAGATAGTCGGCCCGGGTCTTGTCGGGATTTTCGCACTGCCAGCACATCCTGATGCCCCCTCCTGCTCGGTTGTGGGTGAGCGGGAGCCAGTGTCGGGGAGGGCACCGACGAAACGGGGCGGGCGATCAGCCGAGATTCTCGGCGACTACCGAACCGAGCCGGGCTGTGGTAGCGGTGCCGCCGAGGTCGGGCGTGACCGCGGCGGGATCGCCGAGCGTCCGGTCGACGGCGGCACGGATCGCTTGCGCGGCATCGGTTTCGCCCAGATGTTCGAGCATCATCGCGGCGGCGAGGATCTGCGCGACCGGGTTCGCGATGCCCTGTCCGGCAATGTCCGGAGCGCTTCCGTGGACCGCCTCGAACATCGAAGGATGTTCACCCGATGGATTGATGTTTCCGGAGGGCGCCATGCCCAGTCCGCCGGTGATCGCGGCCGCGAGATCGCTGAGGATGTCGCCGAACAGGTTCGACGCGACGACGACGTCGAGCCGTTCCGGCGCCTGCACCATCCGCGCGGCGAGCGCGTCCACATGGCACTGTTCACTGTGGACGTCCGGATATCCGGCGGCGACCTCGGCGAAGATCTCGTCCCAGAACGGCATCGAGTGGATCAGGCCGTTCGACTTGGTCGCCGAGCACACCCGGCCGTCGCGCGTGCGCGCGAGGTCGAAGGCGTACCGGATGATCCGCTCGACGCCGACCCGGGTGAAAACCGATTCCTGCACAACGAATTCACCCGGTTGTCCGGTGTTGTGACGCCCGCCGATGGCCGAGTACTCGCCCTCGGAGTTCTCCCGGACGATCACCATCTCGAGTTCCTCGGCCTTGCGCCCGGCCAGCACCGACGTCGTGCCCGGAAGCAGCCGCACCGGACGCAGGTTGACGTATTGCGAGAACGCGCGCCGCACCGGGATCAGCAAGCCCCACAACGAAACGTGGTCCGCGACGCCGGGGAAGCCGACAGCACCGAGCAGGATCGCGTCGAACGCGGACAACTGCTCGATACCGTCTTCCGGCATCATCGACCCGGTGCGGGTGTAGCGCTCGCAGCTCCAGTCGAATTCGGTCCACGCCAAGGAAAAACCGAATTGCCCGGCGGCACGGTCGAGGACCTTGCGGGCCTCGGCCGTAACGTCGACACCGATCCCGTCGCCCGGGATGCTCGCGATGCGGTAGGTCTTCACAGATTCACCGCGATGTACTTGACCTCGAGGAACTCGTCGATGCCGACCGAGCCGCCCTCGCGGCCGAGGCCGGACTGCTTGATCCCGCCGAACGGCGCCGCCGGGTTCGACACGATGCCCTGGTTGAGCCCGATCATCCCGGCCTCCAGCCGCTCGGAGACCCGCAACGCCCGCTTGACGTCGCTGGTGTACAGATAGGACACCAGCCCGAATTCGGTGTCGTTGGCCTTCGCCACCGCCTCGTCCTCGGTGTCGAACGGCGTGATCGGCGCGACCGGCCCGAAGATCTCCTCCGAGGTCATGCGTGCCTCCTGCGGCACGTCGGTGAGCACGGTGGCCTGGTAGAAGTGGCCGGGTCCGTCGACGCCCGCGCCACCGGTGAGCACCCGCGCGCCCCTGTCGGTGGCGTCCTTGACGAGTTCGGTGACCTTCGCGACGGCCTTCTCGTCGATCAGCGGCCCCACCACGACGCCTTCTTCGGTGCCGCGGCCCATCGGCAGCGCCTGCATGCGCTCGGTGAGCCTGCGCGCGAACTCGTCGGCGACGTCGCGCTGCACGTAGAAGCGGTTCGCGGCGGTGCACGCCTCACCGATGTTGCGCATCTTCGCCAGCATCGCGCCCTCGACAGCGGCGTCGAGATCGGCGTCGGCGAAGACCAGGAACGGTGCGTTGCCGCCGAGTTCCATCGAGGTGCGCAACACCTTGTCCGCACACTGTTCCAGCAGCTTCCTGCCGACCCCGGTGGAGCCGGTGAACGACAGCTTGCGCGCGCGGCCGTCGCGGATGAGCGGCTCCATCACGCCGCCGGAATCATGCGTGGTGAGGACGTTGACCACCCCGGCGGGCAGTCCCGCTTCGGCGAGGATCCCGGCCAGCGCGAGCATCGACAGCGGTGTCTGCGCGGCGGGTTTGATCACCATCGTGCAGCCGGCCGCGACGGCGGGGCCGATCTTGCGCGTGCCCATCGCCATCGGGAAGTTCCACGGCGTGATGAGCAGTGACGGGCCGACCGGCTGCTTGGTCACCAGGAACCGCCCGGCACCATTGGGGGCGACCGCGTAGCCGCCGTCGATGCGGACCGCCTCCTCGGCGAACCAGCGGAAGAACTCGGCGGCGTAGGTGATCTCGCCCTTCGATTCGGCGAGCGGCTTGCCCATCTCCAGCGTCATCAGCAGCGCGAGTTCCTCGCTGCGCGCGACCAGCAGCTCGTAGGCGCGGCGCAGGATCTCCCCGCGCTCCCTCGGCGCTGTCGCCGCCCAGTCCGCCTGCGCGGCGACGGCGGCATCGAGGGCCGCGACGCCGTCAGCGGGCGAAGCGTCGGCCACCTGGCACAGCTCCGCGCCCGTCGCCGGGTCCTGGACCGCGAACGTCTTCCCGCCGGTCGCGGCGACCCATTTGCCCCCGATGAACAGTTCCTTGCCGACCGCGTCGACGACGCCGGTCTCGGTGATCGCGCTCATGCGATCGCCTCGCTCCGCGAGACAGTGTTGAATCCCTTTTGGCGCATGATGCCCTCGATTCGCTCGCAAGCGTCGCTCATCCCAGCCTGCTCCTCCGTGTTGTCTCCCCGGCCATGCTATGGATATTGTCAACAATCGACAACTGTTCCGCCCGACCTAGGAGCACCACTGCCATGGCCCAGCTCTCCCCGCTGCTCAAGCAGGCAACTCCCGTCGTGGTCGACCACGGTGAAGGGGTGTACCTCTACGACGTCGACGGGAAACGTCACCTCGACTTCACCGCCGGGATCGGCGTGACGAGTACCGGACACTGCCATCCGGACGTGGTCCGCGCGGCACAGGAACAGATCGGCAAGCTCATCCACGGCCAGTACACGACCGTGATGCACAAGCCGCTCCTGGAGCTGACGAAGCGGCTCGGAGACGTCCTGCCGAGCGGGCTCGACTCCCTGTTCTTCTCGAACTCCGGCAGCGAAGCCGTCGAAGCGGCGTTGCGGCTGTCGCGGCAGGCGACCGGACGGCCGAACGTCATCGTGTTCCAGGGCGGGTTCCACGGCCGCACGGTCGCCGCGGCGACGATGACGACGTCGGGAACGCGGTTCAGCGCGGGCATCGGACCGCTGATGGCCGGCGTGCACGTCGCCCCGTTCCCGTACGCGTACCACTACGGCTGGGACGAGCAGACCGCGACGAAGTTCGCGCTGCGCGAGCTGGACTACCTGTTCGCGACCGTGAGCGCACCGAACGAGACGGCGGCGTTCTTCGTCGAACCCGTGCTCGGCGAAGGCGGCTACGTCCCGGCGAACACGGAATTCCTCGCCGGACTGCGGGAACGCGCCGACGCACACGGGATCCTGCTGGTGCTCGACGAGGTGCAGACCGGGTTCGGCCGCACCGGGCGCTTCTGGGGCCACGACCACTTCGACGTCCAGCCGGACGTCGTGCTCATCGCCAAGGGGCTCGCGAGCGGGTTCCCGCTGTCGGGCATCGCGGCGCCGGAATCGCTGATGGCCAAGGCATGGCCGGGCTCGCAGGGCGGGACCTACGGTGGCAACGCGGTGTCGTGCGCGGCGGCGATCGCGACGCTGGACGTCATCCAGCGCGAGGGTCTGGTCGAGAACGCGGCCGAGCGAGGACGTCAGCTGCTCGAGGGCGCGCGGCTGATCGCGGACAAGACGGCCGCGATCGGCGAGGTGCGCGGGCTCGGCCTGCTGGTGGGCACGGAGTTCACCACGCCGGACGGCGAGCCGGACACCGCGACCGCGCAGAAGGCGCAGAAAGCCGCCGCGGAGAACGGTTTGCTGCTGCTGACCTGCGGGGCCTTCATGAACGTCGTCCGCATGGTGCCGCCGCTGGTGGTCGACGCGGCGCAAGTCGACGACGCGCTGCGCATCTGGGGCGACGTCGTCTCATCGGTCACGGGGAGCTGAGCCATGGCACGCTACATCACCATCACCCTGGACAAGCGCGGCGTTTCGTGTCGCGCCAGGCTGCTCGACGACGAAGCCCCGCGGACGTGCCGCGCGGTGTGGGACGCGTTGCCGCAGAGCGGTTCGGCGTACCACGCGAAGTACGCGCGCAACGAGGTCTACACGCTCGTGCCACCCTTCGCCGACCCGAAGCCGGGGCGGGAAAACCCGACCATCACGCCGATTCCAGGCGACGTCGTGTACTTCGGCTTCGAGGCTTGGGAGATCGGGAACCCGGCGTACGGCTACGACTCCGGCAGTGAGGCGCACAGCGATCAAGGCGCGACGGACCTCGCGATCTTTTACGGCCGTAACAACCTGCTGATCAACGGGGACGCGGGCTGGGTACCCGGCAACGTCTTCGCGACGATCGAGGAGGGACTCGCGGAGATGGCCGCCGCGGCGCAGGACCTCTGGCTGCGCGGGGTCGAAGGCGAGACGCTGAGCTTCGCCCGCGCCTGAGAGTTGCGGCGGCTCGGCTCGTTGCCCTGAACGACGCGTTCGGGACGTTGATCGTCTCGAACGCGTCGCTCGCGGCATGTACGACTGGATGTGCTGAAGGCGCCCTTCAGTGCAGCCCGACTCTCGCACCCCGAACGGGGAACTCGGGCATCCGAAGGTGGGACTCGCCGGAGCGGTGACGCTGGGGCATCACGTCGAGGTCGGCCCGGCGATCACCCGGCCGTGTGAACCTCCAGAGTTTCACCATTAGTGGCAACACCTTCACCATTTCGTGGGACAGTGCCGCCCGGTTGCCGTATCAAGATCGCCATCACCCAGAGTGATCGCGACTACAGCTACTACCCAGAGTGGTCGACCGCCGAAAGGGAGACCCCACCGCAAAACACGAAAGCCTTACGTGTTTATCGTAGGAGGATTACGTGCTCCCTGCCACGGCTGAAAAAGGGACGCCGACGTTTTTTGACACCGCGCCAACCACCTGAAAATCTCCCCTTGCTCATCGCGAGAGCACCCAGGAAAACAAATCCGATAAAGGGAGACCTGAAATGCAGATGTTCGCCCAGCACGCGCACCACGCCCACGACATCCTCACGGGCGTGCTCGCACACCTGGCGCACCTGCTCGGTTGGCTCGTCTGACCCGGCACATCTGAACGACCGGGGGTCGGCACGTTGGCGCGGGTCGGCCCCCGACCACCTCGCCGGAAAACACCGGTGAACAATTGGTCTTGAAAACAGCCCGGCGCCGTTCACGGCGGCCGGGCTGCCCTCATTTCCCCGACGTTCCACCGACGAATACGAAAGCCCCGAACGGCTTACCTCGTACGTGGTGACAAACCCACGAAGGTTCACCGCCTGAGGAACCCGCCGATTCAGGCGGCTCCCATCGAGTGAAGGTGTGCTTGTCTTCGCGCACACCCGCGGGCCCGGTTCGGCGAGCTGCCCCGCGACGCGGTCGATGAGGCGGCACCGGAACCCACCTCCTAGTAAACGTGAAGAACGTTCATGGCCAGCGGTCACCGCCAAGGACTACGCTGCGGTAACAAGGCAACGGCGCACGAGGGTGAGGCTGTCGATGGGCGATGGGGCGGCACGGCTGGCCGGGATCGTCGGGGACAAGAACCTGCTGGTCGGCGAGGCGATCTCGGAGGACTACGGGCACGACGAGGCGTTGAGCTTCGAGCCGAGGATGCCGGCGTACGTCGCGAAGCCGTCGACGGCGGAGGAAGTCGCGGAGTTGCTCAAGGCCGCGTCCGAACTCGGCATTCCGGTCACCGCGCGTGGTTCCGCCACCGGCATCTCCGGCGGCTGCCGTCCCGAAGCGGACGGGCTGGTGGTCTCGTTCGAGCGGATGAACGCCGTGCTGGAGGTCGACACGGTCAACCACGTCGCGGTCGTCCAGCCGGGCGTCACACTGTCCGAACTGGACGCGAAGACCACCGCGGCGGGGCTCGGCTACACGGTCTACCCCGGCGAGCTGAGCGCGAGCGTCGGCGGGAACGTCGGGACCAACGCCGGGGGTATGCGCGCGGTCAAGTACGGCGTGACCCGCCACAATGTCCTCGGGCTGCAGGCGGTACTCCCGACCGGGGAGATCATCCGGACCGGCGGCAAGGTCTCGAAGATCTCCACCGGCTACGACCTGACCCAGCTCATCATCGGCTCCGAGGGCAGCCTCGCGCTCGCCACCGAGGTCACGGTCAAGCTCCACCCCCGGCTTCCGCACGGTGCCACCGTGCTCGCCCCGTTCGGCGATCTCGACCAGGTGATGACCGCGGTGCCGAAGATCGTCGCCGCCGGTCTCGACCCGCACATCCTCGAATACATCGACACCATGACGATGGGCGCGATCGTCTACACCGAGAAGCTCGAACTCGGCGTCCCCGACGACATCCGCGACAGGACCCAGGCCTACCTCGTGGTGGCGCTGGAGAACCGGCACGAAGACCGATTGCACGAAGACGTCGAGGCCCTGGGCGAGTTGCTCGGCGAACTGGGCGCCACCGAGGTCTACGTGCTCGAAGGAAGCTCCGCGCGCAAGCTCATCGAAGCACGGGAGAAAGCCTTCTGGACCGCCAAAACCGTCGGGGCCGACGACGTCATCGACGTCGTGGTCCCCCGTTCGGCGATGCCGGAATTCCTTGTCAAGTCCCGGGAAATGGCGCAGGCCACGGGTGGGGGCGCACTCGGCTGCGGGCACGCCGGCGACGGGAACGTCCACCTTGCGATCTTCTGCAAGGACCCGGCGACGCGGAAGAAACTGCTGACCGACATCTTCGGGCTGGCGATGGCGCTGGGCGGCGCGATCTCCGGCGAGCACGGGCTCGGCAAGAGCAAGACCGGGTACTACCGCGAGCTGGAGGATCCGGCGAAGATCGCGTTGATGCGACGTCTCAAGCAGGCCTTCGACCCGGCCGGGATTCTCAACCCGTCCGTCCTGTTCGGATGAACACAGTGGATAGACACAGTGGATAGAGAGAAAGCGCAGAGCATGACCGATCTGAACGGCGCCCAGTCCCTGATCCGCACACTGGTCGAGGCCGGTGTCGACGTGTGCTTCGCCAACCCCGGCACGTCGGAGATGCACTTCGTGGCCGCGCTCGACTCCGTCCCCGAAATGCGGGGCGTGCTCGGGCTTTTCGAGGGCGTCGTCACGGGTGCCGCGGACGGCTACGCGCGCATCGCGGGCAAACCGGCCGCGACGCTGCTGCATCTGGGGCCCGGCCTCGGCAACGGCCTGGCGAACCTGCACAACGCCCGCCGCGCGCACACCCCGATCGTCAACGTCGTCGGCGATCACGCGACCTACCACAAGCAGTACGACGCGCCGCTGGAATCCGACATCGACGCCGTCGCGGGCTCGCTCGAAGGCTGGATCCGCCGGTCGGCACACCCGAAGGACATCGGGGCCGACGCCGCCGCGGCGGTCGCGGCCGCGCAGGACGCACCCGGCCGCGTCGCCACGCTGATCCTGCCCGCGGACGTCTCGTGGGGCGAAGGCGGCGAGGTCGGCACAACCGTTGCGCCGCAAGCACCTCAGCCGGTCGACGCCACCACGGTGAAGAGCGTCGCCGAGGTGCTGGGCAGCGGTGAGCCGGTCGCGCTGCTCATCGGTGGCGCCGCCTGCTTCGAGCCGGGATTGCTGGCGGCGAGCCGGATCGCGGCGGCGACCGGGGTGAAGGTGTTCGTCGAGACGTTCCCGTCGCGGCTGGAGCGCGGGGCCGGCCTGCCGCCGATCGAGCGGCTCGGCTATCTCGCCGAGCAGGTCGTCTACCAGCTCGACGGCGTCAAGCACGTGATCGTCGCCGGGACGAAGGCGCCGGTTTCGTTCTTCGCCTACCCAGGGAAGCCGAGCGATCTCGTGCCCGAGGGCGCGCAGGTGCACACGCTCGCCGGCGTCGGGCAGGACGTCGTCGCCGCGCTGGCCGACGTCGCCGAACTGGTCGCCGCGGACACGGAACCCGTGCTGCAGCAACCTTCCCGGCCCGCGGTGCCGTCCGGGCCGCTGACCCCGCAGAACTGGGTCGAGGTGATCGGGGCGCTGCTGCCGGAGCGCGCGATCATCGCCGACGAGGCCAACACCTCCGGGCTGCTGCTGCCCGCGGCGACGGCGGGCGCGCCCCGCCACGACGTCCTGACGCTGACCGGTGGCGCCATCGGGTACGGCATGCCGGTGGCCACCGGCGCGGCGATCGCGGCGCCGGAGCGGCCGGTGGTCAACCTGCAGTCCGACGGCAGTGCGCTGTACACGATTTCGGCGCTGTGGACACAGGCGCGCGAGAACCTGAACGTGACGACGGTGGTGCTCAACAACCACGCGTACGCGATCCTGCGGCTGGAGTTGCAGCGCGTCGGCGCGGAAAGCGGTGGCCCCAAGGCGAACGAGCTGCTCGACCTGTCCCGGCCGGACATGGACTTCGTGAAGATCGCCGAGGGAATGGGCGTTCCGGCGACACGGGCGACCACCGCCGAGGAGCTGGCCGAGCAGTTCGCGCGGGCGCTGGCCGAACCGGGCCCGCACCTGATCGACGCCGTCGTCCCGCCGCTGTTCTGACCGTCCGAAAGGGACAGACATGCCGACCGTGACGAAGATCGACCCGCCCGGCGAGATCCGTTCGCTGGTCGTGCTCGACCGCGTCGACTACGCGGACACGTTCCGCATGGACACCGCGAAGGCGAGGTCCCGCAGCCCCGAGCAATGGCTGCGGGACGTGCTGGAAAACGGGCCCCTGCGGCGTTTCCTCGTCCTCGGCTGGTCGCTGCTCGGTGCGCGCCTCGGCCCGCTCCGATCGGCGGATCACCTGCTGGGCTGGAAGATCGACGAGCGCGACGACGACCACATCCGGCTCTCGGTCGACTGGCGGCTCGGGCTCGGCGCGAATCTGGTCCTGCGCACCAGCGACTCCGCGGTGACACTGGCGACCTTCGTCAAGCTTCGCAGTGTCCCAAGCCGGGTGGTGTGGCGGCTCATCACCCGGTTTCACCACTGGTCGTTGCGTCTCCTGCTCACCGACGCGGCGCGGCGGCCCGCCCCGCCCCTGGCCGTTCTCTGGTTCCAACGGCATCTCGCGAACCCGATCTCCCGCCGCGTCGCGCGGTTCCTGCCGGGGGAAGCCGTGCTCGAAACCGTCGGGCGGCGTTCCGGTCTGCCCAGGGAGACGCCGATCGGCGGACGGCTCGAAGGCGCCACGTTCTGGATCGTCACCGAATTCGGCCGTCAGTCGCAGTACGTCCGCAACCTGGAGGCGCAGCCGCGAGTCCGGCTCCAGGTCAAGGGCCGCTGGCACACCGGCACGGCGTCCATTGTGGACGACGACGATCCTCGGGTACGGCTGCGGAAACTGCCGTGGTTCAACAGTCTCGTCGTGCGCACGGTGGGCACGAACCTGCTCACCGTGCGCGTCGACCTCGACTAGCACTCAGGGATCACGGACCGAGGGACAGACAGTGCCGACCGGAGCGGATTCGGTCCAGACCTTCGTCGCGTCCAGGGCACCGGAGGGTGGCTGATTTCGGCGTTCCAGAACACTGGCGAGCGGAGTCCGCCCTGACACGTCACACGGTTCGCCGATGTCCCGCCGGGCTTTCGGCAGCCGCGCTTGCCGGTTACGTGGCAGGTCGCGACTCCGCGAGCTTGAGCGCGGTGCGGGTCGGCAGCAGTGCGACGAGGCGGCGGACGAGGCGGTTCGCGCCACCGGAGATGACGCTGACCGGCGGGGTACGCCGGTCGAGTGCCTTCAGCGCCGTGGTCACCACCTGCTCCGGTGTCTGGAACCGGGTGCCGCTGGTGTCGGTGCCGCCACGCGCGTAGAACTCGGTGCGCGTCGGTCCCGGCGAGACAACCATCACCGTCGGCCCCGCGGCGCGCAGCTCGTGCGCGAGCGCCTCGGTGAAGCGGATCACGAACGCCTTCGCCGCCGAGTAGACGGCCATGAAGGGCACCGGCAGGTATCCGGTCAGGCTCCCGACGTTCAGCAACGCACCACGCCCGGAGGCGACCAGATCCGGCAGGAAGGCATGGCAGATCTCCACCAGGGCGACGATGTCGAGGTGCAGCTGCGCGCGCACCTCGTCCTCGGTGGAGTCCGCGAACGACTTGGTCAGCCCCATACCGGCACAGTTGACCACTGTGTCCACCCGGATCTCCAGCGCGTCCAGCCGCTTCTTGAGCAGCGGCCCGCCGCGCTCGGTGTGCAGATCGAACGCCACCGGACGCGCCAGGCGTCCCGTCCGCGCGGTGATGTCCGCCGCCAGTTCCCGCAACACATCCTCCCGTCGCCCGACGAGCACCACGTCCGCGCCACGATGGGCCAGCCGGCGCGCGAACTCGGCGCCGATCCCGGAACTCGCCCCGGTCACGAGCGCGGTGGTCCCTGTGTACCGCATCGGTCTCCCGTCCACGGCCAGCCGGCCGCCCACTCTCGATGTAATAAGCTCTCACATTGAGAGTAGCCAAGTATGTGAGAGGCTTCAACATTGGGAGGATCCATGGCTGGGCGAGACACGTATCATCACGGCGATCTGCGGAACGCGCTCCTGGACGCGACCACCGAGCTGGTCCGGGAACGTGGCGCGAAGGGATTCAGCGTTTCCGAGGCCGCCCGCCGCGCCGGCGTGTCCCCCTCGGCGCCATACCGTCACTTCGCCGACCGCGACGCGATGCTCGCCGCCACCGCCCAGCACGCTTTCACCGAACTGGAGGCGCGGTTCACCGCCCTCGCCCTGGAGCCGACGCTCACCGGCCGCGCCGCGCAGATCGCCGTCGCCTACGTCGCGTTCGCCCGTGAGGACCCGGCACGGTTCGAGGTCATGTTCGCCGCCGGAATCGACAAGACCGCCCATCCCGAGCTACTCGACCAGACCCGCCGCGTCCAGACACAGCTGGCGGAAGCGCTCTCGCCCCACGTCCCACCGGCGGAACTCGTGGATCGCGCCGCCGAACTGTGGTCGATCGCGCACGGCGTCGCCGCCCTCACTGTCGGCGGGAACCTCCGCCATGTCGTCGACCCGCCACGCATCGACACGATCGCCGCGTCGGCCGCGCGCGCCTGGGCGACCGGCACCCCAGGACCCGGCAGGTGAGCACGCGCCGCGACGAGGTCCGCGCTCGGCGGCGACCGCGCCCGGCGCGATACCCGTGACTCGGGGAGCGCGCTAGGCGGCGACGAGTTCGCCGGTTTCCTTCCGGGTCTTCGGTACCAGCGCGGTGAAGCCGATACCGGCCAGCGCCGCCACCCCGGCGACGACGAACGTCGCGCGGAAGCCGGTCAGCGAGGGCGCGGTCACCGCGCCGACGGTGATCGTCATGTTCGCGAGCATCGTCGACATCACCGCGCTGGAGGTCGAGGTGCCCACCGAGCGCATCAGCGAGTTGAGCCCGTTGGCCGCGCCGGTCTCGCTCACCGGCACCGCGCCCATGATCAGCGACGGCATCGCGGCATAGGCGATGCCGACCCCGGCGCCGATGATCACCGACGCGGCGATCAGCTCGAAAGCGTTGTCCAGCAAGAAAAGCGCGAAGACGTAGCCGAGCGCGATCACCGCCGCGCCGATCATCAGCGTGCTACGCGCGCCGAAGCGGGCGGTCAGCCGCGCCGACACCGGCGACAGCAGCATCATCACCAGGCCGTTGGGCATCAGGCAGAGGCCGGCGACGAGCATCGTCAGGCCCAGTCCGTAGCCGGTCGCCGTGGGAGCCTGCAGCAGCTGCGGGAACGACAAAAACATGGCGTACAAGGCGAAACCGACGAGGATCGACGCCAGATTCGTGAACAGCACCGGCCGTCGCGCGGACACCCGCAGATCGACGAGGGGATCGCGGCGGCGCAACTGGTACCAGCCCCACAGCAGGAGGAGCACGACCGACGCGGCGGCGAGACCGAGTGTGATGCCGCTGCCCCAGCCCCATTCACCGCCCTTGACGATCGGCAGCAGCAGGCAGATCAGCCCGGCGGCGAGCCCGAGCGTGCCGAGGTAGTCGAACGGGGCAGGGGTGCGTACCGGCGATTCCGGCACTGCGAACAGGATCAGCGCCAGGCAGATCGCACCGAGTGCGCTGGAGCCCCAGAAAAGCACGTGCCAGTCGAGGTTTTCGGCGACGAGCGCGGCGATCGGGAGCGCGAGCGCGCCGCCGACCCCGAGCGTCGCGCTCATCAGCGAGACGGCGCCGCCGACACGCTCGGGCGGGATTTCGTCGCGCATGATGCTGATGCCGAGCGCGACGATGCCCATCGCGAGGCCCTGCAGCGCCCGGCCGACGATCATCAGCGCGAGCGAACTGGTCAGCGCGCACAGCACGGAGCCGAGGATGAGCAGCACAAGGCTGCCCACGACGACCCTGCGCTTGCCGTAGAGGTCGCCGAGCCTGCCGCTCACCGGCGTCACCACCGCGGCCGCCAGCAACGTCACCGTGACCACCCAGGACGCATTGGTCGCGGTGGTGTCCAGAAGCCGGGGAAACGCTGGGATCAGGGGCACGACCAGCGTCTGCATGAAGGAGACGACCAGGCCGCAGGAGGCGAGGACGCCCACGACCAGCGACGGATTACGGGAGTCACCCGGACGAGACACGAATACCCCAGCGAGCCGGTTTGTGCACGATACACACGTTGTGGATCATACACATCCATGACCGGCGAACGGACCGTACGTGATCGAGTCGACGTGCTGAACGGGCTCAGCCGCGAGCTGAAACTGCTGAGCCGTCACCAGGTGCTGCCGCACAGCCTGGCGACCCCGCTCGCGCTGGAGCGCTCGGCGTTCCTGCTGCTCAGCAGGCTGGAAGCGGACCAGCCGATGTCACTGCGGGAACTGGCGGAAGCGTTCGGTCTCGACGTCTCCACGGTCAACCGGCAGGTCGCCGCGCTGCTGCGGCAGGGACTCGCCGAGCGCATCCCGGACCCCGGCGGCGGGTTGGCACGGAAACTGCGGGCGACCGAGGAAGGAAAACGGAAGCTGGGCCAGGACCAGGCCCAGCACCGGGCCGGTCTCGACATGATCATGACGCACTGGTCCGCCGCGGACCGGCACACGTTCTTCGAGCTGCTGCGCCGGTTCAACGAGGACATCGAGGCCCTGCAGGGCACGACTCCCTGGCCGCGCGGCGAGAAGAGCTGAAGGGGACTTTCCTCGCATGACAAACCCGGGAAGAGACCCCAAACACAACCCCCCCGCCAATAACAAATATGCCCGGGGGCCCCCCGCGATATGCAGTGTAGTTAA
>NZ_JBHYJW010000009.1:40129-220279 GCF_042741125.1 Amycolatopsis sp. NPDC058986 | reverse complement strand
TACCGCCGGTACGCAACCCAGCAAACCCCTACGGCACAACCACAACCCACCCCGTCAAGCACCCAGACCAGCACCAACAGGATGAAAAAACCCCAATGTGGCGTTCGTCCGGCGAGCAGCGGGGCCGCTCAGAGCACGGAGTCCAGCAGGGTCGCCAGTTCGGTGACGCGCCGGATCGATTCCGGCGCTCGTTCGGCGTCAGGTGCCTCGGACAGGAAGACCAGCGCCAGCATCACCGCGGCGTCCAGCCGGAGCAGCAGTTCCTCGGGATCGGACAGTTCGGGCAGCGGCCGGACCGCCGCGTAGCCGGCGAGGAACGCGTCTGCGGGCTTCTCGTTCTCCAGGATGCGGTACAGGTCGAGAGCCGCGGGGCCGATGAGCGCGTTCGACCAGTCGACGAACGCGAGCAGCCGCCCGTCCCGTGCCCGGAGGTTGCTGCCCCGCACATCGAGGTGCAGCAGGCTGGGGCCGAACCGGTCCAGGCCGCGCGCGATCTCGACGAGGCGTTCCTCGGCGGGCAGGCCGGGCAGGTCCGGCACCAGTTTCGCCGCCTCGGCCCAGCGGCGGGTGATCCGGCGGCCGAGCAGCAGCGGCGTCGGCAGGTTCTCCTGGGCCACGGGTGTGATCGGCGGTGGGGACGCCGCGTGCAGCCTCGCCACGCCACGGCCGACCTCCGCCGGATCGGGTTCCCGGCCGTCGGCGTCGACGTAGCCGGTCAGCAGCGCGATCCTGCCGTCGGCCCGCAGCAGCCGATGGGCGACCGGGACCGGGACGTCGCCGCCCGCGAGGTAGGTCAGGATCGCCCATTCCTGTTCCAGCAGGGCTTCGGCGGAGACGTGCGGGTCGTTGACGTTCCGGTAGACGGTCTCCTTGGGGACCCGCAGGGCGACCGTGCCGTGTTCCGGCGATTCGGCCCGGTACACCGCGAACTCCAGCCCCTCGCCAGCCAGCGACACGTCCCGCAGTTTCGCCGCTTCGAGGAACGGCAGCACCGCATCGTCCAGCTCCACCGATCCCCCTCTGGCCGACGGTCGTGGATCACCCGGGTGAGTGATCTCTGCGCGCAGCCGATCGCCCAGCTCGTGGAGTCGCAACGCTGTGCGCAGGCAAGACGTCGCTCACTCACATGAATCACAGGAGTCACACTGAGTGCCAAGAGACACACAAATTTACAACTACCACTTTAGTCACGCACACTCCTTGCGAGCGTGACGACGTCTCCGGCGTGTCGCGCGGGGCTCGGCAAGGGAGGCCGCGATGAAGGTGGGCATCAGGCTCGCGATCGGAAGCGCCTGCGCCGCCGCCGTGGCGGTGGGCGTGCTGGTGACGGGCGAGGGCCACGGCGCCGGGCCCGGCGGGACCGAGGCGGCGGTGAACCTCGCGGCCGCGGGCGACGACCAGGTGCCCGGTATGGACGTCTCCTCCCACCAGGGCAACGTCGACTGGGCCGCGGCCTGGCGCAACGGGGCCCGGTTCGCCTACGTCAAGGCGACCGAGAACACCAACTACACCAACCCGTTCTTCACGCAGCAGTACAACGGCTCGTACGACGTCGGCATGATCCGCGGCGCCTACCACTTCGCCGTCCCGAACGCCACGAGCGCGGTGGCGCAGGCCGACTTCTTCGTCGCGCACGGCGGCGGCTGGTCGCCCGACGGCCGGACCATGCCGCCGATGCTGGACATCGAGTACAACCCCTACGGCCCCACCTGCTACGGACTGTCCAAACCGGACATGGTCAACTGGATCAAGGCCTTCTCCGACCGGATCCACGCGAAGACCACCCGGTGGCCGATGATCTACACGACCACCGACTGGTGGCAGACCTGCACCGGCAACAGCCCGCTGTTCGGCGACACCCATCCGCTGTTCATCGCGCGCTACGCCAGCAATGTCGGCCCCCTGCCCAGCGGCTGGAAGTACTACACGCTCTGGCAGTACGCCGATTCCGGGAAGTTCCCCGGCGACCAGAACGTCTTCGACGGCACGATGGAGCGCCTGAAAGCGCTTGCCCTCGGCGAAGGCCGCACCGAGGTGCCGCCGTCCACGCCGGTGAGCCCGACGCCCGCGCCGACCACCAGCTCCGCGCCGTCGTCGAGCAAACCCGCCACGACCAGTTCCAGCCCGCCGCCGAGCAAGTCCACGACGCCCAAGTCCGCGAGCCCGTCGCCGAGCACGTCGGCGCCGAGGACGAAACCGAGCACCTCACCCACGACGTCAGCGGGCCGTTCGGACAAGACACCGGGGCTGATCTGGGCGGGTGGCAAGACCCCGGCGAAGCAGCCACGCGCCGAGCTGACGCCGCCGAGCACCCGCACGAGCGAACCCGCGCTGGTGGCGGTGCCGGTGACCACGGCACCCGGCACCACCGAGCCGAGCGCCTCCCCCAGCACGAGCGCGCTGCCGAGCGTCGAGGTCGAGGCTCCCGCCGCGGCGCCGGTGAAGGACGAGGCCACGACGCGGGCGAGCGGTGATCTCGCCAGCACCGGTGTCCACACCGCCCGGATGGTCGTGTTCGGCGCGAGCCTCATCGTGCTCGGCGCGTGCCTGCTGATGTTGCTCCGCATGATGGTGCTGCGCCGCCGCCCGAGGCGGATCCGGTGACGACGGCGGCGACGCGGACGTGAGCCGCGTCGTTTCCGGTATTCCGGTCGGCCGGTCAACCGTATCGAGGGGAAGTGCCGCAGCAAGACGGGTAGCGCGGTCTCCGTCTGCATGCGTGCCAGCGCCGCGCCGAGGCAATAATGCGCTCCCAGCCCGAAGGCGATCGGGCGGTTCGCCTGCCGTCCCGGGCGAAACGTGTCCGGATCGGCGAACCGCCGCGGGTCACGGTTGGCCGCCGCGAGCACCAGCATCACATGAGCCCCCGTACCGACGGTTGTGCCGAACTTCTCGAGGCCGCACTCCGACACCCGGGTCAGGGTGTGGATCGGCGGATCGAACCGCGACACCTCGGTCACGAAATCCGTGGTGCTCGCACCGGCATAGGAAGCCGGTTCCGCCAACGCGAGCTTGATCGCGTTGGCGAGAAGGTCACTGGGTGTCCGCGCGCCGGCGATCAGGAACATCACCAAGCCCGCGGCGACGTTCGGTCCGCGGACCCGGATCTCCCCCGTTTCGCCATCCGGTTTCGGCGCACCGGTCTCCGGATCGGCGACGTACACGTGGTGCCCCTTCGCCGCCACCCCGCGGCTGACCACTCCGCCGTCCACAAAGGTCTTTCCCCCGGTGGTTTGCCCGTGACGAAGAGCGTGGCCTCGGCCAAGCCGTAACACGGGATCACCGCGGCGGTCCGCAGTCCCCGCCCGGCGAACCTTCGCGTGAACCGGTCCAGCACGCTCGGCGCGATGGGTTCGGAGCCGCAGAAGAGCTGGCGCAGGCTCGGCAAGTCGAGTTCCGCGAGTTCTTCGTCGGAGATGGACTCCGAGCACATTTCGAGCGCGAAGGCCGGCGCGACCGTGATCGTCACCTGATGCGCTCGCACGGCCGCCAGCCGTCGGAACGGCCGCTGGACGAAGTGCTCGGGCGCCATCATGACCAGGGGCCAGCCACCGTACGCCGCGAACAGGATCGTGCCGATGAGCCCCATGTCGTGGCAGGGCGGCAACCAGGTCAGCCCGACCCGATCGGGCTCTTCGCCGATGTGCGCGGTCAGGGTCTCGCAGTTGCTCATGAGGTTCCGGTGAGTCAGGACGACCCCTTCGGGGCGCTGGTCGAACCGGAGGTGTACTGCGGCAAGGCCGGCTCCCGCGACGTCGCGGCCTCGTTGTCGCAGACCGCACCGGCGCGGGGTATCCGGAGGACCGCGACCGGGGAAGCGACCGCGAGACCGTTCGCGAGACGGTCGGCGACCGGGTCGCCGGGTGGCTCCATCAGGATCGCGGCGGGGGCGCAGTCGGCGGCCACCGAACGCAGGCGTTCCACCGCGCGCTTGCCCGCGGGTGGAAAGGTCGGTACCGCCGTGGCTCCGGCGTGCAGGACGCCGAAGACCCCCGCGACGTAGTCCAGCCCGGGCCGAACGGCCGGCGCGACCCGGTGCCCGGTCAGACCACTCGTAGGCGACCCGGTCCGGCGTGCTCAGCGCTCGACGCTCGAGAACACCAACGATCGAGATGCCGACGTCGGCAAGAGAAGCCATGAGCACGCCTCCAAAGCCACCCCGCCACTTCCGCGGAACGACAATCGCGGAATCTGGAATGCGAGGATTGCGGCCGAAACCTAGCCGATTACCACCCGTGACAGCGCGATCCCGGTATATCCGGTCACAGGTTCTGCCTGTCCATTCTCACCCATCCGGGGGAGCGCGGCGAGATTCCGGCCTTCTAGAGCGCCGGACGCCGATCAGCGGGCGGCTCAATATCTTATCTTGATAGTTTTGTCAAGGCCGACGGCGATTTCTGCCCTCGCAGGGAAGCTTGGGGGGCCTTAGTGCACCTCTGCCCGCAAACCTGGCGTCACGCCCCGAGGGAGGGTATGAAGTACGCCAGATGGGCTAACGAGAGGCCGCCCAACCGGGTTTACGCAATTTCGAGGCTGGTTTCCGCGCAGTTTTCGAATTCATCGCCGGAAAGCTTTTGGATGGAGATCTGTGCTATGGAGCAGATTCTCGCCGCGACAGGATCGCCGCTTGATTTCTCACCGGAACTCGCCGGGCTGAGTGCGGTGGATCGTCAATTGTTCCGTCGGTTCGGGTGGGGTCCCCGGCACAAGGCACCCACTGTGGCGGTGCACCGGATGATCGAAGAACATGCCGCCGCCGCGCCCGATACGGTCGCCGTCGAGCACCTCGGACACCGAATCACCTACGGTGAGCTGGATTGGCACGCCGAACGGTTGGCTGCCCGCCTGGCCGAGCACGGAGTGCGGGCGGGTGACCACGTCGCGCTGGTCGTCCGCCGTGGCATTCCGATGGTCGTCGGCATCCTGGCGATCCTGAAAGCGGGCGCCGCCTATGTTCCCCAGGACGCGCGGATCGTCCGTCCCGGCATGCTCCGGCACATTCTGCGCACCGCGCGGGCCGGAATCGTGCTCACGCAGTCCGACGTGCCGGTAACCGTCCCGGAAGGACACACCGGCATCGACATCGACTCGGTCATGGCCGAGCGAACCGATGTCGCGGCGCCGCGCGTCGACGTCGCGCCGGAGCAGGCTTGTTATGTCCTGTTCACCTCGGGTACGACGGGAAATCCCAACGGTGTGGTCATCACCCACGCCAATGTCGCCAACCTGCTGCTGACCGAGCCGGGTGACCTCGGCATCCGGCCGGGCACGGTGGTCGGGCAGATTCTCAACATCGCCTTCGACATGGCCGCGTGGGAGATTCTCGGCTGCCTGACCCACGGCGGCACGTTGCTGATCCGCGGGGACGACATCGAAGCGGTCGCCCGCAGGGTGGACGTGCTGATCTCGACCCCGACCATCCTGTCCGCACTGGATCCCGGCCGGTGTGCACGGGCGCGCACCGTCGTGGTGGCCGGCGAGCCGTGCCCGCGCCCGCTCGCCGACCGCTGGGCCCGCACCAGCACCTTCTATAACGGATGCGGCCCGACGGAGGTCACCATCGTCAACACGATGCAGCGTCATCACCCCGACGCCCCGTTGCTCACCATCGGCCGCCCCACACCGAACAACACCGTCTACGTCCTCGACGAGCACCGCAGGCCTTGCGCGATCGGGGAAGCCGGCGAGATGTGGGCGGGCGGAGACTGTGTTTCCTCCGGGTACCTGGCCAATCCCGAGCTCAATGCCGAACGCTATCTGCCGGACCCCTTCCTCGGCGGCGGCCGGATGATGTTCCGCACCCGCGACCTCGCCCGCTGGACCTCCGACGGCGAGCTCGAACACCTCGGACGGACCGACGATCAGGTCAAGATCCGTGGCTTCCGGGTCGAACTGGACTCGGTGTCCGCCGTGCTGGAGAACCTGCCCGGCTGCACCAGGGCGGCCACGCTCAAGCTCGACGACAGCACGCTCGTGGCCTTCGTCCAGCCGGAGACGGTCGATCCGGCCGCCGCGGTGCTCGCGGCCGCCGAGGCACTGCCCTACTACTGCGTCCCCGCTGTCGTGCGCCCGCTGGCCGCGCTGCCGGTGACCAGCCGGGGCAAGATCGACAAGGCGTCGCTGCTGCGCATGGCACACGGTGCGGAGGCGGTCGCATGACCACGACGACCGGCACCCGGGACGACGTCGTCCTCCCGCCGCTCCTCCCACCGCTGCGGCGGGTGTTCAAGCATCCGAAACTGATGCACCACAACCGGCTCGCGGCGGGCGTGCTGGTGGTCAACCTCGTCGTGCTGGGGTTCGCGGCGCCCGGCGGGATCACCGCCGAATTCGCGTCGCACGCGGCGCTGGCCAACTTCGCCCTCGCCATCCTGATCCGCCGTCAGCGCCTGATCAACCTGATGTTCCGGGTGGCGACCGCCGCGCCGGTGACCTGGCCGCTGCGGGTGCGGTGGGTGCTCGGCAAGGTGTACCACTTCGGCGGTCTGCACATCGGCGGAGCGGTTTCCGGAACCCTCTGGTTCGCCGCGTTCGTCGGCCTCAGCACGGCGAAGCCCGCACCCCCGGCCGTGCTCGTGCTCGCGTACGCGCTGGTGGCCTTGTTCCTCGGCATGGTGGTGCTGGCGACGCCGCGGCTGCGGGCCAGTAAGCACAATCGCTTCGAGCTGACGCACCGGCTCGGCGGTTGGCTGGCGCTGGTTCTGTTGTGGGCTTTGACCATCGTGCGGACAGTCCATAGTGGAGTGTCAGTGTTCTCGTCACCGGAGTTCTGGGCGCTGGTCGTGCTCACCGCGGCCGTCGCCGCGCCGTGGACCCGCCTGCGCAAGGTGCCGGTGGCCATCGAACGTCCCTCGTCCCATGTGGCCATCGCCCGCTTCACCCACGGCCGCAAGCCCTTCGCCGGATCGTCGACCGCGATCAGCCGGTCACCGCTGCGGGAGTGGCACTCGTTCGCCAACATCCCCGCCCCGAACGAGCACGGCTTCCGCCTGACCATCTCCCGGGCCGGGGACTGGACCGGCCGGTTCATCGACGATCAGCCGCCGCGGGTATGGGTCAAGGGCATCACCACCGCGGGGGTGGCCAACATCGAGACCCTGTTCCGCCGGGTCGTCTACGTCGCCACCGGCAGCGGGATCGGTCCGTGCCTGCCCCATCTGCTGGCCCAGGAAGTACCCGCTCGTCTGGTGTGGGCCACCCGCAGCCCGCGCGCCACCTACGGAGACGGACTGGTGGAGGAGATCCTCGCCGTCCAACCGGACGCGCAGATCTGGGACACCGGCCAGTACGGCAAACCCGACATGGTCCGGCTCGCCTACGCCGCCTACCGCGACTTCGACGCCGAGGCGGTCATCTGCATCTCCAACAAGAAGCTCACCTGGCAGGTCGTGCACGGCCTCGAAAGCCGGGGCATTCCCGCGTACGGCGCGATCTGGGACTCCTGAGGAAGAGGGCTCACCATGCGACTGAAGATCGAACGGTCCGGCCGGGTGGTCTGGGTGCGGCTGAATCGGCCCGACGTGCTGAACGCACTCGACACCGCGCTGATGACCGAGCTGATCGAGACCCTGACGCCGTTGGACCGGGACCCGGACGTCGGGTGCTTCGTGATCACCGGATCGGAACGCGCGTTCGCCGCGGGCGCGGACATCGCCGAAATGTCCGGCAAGACCGCCGGGGACATGCTGGCCGAGGACTTCTTCGCCGGCTGGGACGCGTTCGCCGCACTGCGCACCCCGAAACTGGCCGCCGTCTCCGGGTACGCCCTCGGTGGCGGTTGCGAGCTGGCGATGATGTGTGACCTGATCATCGCGGCCGACAACGCGAAATTCGGTCAGCCAGAGATCACCCTCGGAGTCATTCCCGGTATCGGCGGTACCCAGCGGCTCACCCGGCTGGTCGGCAAGGCCAAGGCGATGGACCTGATTCTCACCGGCAGGCTGATCGACGCCGCCGAGGCGGAGCGGATCGGCCTGATCTCCCGGGTCGTCCCCGCCGACCGCCTGCTCGCCGAGGTCACCGAGGTCGCCGAGCAGATCGCCGGTTACGGCAAACTCGCCGCGATGGCCGCCCGCGAATGCGTCGACCGCGCCCTGGAAACCGGTCTCTCGGACGGAATCCGCTACGAACGCCGGATGTTCCACGCGCTGTTCGCGACCGAGGACCAGCGGGAGGGCATGCGGGCCTTCCTGGAAAAACGTCCGGCACTGTTCACCAGCCGCCGAACGAACGAAAAACCCGATGGAAACCGGACAGAAGAACCATAGCAACAATTTCCGAAGTAAAGGCTGGGGCCCAGAAATGACTGTTACCGAAGAAGGCCGTCAATACCGGCTTGGCGACGCGCCGGGGCAGGTGCCGTTACTGGGGAACGCTCTCCGGATCTTCCGCGATCCGCTCACTTATCTGCCGGCTCTGCGCGAGCAGGGTGACCTGGTCCGGGTCAAACTGGGCCGGAGCATCGCTTATCTCGCCGCGACCCACGACGTCGTCCAAGAGGTACTCCACAAGCCGCGCGAATTCGACAAGGGCGGCGAATTCATCGACAAGATGAGGGTGATTCTCGGCGACGGCGTCGGCACCTGCAGTGTCAAAACGCACAAACGCCAACGCGCTTTCATCCAGCCGGCCTTCACCAAGGGCAAGATCTCCGGATACACCGAAGTGATGTCCCGGCACGTGGCCGAGCTGCTGACCGCCTGGCGGCCGGGACAGGAAATCGACCTGCCCGAGGAAATGAGCAGGCTCACCACCCGGGTGACCGCGCAGGCGATGTTCTCCGACGAGCGGATCAGCGGGGAAGCGATCGCCGAGGTGCAGCGGTCGTTCCCGGTGGTGTGGAAGGGCGTCTACCGCCGGATGATGTTCCCGCTGCCGCTGGTGCACGAGGTCCCGACCAAGGCGAACCGGGACTTCCGGCGTGCGCTTCGGCGCCTGGACGACGTCATCGCCGGAATGTCGGAAACCTACCGCCGGCACGACGGGCCGCGCGAGGACATCCTGGCGATCCTGCTGGCGGCCCGCGACGAGCACGGCGCCGGGCTGACCGACGAGCAGATCCGCGACGAGCTGATGACCGTGCTCGCGGCCGGGGTCGAAACGCCGGCGTCCGGGCTCACCTGGGCCTTGTACCTGCTGAGCCAGCACCCCGGCGTCGAGTCCCGGTTGCACGAGGAGGTCGACTCGGTGCTCGCCGGGCGCACCGCCGTCGACGCGGACTTCCCGGAGTTGCCGTTCACCAACCGCGTCGTCAACGAGGCGCTGCGGATGTACCCGCCGGTGTGGTTCATCACCCGCCGCGCGGTCGTCGACACGAAACTGGCCGAACACGACATCCCCGCGGGGGCGAGCATCCTGTTCAGCCCGTACGCGCTGCACCGGGACCCGGCGGTGTTCACCGACCCCGACGCGTTCCTGCCCGACCGCTGGCTGCCGGAAAACCTGAAGAAGCTCCCTCGCAACGCCGTCATCTCGTTCAGCGGCGGTACCCGGAAATGCCTCGGCGACGTCCTGGCGAATCACGAGATGACCATCGCGCTCGCCTCCGTCGCGGCTCGCTGGAAGCTCCGGCACAAGCCGGGTCACGTCCTCAAACCAGTGGCGAAGGCGGAACTGACCACCGGCGAGCTTCCGATGATCCTGGAGCCGCGCGGGCCGGAAGGAGCCTCCGCATGACCGGCACGGCGACGGACGTCCGCACGGATCTGCCCCTGGCCCCGCCACCCGGGCACCCGCTGCTCGGCCTGCGCTCGGCGATCTCCCCGTATGCCGCCGAACTCGAGGCACACATCGTCGGATGGGCCGACCGCTACTCCCTTCTGGACGACGCGCGGGCACGGGACAAGCTCGCCCGCACCCGGCTCGGCGAACTCGTCGCGCGGGCCTATCCCGGCATCCTCCCGGACCGGCTGGAAGCGGTCGCGGGCTGGTTCACCTGGGCGTTCGTCATCGACGACTGCTACGAGGGCTACGCCGGCCAGTACGACGAGGCGGCGGCGCGAACTCTGAAGGTCCTGACCGCGGATCCCGGGCAGGCCACGCCCGAGACGCGCCTGGACGCGCAACTGGCCGACGTGTGGCACCGGCTGGCGGCCGGTATGGGCGCGGCATGGCGGCTGCGGTTCACCGGGCACATGACGCACTTCCTCGCCGCCTTCAAGTACGAGGCCTTCAACCGGCGCACCCGGCACGTCCCGGACCTGCTGGGGTATCACCAGCTGCGCCGGGCGTCCGGTGGCATCACCCCGTCGCTGGACCTGCTGGAGGTGGCCGCCGGTCAGGAGGTGCCGGCGCTGCTGCACGAGTTCGAGCAGGCAAGGGCGATGTTCAACCGGGCCGCCGACGTGGTGGTCTGGGTCAACGACATCGTTTCACTGCGCAAGGAACTGGCCGCCGGAGAGACCACCAACGGCGTGCTGATCCTGGCCGGGGAGCGCGGCCTCGGACTGCCTCAAGCCATCGAGTGCGCCTACGCACTGGTCGCCCGGCAGATCGAGCAGTTCCACCAGGCCGAGGCCGAGCTGGAACTCCTGCTGAGCCGGTGGCGCGGGCTGGAGGACTCGGCGGTCGACGCGATGCGCACCTTCGCGGCGGGCATGCGTTCGTGGATGCGGGGAAATCTCGACTGGTCCGGGCACACCGACCGCTACCAGGTCACCGACGGCGTGCTGTTGTCCACCGATACCTCCCTGATAGCACCGGATCCCGGCGGCGACCACGATCGCCGCGGCCGGGCGCCGGGCGTCGCCGGGTTCGGCCTCGACCGGTCGCAGCCCGCGTAACGAAGAAGGGACCGCACATGCTGCTTTCTTCCGAAGAACACGCCGGCACCCGATCCGGGCCGGACCCGCTCGCCGAGTTCGACGCGATCCGGGCCCTCGTCCTGCCGGCTTATCGGTACTACGTCGAGCAGCTCGCGCCGTCGGTCGCGGCCGTGGCCGGCTACCACGCGGGCTGGCTCGACGAGTTCGGCGAGGACGTCGACGGCCCGGCGGGCAAGGCCCTGCGGCCGGTGATCGCGGTGCTGGCGGCGCGGGCCGCGGGCGCGCCGGAGGCGCTGGCGATACGCGCCGCCGTCGCGTGCGAAATGATCCACGACTTCTCCCTGCTGCACGACGACGTGATCGACGGCGATCGGCAGCGCAGGCACCGCCCGGCCGTGTGGGTCGTGTTCGGCACCCACGCCGCCATCCTGGCCGGGGACGGACTGCTCACCGCCGCGATGCGGCTGATCGCCGAGATCGGTGGCGGGCACGGTGACCGGGCGGTGGCCCGGTTGCTGAGCACCGTCCAGGAACTGGTGCGCGGACAGGTCCGCGACGTGGCCTTCGAACGACAAGGTTCCGTCACACCGGACGAGTACGCGGACATGGCGCAGGGCAAGACCGCCGCCCTGCTTTCCTGTGCCTCGTCACTGGGCCCGTTGCTGGCCGGCGCACCGGACGCGGTGACCGGCGAGCTCGCCGCCTTCGGCTTCCACCTCGGCATGGCGTTCCAGTTCGTCGACGACCTGCTCGGAATCTGGGGCTCTCCGACGGAGATCGGCAAACCGGTACTGGCCGACATCCACCGGCGGAAGAAAACCGCGCCCGTGCTCGCCGCGTTGAACTCGGACGGGACGGACGCGCGCCGGCTGGCCGAACTCTACGGCCGGCGCCGCGCCCTCACCGAGGACGAAGCCGCCGAAGCCGCTCATCTGATCGAGCGGTGCGGTGGCAAACGATGGGCCGAGGCCGAGGCCGCACGCCACACCGAGTCGGCGCTGACCCACCTCCATCGCGCCGAAGCCGCTCCGGAGCCGATCGAGGCACTGTCCTCGCTCGCCAGGCACATCACCCGGCGAAACCGGTGAACAGCGGGCTCGGCCTCCCCGAATCCGGGATACGCCCCGCCGCGGGCCGGCGAACAGGCCGTTCTACCATCGAACGGTGCCGCCACTCCGCAAGCTGATCGCCCGCCTGCCCTATCCGTCCGCCGCGGTCCAGCGGGCGGTCGCGATCGCGGCGGTGATCGCGCAGGCCGGGATCGGCGTGACCGGGTCGGTCGTGCGGGTCACCGGTTCCGGGCTCGGCTGCCCGACCTGGCCGACCTGCGTCGAGGGCAGCATCGTCCCGGTCGGCCATCCGGAGCTGCACGCGCTCAACCAGTGGATCGAGTTCTCCAACCGCATGCTCACCGGCGTGGTGATCGCGGTCGCCGCGCTGTGCGTCATCACCGCGTGGCGGGTGCAGATCGACCACCCGGAGCGCCGCCGCCTGGTCAAGCTCGCCTGGACGATGCCCGCCGGTGTGGTGCTGCAGGCCGTCGTCGGCGGGATGACCGTGCTGGCGAAGCTCGAATGGTGGACGGTCGCGATCCACTTCCTCGCCTCGACGCCGCTGGTGTGGTGCGCGGTCCTGCTGCTGCGCGCGTTCGGCGAGGGCGACGACGCGCCGCGCTGGCTCGTCCCGCCCGCGGGCCGCAAGATGCTCACCGGGCTGATCGTGACGATGTGGGCGGTGCTGATCGCCGGCACCACGGTCACCGGTGCCGGGCCGCACGGCGGCGACCTCAACACCCACCGGCTCGCCGCGCCGATCGAGACGCTCGCCCAGGTCCACGGTGGACTGCTGGTGGTCTACCTGATCGTGCTGGCGATGTTCGGCCTGCTGCTGATGCGGTCCTCCGCGCCCCGCGACCTGTGGCGCCGCTACACCGTCGTGTGGGTCGTCGCGCTCGCCCAGGGCGGGCTCGGCTCGCTGCAGTACGCGCTGGGCGTGCCCGAGGCGATGGTTTCCTTCCACGTCCTCGGTTCGGCGCTGGTGATCGTCGCGACCGCCGCGCTGTGGTGCGGTGCCCGCGACCGCGGCCCCGTCACCTCGCTGACCGCGCCGGAACGGGAACTCGCCACCGCGAGCTGATCCACCGGACTTCCAAGGGCCATCCGGACGTAACGCCGTGTCGGCGTACCGGCCAGCCCGTGCACCTACGCTCCGCCTCGGTACCCCCGCGAAGCGCCGAGGTGACACGTTCATGAAGTCCGGTACTGCCCCGAAACCCCTCGTCTCCGGCCGCCGTGGCACCGCCGAGATGATCGTCCTGAAGACCTTCCTGCTCGTCCCGTTCGCGGCGCTGCTCGCCGCGCTCCCGCTGGCCTGGGGCTGGGGACTGTCCTGGCTGGACCTCGTGCTGGCGGCGGTGTTCTACACCTTCGGCACGCTCGGCGTGACCGTCGGCTACCACCGCTACTTCACCCACGGCGCGTTCAAGACCGGCCGTGGCCTGCGGATCGTGCTGGCCGTGGCGGGCAGTATGGCGGTGCAGGGTTCGGTGATCTTCTGGGTGGCGAGCCACCGCCGCCACCACGCCTACGCCGACCGCGAGGGTGATCCGCATTCGCCGTGGCTGTTCGGGACGTCGCCCGTGGCGCTGCTGCGCGGTTTCTGGCACGCGCACATGGGCTGGCTGTTCCAGCGCGAGGTGACCAACTACGACCGGTTCGCGCCCGATCTGGTCGGCGACCGCGATCTGCGGCTGGTCAACCGGTACTTCTGGCTGTGGATCACGCTGAGCCTCGCGCTGCCCGCCCTGCTCGGCGGGCTGGTCAGCTGGTCGTGGTGGGGAGCGGTGACGGCGTTCTTCTGGGCCGGGCTGGTGCGGATCGCCTTCCTGCACCACGTGACGTGGTCGGTGAACTCGATCTGCCATCTGGTCGGCTCCCGGCCGTTCGCCAGCCGCGACAAGGCCGCCAACTTCTGGCCGCTGGCCATCCTGTCCATGGGCGAGTCGTGGCACAACTCGCACCACGCCGACCCGACGTGCGCGCGGCACGGGGTGCTGCGCGGGCAGGTCGACGTCTCGGCGCGGGTGATCTGGCTGTTCGAACGGTTCGGGCTGGCCAAAGATGTCCGCTGGCCGCGCGCGGAACGCCTTGCGGCGAAACGGCTTCCGGCCTAGGCGAGCTGCCCGCGCACCGCCGAGGCGAACCGCAGCGGCGCGCCGGCGTCGGCGTGGCGGAAGCCGAGCGACGGCTCGGCGAGTTCCAGCTCCAGCAGCAGCGGAGCACCGTCCTCGCCGCGGACGACGTCGACGCGGGCGTAGAGCAGTTCGGCGCGCAGGATGCCGAGCAGGGCCGAGGCCGCGTCGAGCGTGTCCTCGGCGAGTGCGCGCAAGTCAGCCGCGGGCTCGGTGCTCGCCAGCGTTTCCGTGAGGTACAAACCGGACTCGTCCAGCTGCCCGCCGAGCATCGCGCCCTTGGTGAAGGCGTGCGAGTAGATCCCGCCGAAGTACACCAGTGCCGTCTCGCCGTGAACGTCCACACTGGACTGGTACGGCTGGACGAGCACGGTGTGCCCGTCGCCGTGCAGCGCGGTGAGATGTGCCAGCGCGGCGCCGGTCGCCTCGGCGGTGAACCGCGCGGCACCACGCGAGCCCGCGCCCACCGACGGTTTGACGACGAAGTCCGAACCGGGCCAGCGTGCCTCGTCGCCGGGCTTCACCAGCTCGGTCGGGACCACCGGGAGCCCGGCGTCGATCAGCTCGGCGAGGTAGGACTTGTCGGTGTTCCAGCGCACCACCGGCGCCGCGTTCGCCAGCGCGGGCACGGACTCGCACCAGCCGAGGAACTCCTCGCGCCGCTCGGCGTAGTCCCAGCTCGCCCGCAGGATCACGAGGTCGGCGGCGGTGAAGTCGACGGACCCGTCGTCCCAGGACGCCCAGCGCACCGCGAAGCCGACGTCGGCCAGCGCGGCGGGCACGGCGTGTTCGTCACCGTCCCCTTCGGGCAGCTGGGAGCAGCCGACAAGGATCGCCGAGAAGGTCACCGGCCCGCCATGCGGCGCCGGTGCTCCGGCCCGATCTTGGCGGCCTGCACCGTCTCACTGTCCCAAGTGGCCGCTTCGAGGTCCTCGACGCCCGCCACCAGCGCGTTACCCGTGTCAGTGTCCGCGACCACGACGTCGCCGAGCGCGCCGTCGGCACCCACCAGCACGACGCGGGCGCCCGCCCTGCCGATGTTCTCCACCACCGCGCGCGACGGCTTGCCGTGCCGCTTGACGAAGTCCCGCGCGGCGGACAGCTGGGACGAGGTCGGGACGCTCGGTTTCTCGGTCTGCTCAGCCACGTCCGGGAGCTTAACCGTCCAATGCCCGGGACGCGGAACAACCGTGGCCTCGGCCATAGTTGTGTCTGGCGAACTCACCCGACGCGAGGAGGAACGATGCCCACCGCAGTGCAGGTCGGCCGGACCGGTGGCCCGGACGTGCTGGAGATCGCCGAGATCGAGGTAGCCGCGCCGGGGCCGGGCGAGCTCCTGGTCGACGTCGCCGCCGCCGGCGTGAACTACATCGACACCTACCAGCGGGAGGGCATCTACCCGATCCCGACGCCGTTCGTGCTGGGCCTGGAGGGCTCGGGGACGGTCGCCGCGGTGGGCGCGGACGTGACCGGTTTCACCCCTGGTGACCGCGTCGCCTGGCAGGGTTCGATCGGGAGCTACGCCTCGCGCAAGCTGGTCCCGGCGTCGGTCGCGGTGAAGGTGCCCGAGGGTGTTTCGGACGAGGTCGCGGCCGCGACGATGTTGCAAGGCATCACCGCGCACTACCTGGTCGCCTCCACCTACGAGGTCAAGCCCGGCGACGACGTGCTGGTCCACGCCGCGGCGGGCGGCGTCGGCCTGCTGCTGGTCCAGCTGGCGAAGGCCCGCGGCGCCCGGGTGATCGGCACGGTGTCGACGGAGGAGAAGGAGCGGCTCGCCCGTGAGGCGGGCGCCGACGACGTCATCCGTTACGACAAGGAGGACTTCGCGGCGCGTACCAAGGAGCTGACCGGCGGCGAAGGCGTCGCGGTGGTGTACGACGGCGTCGGGAAGTCCACTGTGGACGGTAGCATGGCGAGCCTGAAGGTGCGCGGCCTGCTGGCGCTGTTCGGCGCGGCGAGCGGCCCGGTGCCGCCGATCGACCCGCAGCGGCTGAACTCCGGCGGCTCGCTGTACCTCACGCGGCCGACGTCGGCGCACTACGTCCGCACGCGTGAGGAACTGGACTGGCGGGCGGAGGAACTGTTCAAGGCCATCACCGACGGTGCGCTGGACATCCGGGTCGGCGGCCGGTACGCGCTGGCCGACGCCCGGAAGGCGCACGAGGACCTGCAGGGCCGCCGCACCACCGGCAAACTCCTGCTCCTCCCCTGACGCCGCTGCGCTCCGTGAATGCCACATCGAGGGACTCTGATTCCGTCAATGTGGCATTCACGGACCGACACTCCACAAAGGACACGACGGTCAGTGGTCGGCTGCTTCCCGCCGCCGGCGCCGGTAGGCGGCCGCTTTCGCCCGGTCGCCGCAGCCGCTCATGCCGCACCAGCGCCGCCGGTGCCCCCGGGAGCGATCCAGGAACGGCCGGGTGCACGTGTCGTCCGCGCACCAGCGGATCGCGGACGCGGTCCCGGCACCGGCGAGCCGGATCCCGCTGCGCGCGAGGGACGACAGCGCAGCCCGCACCGTCCCCTCGAGCACCGGAGTGCCGCCGCGGGTCAACCGGACGACCGGCGTCGGCTGGGCGGCGCGGGCGTTGATCACCTTCACCGCCGCGGCGGGCAACCGGGCGCCCGCGGTGAGCGCGACGAGGTACTCGTAGAGCGCCTCGCGCAGTTCTTTCGCTTCGGCCAAGTCCGCGTCGGTCACCTGCACCGGCGTGTCGACGAGGCGGGCCTGCTTCAGCCAGGCGGCGAGGTCTGCCGTGCCGGACAGCGTTTCGGTGCGACGCGTCGTCCGCTCCCCGACCGTGGCGACGAAGTCCAGCGCCACGTCACCGGACAGGAACTCGAAAGCCATGTCACCATCTTGACAGGTGACGCCGAACCCGCGCTCACCGCCGCCCGGGTTTCCGCAGCAGGTACAGGTAGTAGCCGAGGTGATCGCGGAACAACGAGCGCATCAGCGGCACCAGGCCGTCCATCCGCGCGGTGAGTTCGGGGCCGTACCGCTCGGCGATCGCGTCGTGCTTGTCGGCGTAGAGCAGTGCCATCAGTTCCCCGCTGAAAGCACAGCTGGGGGTCATGCTCTCGGCCTTGACCAGTTCGAGGCCCGCGTCGGCCGCCATCTCCAGCGTCCGTACCAGCGTGACCGGCGGCGCGCAGCACCAGGCCTGCAGATAGGCGGCCAGCTGCTCCTCCGGCGGCGTACCGCGGAGGGTGAAGTCGTTCAGCAGGAAATGGCCGCCGGGCCGCAGAACCCGCGCGATCTCCCGGAAGGCACGCTGACGGTCGGACAGGTGCGCGAACACGTCGACCGCCATGGCTGCGTCGAACGACTCGTCCTCGAAGCCGAGGTCCATCACGTTGCCGTGGCGGAAGGTGACGCGCTCGGACACGCCCCACGTCCGGGCCGTCTCGGTGGCCTTGGCGAGATGAGCGGCGCTGACGGTGATCCCGGTGACCCGGCCGCCGCGGTGCCGGGCCATCCGGACCGCGGGCAGCCCGGTACCGCAGCCGATGTCCAGCAGGTGTTCGTCCGCCCGCAGGGCCAGGGTTTCGACGTGGTAGGCGGTCTGCCGTTCCTGTGCCCTGTTCGCGAGATCGCCGAGCGTGGCCGCGGGCTCGCGCTCGCCGGGCCGCGACCACATGCCGACGTGCACGCCCACATCGCCGACGGTCAGCGCGTACAGGTCACCGAACTCGTCATACGTCGCGCCGACCTCCTCGGGAGTGGGTCCGGTATATCCGCCGACAGCCTGATCGCCCGTCATCGTCATCGGCATTTCCTCCTCGACAAGGGTTCCGTGCTCAGATCTGGCCGTTGTTGACGATCCTGCCGTTCTCGACCTTGTAGCTCCAGACCGGCACGTCGGAAAGCTCGCCCTTGTCGTTCCATTTGAACTTCTTCGTGAGGCCCTGCCCTTCGTAGTTCTTGACGAAATCGAGCAGGCCCGCACGATCCTTGACGCCTTTGTCGATCCCTTTCAGCATGATCGTCGCGACGTCGTACCCCTCGGGTGAATAGGTCCCTGGATCATGACCTTCGGCCTTTTTGTAGGCGGCGGTGAAGTCCTTGAAGTTGTCCTCCGGGACACACGGGCAGGTGAAATACGCCTTGCTCGCGGCGTTACCCGCGTTCTTCACGAATTCCTGGTCCTTAACCCCGTCCGTGCCGACGAATTTCGCGGCGACACCCTTGTCGTCGAGCTGCTGTGCGAGCGGAGCGGCTTCGGGGTAGTACCCGGCGTAGAAGACCGCGTCCGGCTTCTCGCTGGACATCTTGTTGACCACGGCCGAGAAGTCCGTCTGGCCCGTCTTGACCTTGTCGGTGCAGGTGGCCTTGTTCCCCAGCGCCTGCTTGACCTGCGCGCCGAGCCCCGTGCCGTACTCGGAGTCGTCCTCGAGCACGCAGATCTTGCCCGCCTTGAGCTTCTCGGTGAGGAACTTGGCCGCGGCCCTGCCCTGCACGATGTCGTTGCCCATACCGCGGAAGAAGGTCCTCCACCGATGCTCGGCCAAATCCGGGTTCGTCGCCGATGGCGTGATGTGCAGAAGCCCGGCCTGCTCGAACAGGTCGCCGGTCGCCTTCGACTCACCGGAGAACGGAAGGCCGATCACCCCGAGGATCGGGGCTTCGCTGATGACCTGGGCGACGACACCGGACGATTTCTCCGGCTTGCCCTCGGTGTCGAACTGCTTGAAAGTGACCTGGCAGCCGGAATTGGCCTGGTTGTGCTGTTTCACCGCCAGCTCGACGCCGAAGAGGATGTTCTGGCCGAGCGCCGCGCTGTTGCCGTTGATCGTCCCGGCATAGGCCAGCGTCGCCCCGGAGCACCGGGCTTTGCCGTCCCCCTTCGGATCGGCCGCGTCGGGCGCCTGCTGGGGCGCGGTCGCCGACGGAGTCGCGCTGCCGCCGGAACCCCCTTGATCGCGTGCGGTACACGCGCTCATTGCCATCGACACCGCCATGGACGCGGCCATCGTGGGCACGATGATCCGCGTGAGTCGTGTCCTCGGCACTTTTCCTCCCCATAGTGATTGACAGACACTGACCCGTTCCGCGGGATGGTAGACCACAAATGCGGTGATCAGCGATCCCCAGTCGGTGATCCGCCCGTTCGCACGAGACATCGGACGGTAATTCGTCACCGCGGCGTAATGATCATCGAGTAACGTTCGACGCTCGTTCGCCGATATTCGTCCTCGGACGCTGGGGATTGGGGAGGGGATGCCGGTGTCCGACGCGATCCGGCTGGGCGGCCGGTTTCAGGAACTGGCCGAAAATGTCGAGCGTTTCGTCCGGGGAAAGCCGGAGGTCGTCCGGCTCGCGCTGGTGTGCCTGCTGGCCCAGGGACATCTGCTGATCGAAGACGTGCCGGGAGTGGCGAAGACGTCGCTGGCCAAGGCGATCGCCCGGTCCATCGGCGGCGCGACGGTGAAACGAATCCAGTTCACCCCGGATCTGCTGCCCTCGGACGTGACCGGGGTCCAGGTCTACGACCAGGGCCGCGGACGCTTCGAGTTCCGGCCGGGGCCGGTGTTCGCCCATGTCCTGCTGGGGGACGAGATCAACCGCGCCGCACCGAAGACCCAGTCGGCCCTGCTGGAGGTGATGGCCGAAGGACAGGTCACGGTGGACGGGGAAGCACGGGCGGTGCCGGATCCGTTTCTGTGTATCGCGACCCAGAATCCGATCGAGCATCAGGGCACCTACGCGTTGCCGGAGGCGCAGCTCGACCGCTTCCTGATGCGGATCGCCATCGGCTACCCGGCGGACACCACCGACGAGGTGACCATCATCGGCGACGGGGTGGCCCGGCGACGGCCGGAGGAACTGCGGCCGGTGCTGGAACTGGACGAGCTGCGGCTGATGATCACCGCGGTGCGGAAGACCCATCTGTCGGCGGAACTGCAGAACTACGTCGCCATGATCACCAGGGCGACCCGCACCCACCCGGATGTCAGGCTCGGTGTGAGCCCGCGAGGCAGCATCGCGCTCGCGGTCGCCGCCCAGGCCTACGCCGTCTCGACAGGCAGGGAATTCGTCACCGCGGACGACGTGAAAGCGGTGGCGGTGCCGGTCCTCGGCCACCGCCTGCTGCTGACCGCGGAGGCCAGGATCGGCCGTCATCGGCCCGAAACCATCATCGGCGAGGTGCTGGCCGAGGTCCCGGTTCCCGGTATGGAACGGCGGTGAGCAGGCCGTGATCACGGCGACCGGTGTCGCGGTCTCGGTGTCCACCGGGGCACTGCTGATCACCGGCACGCTGGCCGATTACCCCGAACTGGTGATGCTCGGTTCGGCCGGGGCCGCGGCACTGGTGCTGGCGACGCTGTGGACGCTGACCCGGCCGCGGCTCGCGGTGTCGCGGGAGGTCGCGCCCCGCCGAGTCGTACAGGGAAACCCTGCCACCGCAACGGTGACGGTGACGAACACCGGTCGTCACCGGAGCCTTCCGGCGGAGGCGATCGAGGTCGTCGCCGGCCGGCGGATCATCGTCGCGCTGCCCGGTCTCGGCGCGGGCCGGTCGTTCGCGACGACGTACGCGCTGCCGACCGAGCGCCGTGGCAGGCACACACTCCCCGGGCTGGTGCTCGGCCGGTCCGATCCGTTGCGGCTGATGCGCACCCAGCGCGTCCGCGGCGGCGAATCCGTGCTGTACGTGCATCCGCTGATCCACGAGCTCGCGCCGTTTCCGGCGGGCGGTTCTCCCGACGCCGAGGGCCCGGCCGCCCTGAACGCCGCCCAGGGCGGTGTGGCCTTCCACAGCCTGCGGGACTATCGCGCCGGGGACGACTGGCGGCGGATCCATTGGAAATCCACCGCGCGGACCGGAACGCTGATGGTCCGGCACACCGTGGTGCCCGACGACCCGCATTGCCTGGTCGTCCTCGACACCAGTGCCGCCCCCTACCCCGGCACGTCGTTCGAGGACGCGGTGCGGGTGGCGGCCTCCCTCTGCGCCGCGGCGGGCCGGGCGGGTTTCCCGCTGGCGCTGCTCATGACCGCGGAACCGCGCACCGCACCGGATCGGCTTTCCGGGCGCTGGGACACCGACCCGACGGCCGCCCTCGACCTGCTGGCCGACGCGCGGTGCACGAGCGGCGATCCGGGTCTGGCCCTGCTGTCGGACGAGGTGGTCCCGGCGGGCGAAGGAACCGTCCTCACCGTTGTCACCGGACAGCCTTCCCCGGAGCGGCTGGACGTGCTCACCGTGCTGGCGCCTCGCTTCAGCGCGGTCAGCCTCGCGTGCGTCGGGCCGCCACCGGCGGGCGGCGCCGCCGTTCCGCCCGGGGTGTTCACGATCACCGCGGCCACCAGCGCCGAGTTCGCGGCCGCCTGGAATCGCCGGGCGGAACCATGACACCGCGACTTCCCGCCGCCGGGTTCCGTCTCGCCGAGGTCGCCCTGTGCGGGCTGGCGGCAGGCGCCGGTGGTCTGCTGTACGGCCGGTTTTTCGCGACAGGCCAGTACTTGCCGCCGTTGTGCGCCGCCGCGGCGGGCGGCGCGCTGACCGCGGCGGTGGCCGGGTTCCGCGGGTGGCGGGCCGGCCGCACGCTGCTGGTGACGGCGGGCGGTTTCCTGCTGCTGGCCTGGTACAGCGTGCTCGAACACGGTCTGCCCGGCCGGAACACCGCCGGGGAACTGGCGCGGGGCGTGCTCGGCGGCTGGTCCAGGATGCTGACGGTGGCGCTGCCCGCCGACGTGCGCGGTGACCTCCTGGCGACCCCGCTCCTGCTCACCTGGTTCGCCGCCGCCACCGCGGTGACCCTCGCCCTGCGCACCCGCCCGGTGCTCGTGCCGATCGCCCCCACGCTCTTCGCCTTCGTCGCCGGATTGCTGCTCGTCGGCAGGCAACCGGGCCTCCAGCTCGTCCCCACCGCGATGTTCCTGGCCGCGTCGCTGCTCCTGATGGTGCTCCGCGCACGCTCTCCCGCCACCGTCACGGATCGCGCGGCGGATCTGAGCCGGCTGCGGACCGGGGTGCCGGTGGTCCTGGTGATCGCGCTGCTCGGCGCCGGCGGGCTGCTGCTGCCGCTGGCCACGGGTGAGCACCGCTTCGATCCCCGGGTTTTCTGGCCGCCGCCGCGTCAACAGGCGGAGACGCTCAGTCCGCTCGTCACGCTGAAAAGCCAGCTGCGGGAGGAGCCGCCCCGGCGGTTGTTCACGATCCGGGTCGGCGACGGCGGCGCCGGAATCGACCGGGTCCGGGTCGCCGCGCTGGACGACTTCGACGGCGTGCTCTGGACGTGCTCGGACCGTTTCCTGACCGCGGGGCACCAGCTTCCCGGCGTGCCAGGGGAAACGCGCACTCACCGGGTGTCGGCCCACATCACCGTGGACGAGCTGCGCGGGCCGTTCCTGCCGGTGCTCGGCAGGCCTGCCCGGCTCGCCGGGCAGGCGGTCGACGCCGGTGATTTCAGCATCGGCACCGACTCGGGGGTCCTGGTCACCAACCGGGAGTTCCCGCGCGGGCTCGGCTATGACCTCACGGGCGCGATCGGCGATCGGGACCACGCACTCCCCCAGGCGTCGCCTGCGATTTCCCCCGGCACGGCGCTGCCCGGACTTCCCCAGGAGCTGTCGGCCCTCGCCCTCCAGCTCACCGCGACCGAGCCGACCCCCTACGGCAAACTGGCGGCGATCGAGCGATATCTGCGTGACCTGCCCTATCGCCTCGACGCCCCGCCCGGGCATTCCTACGGGGCGATCAGCAGAATCGTGGCCGCTGGCGGACAATCCGACGCCGCGGGCTTTGCCGAGCAGCACGCCTCGGCGTTCGCCGTTTTCGCGCGGGCACTGGGTTTCCCGGCCCGGGTGGCGGTCGGCTACCGGCTGTCCGGCCGGGCGCACGAGACACAGGGGGTGACCACGCGCGACGCGGACGCGTGGGCGGAGGTGCGTTTCGACGCCTACGGCTGGATTCCCTTCGACCCCACCGATCCCGCCAAGACCTCCCCGCCCTCACCGCACGACGGTGACCAAGCGGCGCCGGCCGGCGCACGCCCGCCCCGGCCCAACCCGCCCATCGTGGCCCCACCGCACACGGGAGCCCTGTCCGCCCCGCGGGCACCGGGAGACGTCCGGCCGTCGTTCCCGCCGCGCGGCCCGGTACTCGCCGCCGTTCTGGCGCTGACCTGCGCCGCGCTGACAGCGACGCTGATCGTGGGGGCGAAGGCCGGACGACGGCGCCGGCGCCGCCACGCCGAGGGGAACCCCGCCCGGATTCTGGGCGCCTGGAACGAAGCCGTGGACCGGCTGCGGGAACGCGGCGTCACGATGACGGGGTCGATGACCGCGGGCGAGGCCGCCTGCCACGCCGCCAGCGTGCTCGGCCCGGCCACCGGCGCCGTGACGGCACTCGCGCCGCTGGCGACCGCCGCGGTGTTCGCTCGCGACGTCCCCGGCGACGAAGCCGTCCGGCAGGCCTGGGTTCTGGAAGCCCGGCTACGCGAGGAGCTGTACCCGCGCCGGCCGGTGCGTCGGTTGCTCGCGCGACTCGACCCGCGACCGCTATGGCCCCAGCGGCGCGGAGCCCGGAAACCGCCACCTCAGGGAATCGGGTGATCGTATGGCACACCGTCTCCTGCACCGCTTCACCTCCGCCCGGCTGCGGCTCGTCGCCGGAGCCCTCGGGGTCACCACGCTCCTGGCCGGATTCGTCATCGTCGGCTCGGACCGCCCCAGCCCCGCGCCCAAACTCCGCCTGCGCGGCGGCACCGCCTGGGTCGCCTCCAACCAGGTCGGACAACTCACCCTGCTCGACGGCGCGTCCGCGGAGGCGGCCGCGAGCGTCCCCGTCGCCACTCCCGGCAGTTCCCTCCAAGCCGCACAGGAAGACGCGACGGGCTACGCACTCGACCGCGCGCGCGGCACCGTCGTCCGCGTCGACGGCGCGACCCTCGAACCCAGCCCGCCGAAACCTCCCGTCGCCACCGCCGGGCGGAACCTGGCCCTGATGCCGAGCCCTCGTGCGGTCTACGCTCTCGACGCCGATCAGGAACTGCTCACCACCATCGATTCCCGGACCCTGGCGCCCCGCGATCCCCCGCGGCCACTGGCCGCCCGGGTCGCACCCGATGAGCCGGCGGTGGATCGGCAAGGCCGCCTCTGGCTGCTCGACCACCGCACCGGTGACTTGATCTGGTTCGCCGACGACACCCGTCACGCGCGGCCCCACGCCGCCACGCCCGACGGCAGCCGTCTCGTCCTGACCGGCGACCGCCCCGCCCTGCTCGATCCCGCACGGCACACCGCCGAACTCCTCGATCCGGAAACCGGCGCGGTAGTCCAGTCGATACCCGTCGACACGCGGCCCGGCGAGGCCCTCGCCGTCGCCGGCTCCCCGCACACCCCCAGGTTGCTGATCTCGGCACCCGGACAGCTGCTGGTGTGCGCGTTCGGTGCCGGATCCTGCGCACCCCCGATCCCGCTCGGCGCGGAGAGCCCGGACGTCGGTGCCGCTGCCGAAGCCGATGACCACGCCGTGGTACCCGACTACGCGACCGGACGCGCCTGGGTCATCGACCTCGTTCACCAGCAGACCATCGAGCGGCACCTGTTCGACCACCCATTGCGCTTCGACCTGCTGACCCGTGACGGGAAGGTCTTCTACAACGACCCCGGCTCCGAACACGCCGGCATTCTCGAACTCGACGGGCGATTACGGCCCATCACCAAATACGCTCCGCCGAACCCGGGCAGGAACACCGCGCAGAACGTCAATGTGGGAAACACCCCGGGGCAGTCTCCGCCGGTCGGCCCGCCCAATCCCGTTCCCACCGGCCCGCCGGACAACGTGCCCCCCGTGGCCGGGCCGGGCGGTGCGGAAAAACCGCCTGGCCCGCTCAGCGACACCACGGTGGCGATCGAGGTCAGCCCGCGCGATCACGGGCTCGTCGGGGACGACTTCGGATTCACCGTCGTACCCCACGGCGCCGCGAGTATCGGCGACGCGCAGTGGGGCTTCGGTGATGCCGGTGGCGCCAGAGGTGTCACCGTGCATCATCGGTGGAATCGACCCGGAACCTACGCTGTCGGCGTCACCGCCACCCTCTCCACCGGGCGGCAGGTTCACGCCGCGGCGCGGGTCACCATCGACTCGCCCGACGCCCCGCCGCGCATCGCGCGAATCCTGATGGCGCCGGAGAAGCCACATGTGGGCGAGCAGGTCTCCTTGAGCGCCGATCTGACGGGCGGACGTCCCGCTGCCTGGGCATGGACCATCACCGGTGACCGGGGGATCGAAACGACCTCCGACGCCCCGCAGTTCCGGTACACCTTCCCCGCCACCGGGACCTACACCGCGACACTCAAGGTCACCTCTCCCACCGGTTCCGACCAGACGTCTCGAACCGTCCAGGTCGCACCCCGGATGCACGAGGCGCGGTGCGGGGACGTCCTCACGACCGACACCATCGTGAAGAGCGACCTGAGCTGTGCGGAGGATGTCGCGCTCACCATCGCCGCCAGTGATCTCACCCTCGACCTCGGCGGCAACACGATCAGCTCGGAGAATCCCAGGCAAACCACCAAGGGGATCCTCGTCAAGGCGCCCCGGAAGCTGGCGAACATCACCGTCAAGAACGGCACGGTCACCAAGTTCTCCACCGGCATAGCGGTGGACAACGCGAACCAAGTGACCATACTCGGCATGACGATGAACTCGCCACGAGAATCACAGTACGACGATTTCAACGGCATCAGCGGCAGCCAAGCGCGGGATCTCATGGTCCGCGACACCACGGTGGACACCTTTATCCCCTTCAACTTCGAGAACGAATCAACCGTCACAATCGAATCCTCGAACCTTACCGGCTACGGTAACACATTGCCCACCTACTGCAGCCGAAGAAGCTCGTGCACGATTCATGGCGGCACCATTCGCACCCGATATCTTTTTTGCCTGTCCTACGTCGACGATGTTCCGGATTCATCGATCACCGTCGAGTACGCGAACGAAGTCAATATCGAAGTATTCGGCAACGAATGCCGCGAAGGCGCCGCGAAGGACAACACGAACACCAAGCACATCGGCCTTGTCGGAGCCGCGCACTCGACCATAACGAACAACAGCTTCCTCAGAAGCCGTGTCATGATGGTCGAAAGCTCCGCCCTCATCTCCGGAAACACCTTCACAGAATCGCCACACAACGCGATCCAGATACTCAACGGCGACCTGATCCTGACCGGGAATTCCTTCGTCAGAAGCGGCAGCAGCGCTGTGGTCGCGAACGCGAACAATGGATTCAGCAAAGGAAATATCGACATCTCCCACAACGAATTCACAGCAAATGGTTTCCATCCCGACGAAAACTTCCCCGGGCAGGACGGCCTCGAAATCTTGCGCAACGACAGGGAAACGGATCACATCACCGTGTCCTACAACCACACCCAGGGCAACGCACGGTATGGCATCAACGCGGAGGACGGCACTGTCGAGCACAGCGAAGGGAACGTGTCGCGCGACGACCCGCTGGGATGCCGCGGCGTGAAATGCGACTAGCGCGGGCAGTCACTTTCCCAGCGCCTTCCCTCCCTCGATCGCGGAGCAGGGTGATGTGAGGTCGAGCCCGGCGGGCAGGAGTTCGCGTTCAGCCGGAGAATAGGGCCGGTCGTTCAACCGGCACAACTGTTCGGCCCACTGCCGAGGACTCATGTCCACCGAGAAGAAGCCGTCCACGGAAACCGCCACCAGCCGGTTCTCGTGCAGCATCCACCTGCCAGCCGAACCAGGGAAGCGTGGTGCGGCGAGGCGGTCTCCATTGTCGATGTTCCGGACCTCGATGGCACCGGTCCCCGTACCGAAGATCACCTTGTCCTCTTGCACGAACCCCACCGGAGACAGGTCACCCGGTATCGGAATGGTTTTCGAAGCGGTGTTCTGTTCGGGGTTCCAGACGTTCAGCCGCCCGATGTCGGCGTAGTGAACGGCGACTCGGCGCATGGTGGGATCGGCCACGACATCGGGCGTCGGGGCACCCCGCCGAGGGGCGAAGGAACGCTCTGGGCGCCCTCGCGGATCACCGCTCTCGGGCTCCGGAATCGATCTCGGCTTCCACGCCTCGACAGCGTCCGGGGTGGCTACCAGCAGCCGACCGGCGTTCACGGGGCCGGTGACCACCTTGAAGCGATAAGCGGCGGGGGCGCGGGGCGCCATGGCACGTGAGGACAAGGACGCCGGGGAGGGATACCGCTCCCCGGTGCTCACCTTCCACGCGTTGAGCTCTTGGCCGCGCACCACGGCGACCTCATCGGCACCCAGTGGCACTATGGACGTGGTGTCGTCGAACGAGACTTCGCTTTCCCCGGAGTCGGGTCTCGCCAGCGGGATCGTCCGGAGGACGGTGAGATCGGCGGCGGAGATCACCGCGAGCTGTCCTCGTTCCAGCGGAACGAAGATCTTTTTACCGTCCCCGCTGAACGCCAGGCCGGGCGTGTCCGCCACCGGCAGGCCACCGGCCGATTCCCGAACGAGCTGGCGGTGGCTCCGCACGTCGAACAGCCGCAGCTTCGCTCCTCCCCGTGCACCCGGGTCTCCCTCATGGGACATCGTCAGCAGCGACTCGCCGTCCGGGCTCAGGACAGCGGCGCCCGCGTCCCGCGCCGATCCGGACTGTTCGGTTTCCGCGATCAGGTCAGGGACACGGAATCTGAGCAGTACGTCAGCGTAGAACATGAAGACCGTCGGTGCGGCGGAGCCGCCGCCGAGCGCCATGAGCTGTGACGGCTCGTTCTGCGACACGCTGCGCCGTTTGTCGCGGCTCAGCGAAGGAACGTGGATCGAGTAAGTGCTTCCGTTGCCCAGATTCATCAGTTCGGCTCGCTGAAACGCGTCTTCCGGCGATCCCGTTCTCAGCACCGCGTACTCGCCGCTCAAATCGGCGACGTCGTCGGCATCGGCTGCGGGGCAGTCGAGCCGAGTCCTGGTGAAACGCGCTGCGCCGGTGGCCGTGTCCTGGACGGTCAACCGACTGTACGGCTGTCCTTTCCGGCATTCGGCGACGACACCGCCCGGCGTCACGAAACCGGAGGAGATCACGCGGAGTTCCGTGCCGGTGGTCAGGTCGCGCAGGACCACGGGCCGCGTCCGGTCCGGCCGGTCTTCCCGAAACCACGCTCGCTTACCGTCCGGCTCGACGCGGAGTACGGCGGTCTCACCTCCCGGGCCCGTTACCTTGTTCGGTATCTGCCCGCGTTGCAGGACATCCCACACCTCCACGTCGCCTTGGCGAGTTCCGGAGGCCCCGCCGCCGCTGCGAACGGAGTCGACGAGGAACCTTCCGTCCGGGGAGAACCGGGCGCTGAGCACCGTCGCGGGCGCGACGGTTTCCGGTGCGCGCAGCGGCAGCGGGCCACTGTGCCTGGCGGTGTCCCACAGGGTGATTCCGCCGCGGTCGTCCAGCGCGGCCAGCCACCGGCCGTCGGGGCTGAGCCGGAGCCCGGACAGGTTCGGGATCGTGGTGACGAACCAGCGTTCCGGCGCGGGGCCGAACAGCGCCGTCCAGACCGTGATCCTCCCGTCGTCTTCGGCCACCGCGGTGGTCCTGCCGTCCGGGGTGGACGCGACCTGCGCGACCGTTCCGGACCACAGCCCGGTCCGGATCTGCTCGACGTCGGCGTATTTGAGGTATTGCTGCATGAGCGCGGCGTAGGCCTCGGGCCTGGTCGGGTCCGCCTTCCACGCGGCCTGTGCGAACTGCAGCGCGGTGAGCGGGTCGCTTTCGTTGCGCCGCCCCGCTTCCTGGCCGAGGGAGACGGCCGAGGCGCGGCGAAGCTGGTCGGCGAGTTCGCGGTTCTTGTTCAGCGCGAAGACCGCGGAAGTGGTGGCGGCCAGCGCGAGGACGGCGATCAGGGCGGTGATCATCCGCCAGCGGCGGGTTCCCCTGCGCTGATGGGTACGGCTCGCGGCGATATAAGCCCGTTCGTCGTCGGTGAGACCGGTGGGATCAGTGCTCAGCCAGGTTTCCGCGGTCGTCAGTGTCGTGCCACGGAGCAAGGTGTGCGGATCTTCCCCGGACTGCCGCCATTGGGTGAGGGAGAGCCTGAGCTGTTCCTGCCAGGAGCGGAATTCGCGGGCGGCGGCCAGCCATTCGCGCAGTTGCCGCCATTGCTGGACAAGGGCTTCGTGGGCGAGGGCGATGACCGCGGGGTGGCCGGGGTCCTGCCGGAGCACGACGAGCCGATGCGCGGCCAGTTTCCTGGCCAGATCCCGGGATTCGGCGTCGAGGCGGTCCAGCTGGGCCGGGGAAAGGGTGAAGGTGCCGTCCTCGCCGGGGCGGGCCAGTTGCACCAGCACCCGGCGGGCCAGTGCCCGTTCGCCGTCGGTGAGCCGTTCGCTGTGCACTTCTTCGGCGTAGGCGGCCAGCGCCCCGGCCACACCGCCGAGTTCGTCGTAGGCGTGGTGGGTCAAGGCGGCGCCGTGCTGGGACTCCCAGAGCCGGGTGAGCGCGAATTCGACGAGCGGCAGCTGTCCGGGGGCGTCCAGCGCGTCGGCGATGATGCGTTCGACCAGTCCCGGTTCGAAGGAGACCAGCGGGCGGTCGGCGGGGCCGAGGATCGCGGCCCGCAGTTCCGCCGGGCCCATCCTGGGGACGGCGACGGTCTGCAGCACGGGGGCCAGCTCGCTGGTCAGGATCTCGTCGAGGTCCGCCGAGCGGCCGGTGACGATCGCGCGGATGGCGGGCGGCTGCGCCGGACGGGACGGCGCGGCCAGCACCAGCCGGGCCAGCAGGTCGAGCAACTCCTTGGCCGCCAAGGGATCGGTGGCGACGAGCTCCTCGAACTGGTCGGCGAACAGGACCAGCCTGCCTGCCGCGTCGGCGATGGCGTCCGCCAGCAGCGGGATGTCCTGGGCGGTGAGCGCGGTGGTGCGGTCGGCCCCGACGACCGGCCGCACCGCATAGGCCAGCAATTCGAGCGGCTCGACGCCGGGGACGGGCCGGAACACCGCCAGCGTCGCGTTCTCCTGGCGCAGGGCGGGCAGGACACCGGCCCGGACGAGGGAGGATTTCCCGCTGCCGGACGCTCCGATGACCATGACGAGGCGATGCCGGTCGAGGAGCTGGTGAAGCTGCCGGATCTGCGGATCCCGGCCGCAGAAATACGGCGCGTCCTGTTCCTGGAAGGGTTCGAGGCCGCGGTAGGGGCATTCCGGATGCGCCGCGCGGTGCAGGCCGGGATCCGCGGCGGGCACGGACGCCCGGTCCTGACCCGCGTCGCGATGGTGGTCCAGCAAGGAGCTGAGCGCGACGGCGTGCAGGACCCGCGCGCTGCCGAAACGCGGCTGGGCCAGATCCTCCGGTGCGGCGAGGGCGGGAGCGGGGAGTTCGAGGTAGCCGGCGAAGGCGTCGAGGGCGCGGCGGAACTCGGCCTCGCGCTCGGCTTCGGTGCGGGCGAGCGGGGCGAGACTGTGGTTGTCCAGCGTGTGGAAGAGGCTGGCGACGCGATCGTTCCCTGGCGTGTGAAGGCGTTGGAGCCGTTCGCCGCTCTGACGGCTGAGCAGCAGCAGCCGCGCCTGGGGAGCGTTGGTGGAGCGCTCCACCAACGCGGTGGCGAGGGCGTGGGTCTGGTCGAAGTGGTTCTCGGCCTCGTCGACGACCACGAGCAGCTGGTTGTTGACGGTGGCGAGGGTGGTGAGATCGGCGGCGGTGGCGTTCTCGTGGACGATCCCGGCGGTCCAGCCCTGCCGGGTGAGCCGCTCGCACAGCTGCTGGGCAAGGCGTGTCTTGCCCTGGCCCGGTGGTCCGCTGATCAGGTAGGCGGAAACCGGCGCGGGTTCGTTCACCCAGCTGAGCAGGTCGGCGAGTTCGGCGTCGCGGCCGGTGAAGGACACGATCCGGTACTCGGCACGCAGCCACGCGCTGGGCACCAGGTTCGCGGTCGGGGCGCGCGGGGTGGCGAAGGCCCGCCGGAGAACGAGCCCCGGCACCAGATCGGTCAGCTCGCCGACCAGCTTGGCGAGGTCCTGGACGTCGTTGCGGTGGTGCAGGCGCAAATACTGACAGCGCGCCAGCGCCGCGACGTCGGCGGGCAGGTCGGTTTCGGTCAGGACCTTGGTGTGGTCGAGGAAGACCGGGATCACGCGCACCCCGAGGCGCAGCGCCTCGGCGAGTTCGCGGCGGACCCAGTCGCCGGGATCGTCGATGCGGCGCCCGCCGTGCCGGGTGGTGCAGGTGAGCCAGCGGGGCCCGATCACCACCAGGACGACGTCGCACCGGCTCAGCCAGTCCAGTATCCGCTCGGCGAAGTCCTGGCCGGGCCGGATCGTCCTGCTGGCCAGGAACACGTGCTCGGCACCGAACCGCGCGGTGAGCGCCCCGGCGATGAGCGTGGCCGCGAAATCGCCGTCGTCGGTGCGGTAGTTGACGAAGATGCCACCCATGTCTCCCCCTGGCTCGGCCGGGTTCTTCCGCTACACCGCCGGTGTGCGCAGCGCCGCGGTGAGCCGGGGATACAGCTCGCGGACGGGCTGATGGGTGTGCCAGCGGGTCAGCGTCCTGGCCAGCCGCCGCAGATCCGTCCGGACCGTGGCCGAATCCACCAGCAGCGCGCTCTCGATCGCCTGCTCCGCGAGCACGCACGCGTGATCGACCTCCCCGCCGCTGGCGTAGGCCAGTGCCCGGCGGGCGCCGAACCGGGCGTGCACCCGCCGGGCCTCGGACGGGACGAGCGCCAGCTGACGGTCGAGGATCTCCCCGGCCTCCGCCGGACGGCCCAGATCGTGCATGCACCAGCCGGTGACCACCGCGACCATGCCCGTACCGCTGACCGAAGCCGGCCCGATCTCCTGGCCGTCGGCGGTGTCCAGCAGGCCGGCGGCGCGATCCAGCGCGTGCCGGCATCGGTCGTAGTCGCAGGCCAGTGCGTGGCCCTGGGCCTCACGCAGCGCGGCGAGGCCGCGGATCCGCGGCGGGGTCCGTGAACCGGCCAGTGCCCGCTGGGCCAGGTCGATGGTGCCGGCGGCGTCCTCGCGGTACAACGTGATCAACGCCCGCCGGATCAGCGCGTAGGTCGAGAGCTCGGCGTCACCCGCGGCCGAGGCCATTTCCACCGCGGTTTCGGTCCACCACAACGCACCCCGCTCGTCCCCCGCCTCCTGCGTCATCCACCCTGCGTACTCGGCGTACCGCGCCGCCAGCCGCAGCAGCTCCGCACGCGACGGCGCCGACGCCGAGCCGGCCAGGCCCCGCAGCGCGTGCGTCTGCGCGACCACGATCGGCAGCACCACGCTCGGGCTGCTGATCTGCCCCAGCCGCCGGGTCTGCTCGAACAGGGCGCGGAACGCCGCGATCGTCGTCTCCTGCCCGGCGGCCGCCGCGTTCCCCGGCGCGCCGACACTCAGCGCCAGCACCGACGCCGCGCCCATCGCGAGGGCGTCCCGGCGGCTCATCGGCACCAGGTTGCTCGAACCGTCCGGCCCCATGCTCATCACCCACACCCCGCCGTCGGGACCGGCCTCGGGCACCACGGCCGGTTCGGGCGGCCGGGCCCTGGCGACCAGTGCGGCCAATTTCCCGTTGGCGTCCAGCGCCGCGTCGCAACGGCGGGCCACTTCCATCCCGGCCGGTTTCTCCCCGGTCTCGATCCTGCCGAGATAGCCCTTGTTGTAGTGGACTCGCCGGGCGAGTTCCGCCAGTGAAAGCCCCGCCGCCATCCGCAACCGCCGGAGTTCCGTGCCCACCGTGTCCGGTTCGGCCATCCCCGCCCTCCCCATCCGCTTCCCGCGAAACCGCACGAGCAGAGGGTCCTCCGCGCTTCCGGCGGCGACCCCGTACCCGAGGCTATGGGGCGCGGCCGCTCCGGCACAGCCCCGCGACGCGATCGGCACGCATCGATATCGGCGGCGGGCAGGTGCCGCCCGCCCGCCGCGATGCGCGCGAGGTACCCGAGGTTCCTGTCGACGAGTGAACCGCCGCTGAGCCCGTACTGCGCGAAATGGCGCGGATCTTGGTGCATACCGCCAGTTTCGGCCACCCATCGCGCCCTGCACCCACCGTCGCCCGTCGCCCGCCGGGACAGGCGACGGGCGATCTCCCCCACGACCGTCTCCGCACGCACACACTGGTCGTCGGGTCGGGCTCGTGGTCCCGATGCCGGCCCGGCGAAGGGGGTGGGATGTGGTGGCAGGGCTTCCCGCAGCACTGCCACCACATCCAGTCGGGCCGGGTTCGCGCGTCACCGGCCGAAGATTCCCGGAAGCACCTTGACGTGGGAGGGCGGACCCATGCCCTTCCGGACATCGCGCTCGTGCCACTCGGGCAGTTCATGACGGCCCCGGTGCGGGAAATGGCTAGGTTGGCGGCAAAGTAGGTCGCCGAGGCACTCCCGTCCGGCGCTGTGGCCGCGAGGAGGACCGGTGTCGCCCGTGCCGGATCAGGCGTTCGTGTTCCGGATGTGGTGGCACGCGGCGGACTCCCCGGAGTGGGTGCCGGGCCCACCGCTGCTGGCGCGGCTGGACGACGGCCGGGGCGTGCCGCCGGAGCAGTTGTCCTGGCGCACGGAAGACGGCGCGCAGACCTCGGTCGGGTTCTCGCCGGACCTGTCCCGGTGCTACGGCCATCGCCGCTCCGCCGCCGGTGACGTGCTGGAGGTGCGCGGCGAAGCCGACTCCCCGAGGGAAGCGGGCGGCTCGACCGGCTACGAGTTCAGCACCGAGGTCGAGGAATCCGGTGAGTGGCGGCCGGCGGAACGGCTGCGGCTGCTGATCGACGACGGTTCCGGGGCGCCGCCGCAGTGGGTGTCCTGGCGCGACCGGACCGGCGAGACCTGCTCGGTCCAGTTGCGTTCGGCCGGACCGTCCGGTGCCGCGGACGTCAACGACCTGGTGACCGCCGTATGGGCCAGCGCCGAATACCCCGAAGCGGGCGAGGTGGCCACGAACCTGGTGGGACCGGCGGGAAAATGGTTCGCCCCGCACGACCGCGCGGCACTGGAGTTCCAGCTGACGCGGCCGGTCCCGGTGGACCGGTACGTCCTCACCTCCGCCAACGACGCGCCCGATCGCGATCCCGCGGAGTGGACGCTGAGCGGCTCGGCCGACGGGCTCCTGTGGCAGGCTCTGGACGTCCGAGGCGGCCAGTCCTTCGCCGACCGCCACCAGCCCAGGACATACCGGCTCGCCGAACCCGGCTTCGCCGAACACTTCCGCCTCGACATCACCGGCAACAACGGCTCGCCGCATCTGCAGCTCGCGAGCGTCCGGTTTCTCGCCGCGTGCGGCGGCTTCGTCGGATACCGCCAGCGCGCGGGCGGCCCACCGGCGGGCTACCGCGGCGTCCGCACCGCGTACCGGCCGTCGGACGTACCCGCGGTGCCCCTGCCCGACGGCGTGCCCACGAGACGCGCCCGCCGCCTTGCCGAAGATCATCCGCTGCCCGCCGGGACCGAGGTGGTCTCGCCGTCGGGCAAGTACGCGTTGCGGTACGACGCCTTCGGGGTGCCGGTCGTCCTCGACCGGACGAGCCGGCTGGTCGTCTGGCGAGCCGGTGACGACGACCAGGGCCCGGCGTCCGGCGCCCTCGTGCTCAGCCATTCCCTCCAGGTCGCACTCCGTGGTGGCGGCGTCTGGTACTCGTCGATCGGCGCCGAAGGGGCGCGATTCCTCGTGGTCACCGACGACGGCGAACTCGAACTCCTCGATCACGACGGGGTGAGCCTGTACAACTCCGAGCGGGGTTTCGTCGGTCCCCTGCCCACGTTCGAGGATTCCGCGCCCGCCGCCGGCATCACGCTCAAGCGCTACCTGTACCGCAAGGACGCGAAAGGCGCGATGACGCGGACGGTCCGGCGCGGCGTGGACGGCTCGTTCCGGGTCACCCGGCAGAACATGTCCCATCACCTCCCCGCGCCCCTGGTGCGGTGGCTGGAGCAGGACGACACGATCGTGACGTGGCGGCAGGTCCCCACCGTGACGGGTTCGGACCTCGAACTGTGCCTGGTCGACCGCGCGGGCACCCTGCTGTGGCGCGAAGGATCGGCGATCGCGAGCACGACGCCGCCACCCGCGGCGCCGCACGAGCACGGCGGCCCCGCGCTGGGACGGGGCTCGCGGCTGCGCCGTCAGTCCCTGACCTCCCCGTCCGGCTCGCACACGCTGCTGCACCGCGACGACGGAAACCTGGTGCTGTACTGCAACGCCGGCCACGCGCCGGTGTGGGCCACCGGCACGGAATGGCTCGGCGACAGCTGGGTCGACCTGACCCCGTCCGGCGATCTGGTCCTGCGTACTTCGTGCGGTGCGCCGGTCTGGCGGTCGGGCACGGCCGATCAGGGCGTCGAGCGGCTGGAGGTGCGCGACGACGGCGGCCTCGCGCTGCTGGACGCCACCGGAGCGGCCGTCTGGCGGATCCAGGACCACGTGCCCTGCGCGGCTGCCGTGCCCGCGCCGCCGCGTGGTGCCGTCCTCCGGCGCGGGCAGAGCCTCCGCAACCAGTCCCTCACCTCCGCCGACGGTGGCACCGTCCTGAACCACGAGCCCGGCCGGGGAGTGCGGCTCTTCCGCGCCGACGGGATCCAGCTCTGGTACGCGTCCGGCTCACGCGCGGCGGACACCGGCCTGACGCTCGACGACGCCGGATTCCTCCTGCTGCGCGCCGAAGACGGCAGCGTGCGCACGCGGCTCGCCGGTCCGGGAGACCACCTCGCCGTCGTGCCGGGAGGGGAAATCCGGCTCCTCGCCCCCGACGGCACCGTGTTGTGGCGCGAGGGACAGTACGTCATCGACGGTCCCGACGCCGGTGCGGCGATCTCTCCCCGCGCGGCCTCGCCCGCCGCGCTCGAGACCCTGATCAACGCCCCGTCCATCCCGATCGTGCGCACCGACTTCGCCGACGACCACGCCTGGCGGGCCACCTGGAGCGACATCACCACGCCCCGCGAGTACCACGACGACGAGTTCGTCCTCGACGCGACGCTGGTGGCCCTGCCGGAGTTCGACGGCTGGACCGGCGAAGAACTCGCCGAACTGCTGTCGCGCACCGCCAAGCACACTCTCGTTTTCGTGGTGGACGCGATCACCCTCGCTTCGCCGGAGCATCCCGTGCTCGTGGTGAAGATCGACGAGGACCGCGACCAGCCGCGTTCCCTCCGCGCCGTCCCGCACGCCTTGCTGGACCTGGAAATCCAGCTCTCGATCGCCAATATGGACTGGGAGGACTTCAGCGGCGCCGTCGAGCCCGACGGCGTACTCCGTTCCTCCACCGCGGACTGACCATCGGGAGTTACCCGGAATGGGGTGTTTCCCTTGCCCGGCACCGTGACTCTCACCCGTTCAGGAGGCGGACCCGGAAGGGGAAACCCGACGCCGCTATGTGATCGCGGCGGCCGGAACCGGACGGTGGCCTCCCTCGATATGCAATTCCCAGGGCCAAGCGGGTGGGGCCGCGCCACGCCACGGAATACAGCCCGTATGTGCTCGCGGGCTCTCTCATGCGATCGGATGCCGTCACCCCGATGTCGCCGGAAAGGATGGTGTTGCGGCAGCGGGGAGACAGCGCGGAAGGGCGGTTGTAGCGTCGATCGGCGGTGACCTGGGCAGCTGATCGGAAGGAGCATTCCGTACCGATGACGAGCCGGGCGGTCGGCGGTGGCGCGGTGGCACTGCGGATGACACGCATCCTGTATGTCCTTTGTGGACGCTTGACCCTCCTGGCCGCCACGTCGGCCCTCTCCCTTGTACGACGCCGGAATCCCGCGCGGGAAAACTGGCTGGCGGACACCGTGGTGGCGCTCGGTCCGGCGTTCGTGAAGGCGGCCCAGTTGCTGAGCACCCGCGCGGATGTGCTGCCGCCGAAGGTGTGCCTGGCACTCACCCGCCTGTACGACCGGGTCCGCCCGATACCGCCGCGCACGGCGGCACCGGTGCTGCGGTCGCGATTCGGTGCCACCGGGACGAAGCTGGTCGGCGCGGGCAGTATCGCGTGTGTGTACCGGAGCGTCCTGCCGGACGGCCGCGAAATCGCGGTCAAGGTCCGCAGGCCGGGTATCGAACAGTCGCTGACGGTCGACCTCGCGCTGTTCGAGCGCGGCGCGGCGGTGCTGGCACGGCTGCCGTGGCTGCGGGGCGTCCCGGTGGTGGCGATCGCGGGCCAGCTCACCGGAAGCATTCGCGCCCAGCTGGACTTCCGGCGGGAGGCGGAGCTGCTCGACGGCTTCCGTGCCGCGATGGCCGAGGTCCCCGGTGTCACCGTGCCCGCCGTCGACCGGCGGCTGTCCACCGGGGACATGGTGGTGATGGACTTCGTCGGCGGTCTCGTCCGGCCGCGCCCGGACGAACTGGGCGAAGCGGAACGGCGACGCGCGGTGGTGACAGCGCTGCGCGCGGTGTACCGGATGCTGTTCCTCGACGGCGTGGTGCACTGCGATCTGCATCCGGGCAACCTCTACTTCCGTGCCGACGGCACGATCGTGATCCTCGACGCCGGGTTCACGGTGCGGCTGACGGATTCGGCGCGGGAGAAGTTCGCGGCGTTCTTCTACTGCATGAGCCAGGGCGACGGCGAGGCCTGCGCCGACATCGTGCTGTCCACGGCGGAGGACACGCCGAGCGCCGATCGCGACGCGTTCCGCGCCGACCTCGCCGCGCTGGTGACGGCGCACACCGGCCGCCGCGCGGCCGAGTTCGACCTGGTCTCCTTCGCCACCCGGCTCTTCGACATCCAGCGGCGGCACGGGTTCTACGCCGATCCGCAGTTCGTGTTCCCGATCCTTTCGCTGCTGGTGCTGGAGGGCACGGTGCGTGAGTTCCATCCCGACGTCGACTTCCAGCGGGAGGCCGAGCCCTTCCTGGTGACCGCGCTGATGGAGCGCGTACTGGTGGCGCGCGGGGACGCCCGGTGAGCGCGGCACGGCTGCTGCGTCAGGACATGGGGCAGGTCGACTTCGGGCCACGACGGTTCCGGTTGCGTCCCGGCCCCGCGCGCGGCGTGCTCGAATCGGCGGGGCGGGCGTTCCTCACCGGGCTGAACGCTTCGCTCGAAACGGCGGAAGACGCGCTGGCCGAACAAATCGCCGGGCTGGAACCCGAACTCCGCGGTTTCGCGTTCGAGGGGGCCGGGATGGGCTGCGCGCTGCTCGATCTGCTCCTCCCCCGCCGCCGTCGCCGGGTCGCCGCCCTGCTGCGCGGACCGGCGGCGGACTACCCGCATCTGGTGCACGTCGGCGCGGGCTGGGCGTACGCGCGGCTGCGGCTTCGCCCGGTACGCGGGCCGTCCGGCGCGGATCCGCTGCTGCGCTGGCTGGCCTGGGACGGATTCGGTTTCCACCAAGGGTTTTTCCACGCCGACCGGGTCATCGGGCGGCAACGGGTGGAGCGCGGGCTCCACCGTGACGTCCGGCGGGTCCGCGACCAGGGCCTCGGCCGCGCGCTGTGGTTCTGCGAATGCGCCGATCCCGACGGCGTGGCCCTGCGCGTCGCCGAATTCCCCGAGCGGCGGCGGGCGGACCTGTGGAGCGGGATCGGCCTCGCGGCCACCTACGCGGGCGGTGCCGACGCGGGCGAGCTGGACCGGCTCGCCGAGCTGTCCGGGCCGTTCCGCGCGCATCTCGCGCAGGGCTGCGCGTTCGCATGCGCGGCGCGACGGGTCAGCGGAATCGTGCCCGCGCACACCGACAAGGCGGCCGACGTGCTGGCCCGCACCGACACCGGCACCGCCGCGAGCTGGACCGACCGGGCACTGACGAAGCTGGGATCCCGGCCGCACACGTTCGCGCACTATCAGCGCTGGCGGGCGGAAATCCGGCACCTGTGGGAAAGGAACAGCCGATGAGACCGTTCGTCCGCCGCCACCTCACCCGCGTGGTCGCCCTGCTCGGCTGCGCCGCGGTGTTCGCGTTCACCGTCGCCCCGCAGCCGTCCTCGGCGGAGGAATCCGCGCTGGCCCAACGCTTCTCGTTCACCGCGCACCCGGTCAGCCCGGACAACGCCCCTGGCGGACGGCGGGTGCGGACGGTCGCCCCGGCCTATGAACAGATCCGGTCGTGGATCTCGTCGGTGGGCGCGGCCACCGCGCTCTTCGCCGTGGACGGCGGCAAGGTCTCCCGCGACGTCTGCCTGGTGGATCCCCGCACCGACACGGTCACCGTCGAACCGGCGCCCACGACCGGCCAGCGCTTCCAGCCGTTCACGCTGACGCCGTCCGGACTGGAGATGCCGTCCTTCGCGGCGCCGATGGGCTGCCTGCCGGTGGATCTGGACGAGGACGGCTGGCAGGACGTGGTCGTCTACTACTGGGGACGCTCGCCGGTGGTGTTCCAGCGCGTCCCGGGCGTCCCGCCGTCGGCGCCGGCGTTCCGCGCCCGCGAACTGACCAGCCCGTGGCAGGTCTGGAACACCAACGCCGCCACGGTCGGCGACTTCGACGGCGACGGGCACACCGATCTCGTGTTCGGCAACTACTTCCCGGACGGCGCGAGGGTTCTCGACCCCACCGCGCGGCAGCCCGAGCTGCAGATGAACGATTCGCTGTCCCACGCTACGAACGCGGGCACCCTGCGGCTGTTCCGCTCCGCCGGTGCCGGCCGGTTCGCCGAGGTGCCCGACGCCTTCCCCGCCGAGGCGCGGACCGGGTGGACGCTCGCGCTCGGCGCGCAGGACCTCGGCGGCCGGGGTCTGCCCGATCTCTACGTCGCCAACGACTTCGGCCCCGATCACTTGCTGGTCAACGAATCCACGCCCGGACGCTTCGCGTTCCGGACGGCGAACGGGACGCGCCACGCGGCGACGCCGAAGTCGAAGGTGGTGGGCAACGACTCGTTCAAGGGCATGGGCGTCGCCTTCGCCGATCTCGGCGCGCACGGCGTACCGGACATCCTGGTCAGCAACATCACCGAGCCCTATGCCTTGCAGGAAAGCAACTTCGCCTTCCTCGCCACCGCCGACCGCGCGACGGTCGCCGACCGGCTGCGCAAGGGTGACGCACCCTACGACGACCACAGCGAGGAACTCGGGCTCTCTCGCTCGGGTTGGTCGTGGGACGTCAAGGCCGCCGACTTCGACAACACCGGGGCCGACGAGGTCATGCACGCGACCGGATTCGTCGCCGGGCAGGTGAACCGGTGGGCGCAACTGCAGGAAACCGCGATGTCGAACGATCTCGTGCTGAGCCATCCCACGCTGTGGCCGCGGTTCACCGAGGGCACCGATCTTTCCGGCCACGACCACAACACGTTCTTCGCGCGGGGGAAGGACGGCCGGTTCGTGAACGTGGCCGACCGTGTCGGCGTAGGCACCGACGCGGTCAGCCGGGCGTTCGCCGTCGGCGACGTGGACGGCGACGGACGCCTCGACTTCGTCGTCGCCAACCAATGGGCACCGTCCACTTTGTACCGGAACTCCGCACCGGCCGGGGCTTTCCTCGGCCTGCGGCTGGTCCGGCCCGCCGGGGACACGGCCTGCCGGGCGGGTGCCGCCGGGCCGACGACGCCCGCGATCGGCGCCGAGGCCGAAGTACCCGCGCCGGGCGGCGGAACCCGGCTGCAGGAGGTGTACCCCGCCAACGGGCACAACGGCGTCAACGCGCCCGACCTGCACTTCGGCCTGGGTTCCCAGCCGTCGGCGAGCGTGCCGGTACGGCTGGCGTGGCGGGACGGTTGCGGACGGCATCACACGGGTTCGACGTCGTTGCCGCCCGGCTGGCATCAGCTGCGCCTGGGCTCCGACGGGACGATCGAGGAGGAACGGTGAGCAAGTCACCCGCCGAGCGCCGGTCCGCGGCGCTGCGCCGGTTCGGGATGTCGATCACGGCGCTGACCGTGCTCGGGCACACCGTGCTCGGCTTCGAACAGGCCTATCTCACCCCGGTCGTCGCCGTGCTCGCCGCGCTCGCCACCGAGATCACGCTGGAGTCGGTGGAAGCCGCCGTCGAAAAACGCCGCCCGCGCTACACCGGGAAAACGGGCGCGGTGGTGGATTTCCTGCTCCCGGCCTACATCACCGGCGTGGCCTGTGCGATGCTGCTGTTCGCCAACGACCGGTTCCTGCCGACCGTGCTCGCCGCCGTGGCGGGGGTGGCCACCAAGTACGTCTTCCGCGTCCGGATCGCCGGGAAATCACGTCATGTGCTGAACCCGAGCAACGCCGGGATCGTGGTGGTCCTGCTGCTCTTTCCGTGGGTGGGCATCGCGCCGCCGTACGAGTTCACCGAATGGGTCACCGGCGCGTGGGGCGCCGTAGTGCCCGCGCTGCTGCTGATCGCCGGGACGATGCTCAACGCGCAGCTGACCGGGAAGATCCCGTTGATCCTCGGCTGGGCAGGCGGTTTTCTCGCCCAGGCGGTACTGCGGACGCTGATCACCGACATCTCCTTGGTGAGCGCGATCCTGCCGATCACCGGCACCGCGTTCATCCTGTTCACCAACTACATGATCACCGACCCCGGCACCACTCCGTCGAGCCGTCGCGGCCAGGTCCTTTTCGGACTCGCCACCGCCGTGGTGTACGGGGTGCTGGTGCAGTTCCACGTCGTGTTCGGGTTGTTCTTCGCGCTGGTGATCACCTGTGTGCTGCGCGCGGTGGTGCTCGTGCTGGCGGATCGCCGGAGTCCACAGTGGAACGTCCTGGTGCCGTCGCAGCGCGCCGCGGCCGAACCGCCGGTGCAGGCGCGGGAATTGGCATGAGCGAAGCTTGCGAGCGAATCATGGATATCACGCGCCAAAAAGGATCAAACACTGTCTCGCGAAGCGAGGCGATCGCGTGAGCGGCCAGGAACGGGGCGAACCGATCGCGATCGTCGGGATGGCCTGCCGCTATCCGGACGCCGACGATCCCGCCCGGCTCTGGGAGGTGGTGCTCCAGCGAAGGCGCGCGTTCCGCAGGCTGCCACCCGGACGGCTCGACCTCGCCGACTACTTCAGCGCCGACACGGCCGCCCCGGACCGGACCTACAGCACCCGGGCGGCGGTACTGGAGGGCTGGCGGTTCGACCGCGAGGAGTTCCGGATCCCCGGCCCGGTCTTCCGCGCCACGGACCCGGCGCAGTGGCTGGCGCTGGAAACTGCCGCCCGCGCGCTGGCCGACGCGGGCCGCCCCGGCGGCGCCGGGCTGGACACCGAGCGGACGACCGTCGTCGTCGGCAACAGCCTGACCGGCGATGTCACGCGGGCGCACGCGCTGCGGCTGCGCTGGCCGTACGTGCGCGATGTCCTGCGCGCCTCACTGTCCGAAGTGGATGAAGCGGCGCTTGAAGCGGTCGAGCGCCGCTATCTCGCGGCGTTTCCGGAAGTCGGAGACGAGACGCTGGCGGGGAGCCTGGCCAACACCATCGCGGGCCGGATCTGCAACCACTTCGGGTTCCACGGCGGTGGGTACACTGTGGACGGTGCGTGTGCCTCGTCGATGCTCGCCGTGATCACCGCCTGCCGCGCGCTGACCACCGGCGCCGCCGACTTCGCGCTGGCCGGCGGCGTGGATCTTTCACTCGATCCGTTCGAGCTGGTGGGTTTCGCCAAGACCGGCGCGCTCGCCGCCGACGAGATGCGGGTCTATGACGAGCGCTCGGCCGGGTTCTGGCCGGGCGAGGGCTGCGGCATGCTCGCACTCGTCCGCGCCGCCGACGCGCACGCCGCCGGAACGCCGGTGTACGCCGAGATCCGCGGCTGGGGCGTCTCGTCGGACGGGCGCGGTGGCATCACCCGCCCCGAGGTGGACGGGCAGCTGCTCGCGCTGCGCCGGGCGAGCGCCATGGCCGGGATCGAGCACGCGGAAGTCGGGCTCTACGAAGGACACGGGACCGGGACGGCGGTGGGCGACGTCGTCGAGCTGACCGCGCTGAACCGCGTCCGCTCCGGCGCCACGTCCGCCGCCGCGCTCGGTTCGGTCAAGGCCAACATCGGGCACACCAAGGCCGCCGCCGGAGTCGCCGGGATCGTCAAGGCCGCGCTGAGCGTCGCTTCGGGATTGCTGCCGCCGACGACCGGCTGCGAACGGCCGCATCCCACGGTCGGCGAAACCCTGCGGGTTCTTCCCACGGCGGAACCGTGGCCCGGCGAAACACGGTCGGCCGGGGTCAGCGCCATGGGATTCGGCGGGATCAACACCCATGTCCTGGTGAGCACGCCCGCCGGTCATCGCCGCACGATCCCGTGTCCGGCGGTATCCCAGCCGACACCGGAAGTGGACGTCGTCGCCGTCGGCGGCCACGACCTTGGCCAGGTCGCCGCGCTGCTTGCGGAAATAGCCGACGCCGCGCCGCGGCTGTCCTACGCGGAGGTCCACGACCTCGCCTGCGGCCATGGCCGCCACACCGCGGTGGGCCCCGTCCGCGCCGCGCTGGTGGTGCGCACACCCGAGGAATTCGCCGCGCTCGCTTCCCGCGCCGCGGCGGAGCTTCCGTCAATCCCGTGTGGACAGTTGACCGCGTCGCCTGGGCTGTGGCTGGGCAACGACGTGGCGGGCCGGGTCACCCTGCTGTTCCCCGGCCAGGGCGCCGGCGGCGCGGAGCCGGTCGACACCGCGCTGGCCCAGCCCGCGGTCTATCGGAGTTGCCTTTCGGCGGTGACCTGGCTCGACGCACTGGGGGTGGCGCCGGTCGCCGCGGTCGGGCACAGCCTCGGCGAGATCGCGGCACTCGCCTGGGCAGGCCATCTGTCCACTGGGGACGCCGAGCGACTGGTGGCCGAGCGCGGCCGGATCATGGCCGACCACGGCACTTCCGGCACCGGGATGCTCGCCGTGGCGGCGGGCGCCACCGAGACCCGGGCACTCTGCGCGGGCACCGGCGTGGTGATCGCCGCGGACAACGCCGCACGGGCACAGGTGGTGGCGGGCCCGATCCCCGAGCTGGACGCGGTGGCCGAAGCGGCGGAGCGGCACGGTTTCCGGACGCGGCGGCTCCCGGTCTCCCACGGTTTCCACAGCGCCGCCATGGCCACGTGCGCCGAACCCCTGCGTGCGGCACTGCGGAATGTCACGGTGTCCCCGGCGGACCGTACCGTGGTGTCCACTGTGTACGGACGGCCGCTGACGGCCGAAGACGACTTGACGGAGCTGCTGGTCACCCAGCTGTGTGCGCCGGTCCTGTTCCGCGACGCGGTGCGGGCGGTGACGGAGGGCACCGATCTGTTCTGCGAGGCGGGCACCGGCCGCGCTCTGACGAGCCTGGTGACCCAGGACTCGGCCGTACCTGCGGTCAGCCTCGACGTCGGAGCGTCCGGCGACCGTGCCACCGCCGAAACCGCGGCCGCCCTGTTCGCCGCCGGGGCGGCCAAGGAGCTCACGCCGCTGTTCGCCGGACGGGCCGCGCGGCCCCTCGACCTCGGTCGCGAACGCGTGTTCCTGACGAACCCGTGCTCGGTGGCGGCGCCCGTGCTCCCCTCGCCGAGGGTGGCCGTGGAAGCGTCCCGCGACACGGCGACGACCGTCACGGATCTGCTCGCCGAGGCCACGGAACTCGACGTCACGCTCATCCAGCCCGGGGCCCGATTGCTCAGTGACCTCAACCTGAGTTCGCTGCGCGCCACCCAGCTCCTGGTCGAGGCGGCCTCGGCACTCGGGCGGAAGCCGCCCTCGGTGTCGATGGCCTTCAGCGACACCTCGGTCGCCGAGGTGATCGCCGAAATCGAGCGGCTGCCGGAGACGGACGACCCCCTCGCGGACACGCCGGTGCCCGGGGTCCGGCCCTGGCAAGCCTGTTTCACCGAAACCCTGGTCCCGGCGCGGCAGGAACCGTGGCGCCCCACCGAATTCGTGTACCTCCCCGACAGCGAGGACGTCGGGAAGGTGCTTGCCGCGGGCCGGACGGCCATCGACCGCAAGGCACTCGTCGTCGTGGCCCACGACCTCGCGCTCGGCGGGTTCTTCCGCTCACTGTGCCACGAACATCCGGACATCGGAGTCACGCTGGTCCAGGTTCCGTGGGGAACAAAGGATTTCTCCGCGTTCCACGCCGAACCGGGCCGCTTCCGCGCACTCGTCGCCGATGAGGACGGCGCGCTCACTGAGCCCGCCGAGCGGCTGTTGTCACTTCCCGCCGAGCCCCGCGCGCTGCCCTTCGACAAGCGGGACGTCCTACTGGTGAGTGGAGGCGGCAAGGGCATCGGATACGCGTGTGCTCGCGCGCTGGCCGCGGCGACCGGCCTCACCCTCGCCCTCCTCGGTCGCGGCCGTCTCGAATCGGATCCCGTGCTCCGGTCCAATGTAGACGCCTTGCGCGCCAAGGGAATCCGTGTCGCCTACCAGGCCGCCGATGTCACGGACACGGAGGCTGTCGCGCTGGCGGTCGACAAGCTCACGGCCGAGACCGGACCGGTGACCGCGTTGCTGCACGCGAGCGGTGTCAACGAGCCCACCCGGTTCGCCGAACTCGACGAGGATGACGTCCGCAAGCATCTGGCGCCGAAGGTCACCGGCCTCCGCTCGCTGCTCGGCGCACTGCCGCACGAACCGTTGCGGCTGCTCGTCACCTTCGGTTCGGTGATCGGCACCCACGGCATGGCGGGCGAAAGCCATTACGCGTTCGCCAACGGCCTTCTCCGCGAAGAAGCCGGGCAATGGGCACAGCGGCTGCGCGGCTGTCGCGTGCTCAACATCGACTGGACCGCATGGTCGGGCACCGGGATGGCCGACCGCATGGGCGCGGCGCAGGCGCTCGCCCGCACCGGCACCACCCCGATCCCGGTCACGGAAGGGACTTCGCTGTTCCTGCGCCTGCTCGCCGCTCCCGCGACTCCGCCGAGCGTGGCCGTGCACGGCAGGCTCGGCATGGAAGCCACCACCCCCGGGTCCGGCGGCAGGTTCCTCCAGCGGATCCGGGCCTGTCACCCGGACGTCGAGATCGTCGCCGACACGACGCTCTCGCTTCGCACCGACTCCTGGCTGGCCGATCACCGCGTCGACGGGCTCGCCCTGCTGCCCGCGGTCGTCGGCCTGGAAGCCATGGCACAGGCGGCCTCCGCGGTCGCGGGCCGCGCGCTGACCGTCGCGGAGAACGTCCGGTTCGACCGGCCGGTCGTCGTGCCCGACGAGGGCGAGCGTGCCGTCCGTGTCTGCGCGTTGCGCGAGGGTGACGTCATCACCACCGTGCTGCGCAGCGCGGAATCCGGCTTCGACGCCGACCACTTCCGCGCCGAGTTTCCCTTGTCCCCCAGCGCTTCCGCCCGGCCACCGGATCTCGTTCCCGACCGCGGCCGGATCGAGCCCGCCCCGCTGTACGACCGGCTCCTTTTCCACAGTGGACAGTTTCGCCGTGTCGGCGCTGTCGCGGTCCCGGATCCGTGGTCCTGCCGGGCCACCATCGCCCCGCGCGACGGCGCGCCCTGGTTCACCCCGGTGCTCGGCGACCCTGCCGCCCACGACGCCACGATCCACGTCCTGCAGGCCTGTGTCCCCGGGCGCAGGCTGCTACCCGTGGGCTGCGACCGCGTCGAGCTGAACCCGTTCGCCCACGGTCCCTGGGCCCTGCGCGGTGTCGAGCGTGACGCGGCGGACGGCCGCTACACCTGGGACGTCCTCGCCGAGGCCACCGACGGCAGGCTCGCCGTCGCGTGGACCGGGCTGCGCCTGGCGGATTCCGGCCCGCTCCCGCACGACCGGCCCTGGCCCGCCGCCCTGCTTTCGGTACTGCTCACCCGATCCGCGGTCGCGCTCGGCCTGGACGGCTCCTTGCGCGTGTCCGTCGGAGAACCGTTCACTGTGGACACCGCGGGCGACTGTCCGACCGCCGGCGCCTGGGAATCGGTCGATCCGCGCGCCACTCCCCCGGATCCCGGGCTCGTACGGCTCCTCGCGGGCCCGTGCGCCGAGGCCGCCGAAACCGTCGCCGCCCGGGCCGGGACCATCGCCCGCTGCCTCGCGCAGCGGGACATTTCTCCTTCGGCGGCAAGGTTTTCCGGCGCCTACGACGGCGGCTGGCTCGTGCTGCGAGCCGGTGCCGCGCTGGTCGCGTCGGCCGTGTTCCCCGTCGACGGTTGCCGGCGTCCGGTCGCGATCGCCGTCCTGACCGAGGAAACCACCTCATGACGCCGGTCTACCGCTACCGTCACCCGATCACGCTGGAGGAGACCAACCTCGTCGGCAACGTCTACTTCGCACACTATGTGCGCTGGCAGGGCCATTGCCGGGAACGGTTCCTCGCCGAGAACGCCCCCGGCGTCCTCGCCGCGCTCTCCGATGGCTTCGCGATGGTCACCACGACCTGCGGCTGCGACTACTTCGGCGAGCTGACCGCGAACGACGTCGTCGAACTGCGCATGACCCTCACCGAGCTGGAAGGCAACCGGGTCGCGATGGCGTTCGACTACTTCCGTGCCGAGGTCGCGATACCCCAGCTGGTCGCGCGCGGGCACCAGGCCGTCGCCTGCATGACCCGCGGCCCCGCCGGGTTGGAACCGGTTCCGGTGCCGGAACAGCTCCGGGAGGCCCTCGCGCCGTACTTGAAAATCCAGTAGTAGGCTGAGGCGGTGACCACCACCGCGCGCCGGGAACGCCACTACCGCCAGTACTGCGGGCTCGCCGCCGCGCTCGACACCGTCGGCGAGCGCTGGACGCTGCTGATCGTGCGGGAACTGCTGCTCGGCCCGCGCCGGTACACCGAACTGCTCGCCGATCTTCCCGGCGTGGGCACCAACCTGCTCGCCGAGCGGCTGAAAAAGCTGTGCGCGGCGGAAATCGTCGAACGGGAAGACACCGGGGCTTATCGGCTCGGGCCGTTGGGCGAACGATTGCGCGAGCCGGTGCTGGCGCTGTCCAAATGGGGCATCGCGCTGCTCGGCGAGCCCACGGCCGACATGGTCACGCGGCCGCACTGGGCGCTGCTGGCGGTCCAGGCGATGGCCGACGCGAGCCGCCTGCCCGAGATCTGCGAGACCTACGAATTCCACGTCGACGACGAGATCTTCCACCTCGCCGTCGACCGCGGCGCGCTGACCACGGCCTGCGGACCGGCCGCGGCACCGGCGATGAGCATCCGCACCGACGCCACCACGTTCGTCCGCATCGGAGCCGGGGCGATCGGCCCGTTCGCGGCGCTGGCCACCGGGAAGCTCACCTTCACCGGCGACGCCGACGCGGTCCTGCGCTGCTCGACCGTGCTGGGACTCGTGGAACGGCCCGGTTCGGCCCCGCAGGACTGAACCGGGCCGCACCGGGACTCAGAGGCCGCCGACCTTCACCGGGAACTTCTGAATGGTGGCGATGGTGGTGTCCGGGTCGTCCGGGAGCACCAGGTCCACCGGGTTCTGCAGCTGGTAGAGGTCGCCTCGCGGCGGGAACTGGGTCAGCTTCCCGACCAGCATCGCCGGGTCCTTCGTGGTCAGCACCAGCGGCTCGTAGGCCTTGCTGGACCGGATCCCGGCCCGGCGCAGCAGGTCGTCGGGCTGGTCGATCGTCATCGTGAAGCTCAGCACCATGATCTGCTCGTACCGCGGCGGGAAGCGCTGCGTCAGCTTCAGCAGGCTCTTCGCGTCGACGTCGATGTCGTTCTGCTCGATCGTGATCGTGCCGCCCTGGTTCACTCCGTCACCGCCGGGAAGCTCGGCGGAGACGCGGTGCCCGACCACCCGCAGCCGCACCGAGTTGATCGGATCGTCGGGGTTCACGTCGACCCGCACCTTGATCCCGCCCCGGAAATCCACGCTGACCACGGAAGTCCGGATCTGGAGCGGGGTGTTGATCGCGAGGCAGCTGCACGGGATCTCCGCGCCGATCGGCGGCAGGCCGCTCTGTTCCGGCGAGGCCTGCGCGGCCTGCCCGCCCAGCAGGCCACCGGCCGCGACGCCGCCGACCCCCAGCGCCGCGGCCGCGGCCCCCTTCAGGAAGTCCCGCCGGCCCGAACCGGACTGGGGTTCCTCGTCGTCGTTCGGAGCAGGCATCGTCAACCTCCGCAGTCTGATGTCGAAAGAGTCCGCCCACTTGAATTTAAGATAGTTCCCCGAGCGAAGACAGGGCGTCCGGAAGGATCGACACGGACGTGTCGGCGGGTGATGACCTACCGCCGCCGAGACCCGCGAAGGCTCGACCTGTCGGGTAACCGGGCCCACGCGATCGGGTCATGCCCGCCCCAGCACCGGCGAGCGCGGTCACCGCCCCCGGGGCGCCGGGTGTGACACCCGGCACCCGCCTCGCCGCCCACCCTGCCGCACCGAGGAGGCAAAAGCGACATACGGGATGATTCGCGGTGTATCGCGATGCCGAGAGTCCTTTGTGGAACTTGTGGCGTGTGGGGTGTGTGTTGTTCATGGGGCTCGTGGTGACGGCGGGCTTCGCGCGGCGGCCCAGTGATCGTCGCGAACGGAGCGTTCGCGACACAAGGACCGTGGCGGATCGACGGATCCAGGCTCGGGGCCGTGAAGGACGCCTCCACAGCACCGAAAGCACTGAAGCGTCCTACGGCTCAGTGTCTTGCCACCATGGTCACCACGCCGTCCGGTGTTCCGGTGACGGTCAGCCGGACGCGGGTCCGGCCGGTCAGCCCGTCGCCGACCGTGGGGAACCGGGCTTCCAGCTCGTCGGCGGAGGTCGCCTGTTCTGCGAGCGTCGCGGGATGGTCGAGACCGCGCACCGCCTCCAGCGCGGCGTCCACGACAGGCCGGATCCCGGCGGCCCGGCAGGCGAACCGCGCGGGCCGCGCCCCGGCCGCATGGGTCAGGTGCACTTCGACGGCTTCATTCTGGTACGCGGCGGAGACGAATTCCTGCACGTCGCCGTCGGCCAGTGTCAGCGGCGCCTCGAAGATCAGCTCGTATTCCGGCAGTTCCAGGACCGCCCGCACGATCCCGAACCGGCTGAGACGGTGCCCCTGGAGGTACAGGCGCGCGCCCTTGCGGCGGACCAGCTCGTCGAGGCCGTCGAGGTTCGCGCGCATGCGGCCGGAGAGGCACAGCAGGATCGCGGCCCTGCCGCTCACCCCGGCGAACAGCGGCAGGTCCTGCCTGCCGCGCAGCAGCTCGAGGTAGTCGAAGACCTGAGTGAGCGTGCCGTGCCTGCCCGCCTGGCTGAGCTCCCGCACGCGCTCCGCGAACCGCTCCGTACCGCCGGGGTCGACGGCCGGGGGCATCCGCGCCGGGACCTCGGAACCGCCACCGCTCTTCCTGCGCAGCCAAGCCATGCGCCGCACGCTAGCCCGACGGCCCGGGACCCCTCCGCGCCCGCCGTCGAGTCCTTTGTGGACACTCGATGCGCTGGGTTGTGAAGGACTCCTTCACGGCGCTGAACGCCGGTAAGGAGTCCTTCACGGCATCCGCAGCAGGGGCCATGTTCAGGGGGTGGGCGCGCCCGAGCGCACCGCCTCGTCGAGAAAAGCGGTCAGTTCGCGATAGACGGCGTCCCGGTCGATCTCGTTGAGGATGTTGTGGCGATCGGCGGGGAAGATCCTCGCGCGGGCGTCGGGCAGCCGCTGAGCGGCGAGTTCCGCGCCCTGTGCGGGGGCGAGGTCGTCGGCTTCACCGTGCAGCAGCAACACCGGCAGGGACAACGTCCCGGCGGCAAGGACGGCCGCCACCCGTTGCGCGGCTTCGCCCAGCGCCGCCAGCGTCTCGTGCCGGAGACCGCCCTGCCAGGTCAGCGGATCGGTGCGGATCTGCTCGACCACGGCCTCGTTGCGGTTGAGTTCGCTGGGATCCTTCCGGAGGTCCAGTGGGTCGATTCCGCTCGCGAGCAGCGCCACCAGCCCGTTCTCACTGCCGGGGACCGGCACCAGCGAGGACCCCGCGAGCACGAGGGCCGCCGGGCGCGTCCCGGCGGGCAGCAGCCGCTCGGCGGCCAGCAGAGTGGCGACGGTCGAGCCGAGCGAATGCCCGGCGAGCACCAGTGGCAGGCCCGGATGCGCGGCAGCGGCGAGACCGACGAGGGTGCCCGCATCGTCGAGCAGGTCGTCGATCCGGTCGACGCGCACCCGCTCGCCTTCGCTGCGGCCGTGTCCCGCGTGGTCGGCGGCCCAGACGGCGTAACCCGCCGCGCCGAGCGCCGACGCGAAGACCTCGTAGGAGCCCACATGCTCGCCGAGCCCGTGGAAGAACACCACCACCGCCTTGGGCCGCTCCGGCACCCACTGTCGATAGTGGACAGTTCCGCGCGCTCCCGGGAACTCCGTCATCGTGCCTCCTTCTCCCCCACGCTAACGTCTCGCCGTCGTCAGTGGCGACTGTCCCAGATCGCGGGCCGCCCGGCGAGACACCGGCGCTACGGCGTCTCGAACGGCCGATGATCCGGGGCGCATCGGGCATCGGGGGCCGGGAGTTCCAGGTCGAGCAGATACCGCTCGCGCAGCCGGTCGGTGCAGGCACTGCCGAGCGGGTTGTGCCCGTGCCCGTCGACGACGAGCAGCCGGGCGTTGCCCAGTTGGCGACGGGCGTCGTGGGCGAACGCCACCGACGTGACCGGGTCGTACCGGTTGTTGATCAGCAGCGCGGGCGTCCGGGACCGCAGCGTCCACGGTCCCCGATACCGCTGGGGATAGCCGCCCGGCGGCGCCGCCCAGGACGCGCAGGCCTGCAGCGAGTACAGCCAGTGCCTGCCGTAGTCCGGCGCGTGCACGTCGAACGCGCGGGCCAGCGCGGGCCACGCTCCCGGCACCGGTGGGAAAGCGTTGTCCGCACAGGAGATCGCCGTGAAGGAGTCCAGGAAGTCCAGCCGGAAACCGGTGACGCGGTAGATCTCCCGCAGTGGCGCGGGATCGCCGTCCGGCCCGCGTTCCAGTCCGGCGATCAGCTCGGCCAGCGCGGGCCAGCCTTCCCGGGTGTCGTAGAGCAGCTGCGCGTGCACCGGGACGACGTCGGCGTACCGCAGTTCCAGCGCTTCCTTGCCCCGTCCCACGGTGATGGGCCCCCGCCGCAGTCTGTCCAGCACGGCGGTGTCGCGGGCGAGGGTGTCCCCGGCGACCGGGCACCGCGCCGCACCGGCCTCGGTGCACAATCGCGCGAATTCTCTCAGCACCTCCACGGTGCCCGCCGAACGCCGCCACAACGTCTCGAGCGTGCGATTGGTGTAGCCGTCCGGGTCGATCATCGCGTTGAGCTGCAGCGCGCGGACGCGGTCGCCGAACAACGCGCCGTAGACCTCGCCGAGGTAGCTGGCGTACGAGCCGCCGCTGAAGGTCATCTCCCGATCTCCGACGGCCCGGCGCAGCAGGTCGAGGTCCTTCGCGGCGTCCGCCGTGGTGAGGTGCCCGACGAGTTCCGCGTCGTGCTCGGCGCAGCCCCCCGCGTGGGCCCTGCTGGTGCGTTCGGCCAGCCGTTCCTCGGCCGGGTTCGCCGGGGGCAGCGCGGTGCCCTCCCAGAACCGGTTCTGCTCGGCGGCCGAAGCGAAACACCGGACCTGACGGCTGCGGCCGATCCCGCGCTGGTCGAAGGTCACCACGTCGAACCGGCGCGCGAGTTCGCCGTCGGCGAGGGTGCCGCCCTTGGCCGCGTCGAGTCCCGAACCACCGGGCCCGCCCACCGCGGTGAACAACGTGCCGATCCGCCGCGCGGGATCGGCGGCCGGTTGCCGGAGCACCGCCAGCGGCAGCCGTTTCCCGTGCGGACGCGCGTAGTCGAGCGGCACCTTGGCGACAGCGCACTGGTACCGCTCGAGTCCCGGCTCGCGGCACGGGCTCCAGGCGAGCACCGGGGTGCCGGCCGCGTCGGCCTGCCGGGCGGGCGCGGACGGCGCCTCGGCCGAGGCCGCGGGCGCCGCGGTACCGAGCAGGAACAGAACCAGTACACCGGTCAGTGTCTTCCGGAATTCGGCCACCGCTGGATGATGGCAACGCCGCCGCGCCGCCGTCGTCCGTCGAAGGGAGGACGGCCGGTCACCCGGAAGTCGTCCCGCGCCTGAGGATCGGCTGTGAATCTCCCGTGCCGAGCACTTTCGGCCGGGTGTCCGCGTTGTCCGGATAGCGGCAGCACGCAGAGCTGCCGTGGACACGGTGCCGACGGGAGTGGACGACCATGGGTTTTCTCGGAACGTTGCTCGGGTTCGTGGTGACGCTGTTCATCATCGTGCTGATCGGGCGGATGGTGCTGGACTGGGCGGGCGCGGTGGTGGACAGCCCGCCATGGGTGCGGCGCGCGCGGCGGCTGGCACACGCGGCGACCGAGCCGGTGATCGCACCGGTCCGGCGGGTCGCGCGGCCGGTCCGGTTCGGCGGGATCTCGCTCGACCTGGCCTTCACCCTCGTGTTCGTCGCCGCGGTGATCGTGCGCGGGATCCTGTTCAGCCTGTGACCCGCGCGACCCCTTCCCGGCAAACGGGTGAACCCGCCCAGGAACGGCGCCTTTTCCCGTCACGAAGACCCCCCGGCGTGGTCTCGCCTGTGCCCGCTCCGCACGTCCCCGCGGAGCGGGAGCCCGGACCGGGCGGTGTGTGCCGCTGACCCCCTCCCCCCGCGACACGCACCGCCCACCCATGGCGTCCGTCCACAGAGGACCATCGACGCGGAATCCTCGCTCACCGCGGGAGAGTGCGGGCCCAGTGCCGGTGCAGATGCGGGGTCAGGTCGTCCGGGCGTTCGTCGGGGAAGAAGAGTTTCGCACCCTCGACCTCGATCACCTCCTGGACGCCCGGGATGACGTCCCGCAGCCAGTAGGCCCAGCGCGTCTCGAAGTTCTCGTCGCCGGTGCCCCAGACGATCAGCGTCGGCACCCGGAGGTTCTTCAACTCCGGCTCGATGGCGACCAGATCGTCGGCCTTGAGGGAGGTCAGCAGCCGCTCGAAGCCGCGAGCGGCCTCGGTGGTGCCGAACACCGGCGTGACGTAGTCGCGGAAAACCGCGTCGTCGACCTGGTCCGGATGTTCGTATCCGGCGCCGTAGGTTCCCGCCCTGGCCAGTCCGGGATTCGCGACGAGCGGCCCGGCGAGCGAGGCGAGCCTTCCCCGCTTGGCGAGTTCGACCGTGGGCCGGAACGCCTCGGGCGGCAGGTTGTCGTGGGTGTCGCAGTTGGTGAGAGTGAGGGTGCGCAGCCGCGCGGGACGATCGACGGCGAAGACCTGGGCGACGGCGCCACCGGTGTCGTTGGCGACCAGGTCGACCTCGGCGAGTTCCAGCGCCGCACAGAACTCCTCGACCAGTTCGGCGAGTCCCCGCAGGGACAGGTCGCGATCCGCGTGCACCGGTGAATGGCCGTGTCCTGGCAGGTCGAACGCGACGCACCGGCGCTGCCCGGCCGAGGCGGCGACGACGTGCCGCCACAGCCGGGCGTTCGTGCCGACGCCGTGCACGAACAGCGCGGCGGGGCCGGTGCCGACGTCGAGATAGCTGACTTCGCCGAAGCGGGTCGACACGCGGTGGCGGTGAGCTTCGAGCTCGCGCACGTCCATGGTTAAGGTCCTCCCAGAAGTCCATACCGACTGTCGGTCTAGTTATTCCAGACCGACAGTCGGTATGTCAATCGTGATGGAGGCGTCGGCACGTGAACAAGAAGGCGGAACGCGGTCAGGCGACCCGGGAGCACCTGGTGGCGGTGGCCACCCGGCTGTTCACCGAACGCGGCTACGAAGGGACCTCGATCGAGGCCGTGCTGCAGGATTCCGGAGTCAGCCGCGGCGCGCTCTACCACCACTTCGGCGGCAAGGACGCGCTGTTCGCCGCCGTGCTCGACACCGTCTACGACCACACCGGCGAAAGCATGGCCGCCGCGACGCGCGACGCGCCGGACCCGGTGTCGGCACTCCGCGCGGGCTGCCGCGCCTGGATCCGGCTCACCGCCGACCCGGCGGTGCATCGCATCGTGCTCATCGACGCGCCCTCGGTGCTCGGCTGGCAGCGCTGGCGGGAACTCGACGAACGCCGCGTGCTCCGCCAGGTCAAGGTCGCGCTCACGGCGGCCGCGGACACGGCACACCTCGCCCCGGGCCACGTGGTGTTCTTCGCGCACGCGCTGCTGGCGAGCATGAACGAAATCGCCATGCTCATCGCCCGCGCCGACGACCCGGCCGCCGCGGCGGCCGAAGCCGACACCGCCGTCGACGAACTGCTTCACCGTCTCCTCGTGGCTCCGGTCGCTCCCTCGCGCTGACAGCTACGATTCCGGGACGGCGAGTCGGCGGTGAGGGGAGGTAAGCGGTGGCGGACAAGGCAGAGCAGGGCGTCACCGTGCGATCGGTCGAACGGTCGCTGGACATCCTCGAGATCCTGGCCGCCGCGCCGGACAGCTTGAGCCTTACCGAACTCAGTGCGCGATCGGCATTGCCCGCCCCGACAATCCTCCGGCTGCTGCGCACCTTGCAGGGGCGTGGTTACGTGCGTCAAGCCGGTCCCCGCCGGTACGTGCTCGGGTCACGGGCCCGGCGGCTGGCGTCGGCGGGCACCCGGGCCGCCGGGCGCACCGCGGAGGAGTTCCTGCGCGAACTCGTGGCGCTCTCCGGTGAGACGGCCAAGCTCACCGTGCTGGACGGCGACGACGTGCTGTGCGTGGCCTCGGTGCCGTCGCCGCATCCGGTGCGGATGTTCACCGAGGCCGGTGCGCGGATGATGCCGCACTGCACCTCGGCGGGCAAGGCGATGCTGGCCCAGCTGCCCCCGTCCGAGGCCCGCGAGCTGCTGACCAGAACGGGACTGCCCGCCGTCACGACGGCGACGATCACCGACCTCGAAAAGATGCTGGCTCTGCTCGGCGAAGTCCGCTCACAGGGATACGCGCTCGACGACGGCGAGCGCGCCGACGACGTCTGCTGTGTCGCGGTCCCGGTGGCCTCGACCGCGGGACCGGCCGCGCTGTCGGTGTCCGGGCCGTCCTCGCGGATGCCGGTCACCACCCGCCGGAAGCTGGTGACCGGCATGCGGGACATCGCGGAGCGCTTCGCCGCCGCGCTCGACCCGGCGGAGACCGTGCGACAGTCGGGCTGACCCGCTCACCCGCCGACCACCATCCAGCCGAGCACCGTCGACTGCGCCACGACGAGCAGCGACAGCAGTGCCAGGAGAATCAGGCTCCATAAGGCGACCTTGCGCAGCAGATCACCTTCCCTGCCGGGCAGTCCCACCGCGGTGGCCGCGATCGCCAGGTTCTGCGGCGCGATGACCTTCCCCAGCACCCCGCCGGTGCTGTTCGCCGCGGCCAGCAGCATCGGCGAGATCCCGGTCCGCACGCCCGCCGCGTACTGCAGCGCCCCGAACAACGAGTTCGCCCCGGTGTCCGAACCGGTCACGGCGACCCCGACGTAGCCGAGCGGCGCCGACAGCAGCGCGAAGGCGGCGCCGGTGGCCGCGAGGAGATAGCCCAGCGTGGTCGCCATCCCGGACAGGTTCATCAGGTACCCCAACGCGAGGACACAGCTGATGGTGACCGCGGCCCAGCGGATCTGGACGAGCGTGCGCCCGTAACACCGCACCGCGCGGCGCGGCCCGACCCGCAGGATCGCCATGGTGAGCAGTCCGGTCAGCAGCAGCATCGTGCCCGGTGCGGTCATCCAGCCGAAGTCGAACCGCGTCGCGCCGACGACCGCACCGCGACTGTCCACAATGTGCAGACCGGGCCAGGCGAAGGACGTGCCGAGATCCTTCGCCCATCGGTGCACCGGCCCCGGCAACTCGACCAACGCGAACAGAACGGTGAGCAGAGCGTATGGGCTGAAGGCGCGCAAGACGTCCGGGAACGCATCCTTTTCGAGCGGCGCCTCTGCGCACGAAGCGCCGTCGATGGCGAGCGGCCGCCGCGGCGACCACAGCCGCAGCACGACGATGACACACAGCGCGGACAGGACCGCGGCGATCAGGTCGGTCAGTGCGTAGGTGAAGAAGTTCGAGCACAGGAACTGGCCGACGGCGAACCCGGTGCCCGCGGCGAGCGCCGCCGGCCACACCTCGCGCAGGCCCCGTTTGCCGTCCACCATCACGAGCAGCACGAAGGGAACCAGGAACGCCACCCACGGAGACTGCCGCCCGACCATCGCGCCGACGTCGTGCACCGGCAGCGAGGTCACCTTGGCCAGCGCGGTGATCGGGTTGCCGACCGAACCGTACGCCGCGGGCGCGGCGTTGGCGAACAGAGCGACCACGGCCGCCTTCATCGGCGTGAAACCCAGTGCTATCAACATGATGCTGGTGACGGCGACGGGGGTGCCGAACCCGGACAGCGACTCGATCAGCGCGCCGAACGTGTAGGCGATCAGGATCGCCTGGATCCGGAAGTCCGCCGAAATCCGGGCGAACGCCCGGCCGACGATCGCGAAGTGCCCGGATTCCTGCTGCAGTTTGTTGATCCACACCGCGTTCAGGATGATCCAGACGATCGGGAACAGCCCGAAGGCCAGGCCCTCTCCCGCCGCCGCGATGGCCGGGACGACCGGCATGCGGTAGCAGACGACCGCGACGACGAGCGCGGCGGCCAGTCCGGCCAACGCGGCCCAATGGGATTTCAGCCGGAAGATTCCGAGCAACAGCAACAGAATGGCGAGCGGGATCGCGGCGACCAGCGCGGACAGCGGCAGCGAGCCCAGCGGATCGATGATTTGCCGATACATGGGTCCTCCGGCACGGGGAGGCTGCACAGCGGTGCTCAGCGGGTACCGGCGCGTCGGTGCAGCCTTGGACCGTGTGACGCCGGTACCGGATGTGTCCGATCAGGACGGTCGGAATCTTCAGGAGTGCGCCAGGAATTCCAGTGCTTCGGTCACTCCGCCGGGCTTGCCCGGTATCCCGGCGAGCCGGAGGCCCATTTCGACGCCGCCGAGCGTGCCGGCCAGCATCAGATCGTTGAAGTGGCCCAGATGCCCGATCCGGAACACGCGCCCGGCGACCTTGCCGAGCCCCGCGCCGAGTGACATGTCGAACCGCTCCAGGATCACGCGGCGCAAATCGGCTTCGTCGTGGCCTTCGGGCAGCAGGACGGCGGTGAGCGAGTTCGAGTACTCGCGCTCGTCCTGGCACAGCAGCTCGAGACCCCAGGTGCGCACCGCGCGGCGGGTGGCTTCAGCGTGCCGGGCATGCCGGGCGAACACCGTCGCCAATCCCTCCTCCGCCAGCATGCGCAGCGATTCGCGGAGCCCGTAGAGCAGGTTTGTCGCCGGTGTGTAAGGAAAGTAGCCGCGTTCGTTGGCCAGAAGGATCGGCTCCCAGTCCCAATAGGACCGAGCGAGCCGCGCGGTCCGGGAAGCAAGGAGGGCGTTGGCGCTGACGGCGTTGAAGCCGAGACCCGGCGGCAGCATCAGGCCCTTCTGCGATCCGGTCACCGTGACGTCGACGCGCCATTCGTCGTGGCGGTAGTCGATCGAGCCGAGCGAGGACACCGTGTCGACCAGCAGGAGCGCGGGATGGCCCGCGTCGTCGAGCGCGGCACGTACCTCCGGGATCCTGGTCGTCACCCCGGTCGAGGTTTCGTTGTGCACCACCATGACGGCCTTGATCGCGTGCGTCCGGTCCGCGCGCAGCCGCTCGGCCAGCGCCTCGGGGTCGACGCCGTGCCGCCAGTCCCCGGCCACGAAGTCGACCTCCAGGCCGAGCTTCCCGGCCAGTTCGGACCACAGCGTCGCGAAATGGCCGGTTTCCCAGCAGAGCACCCGATCGCCCGGCGAGAGCGTGTTGACGAGCGCGGCCTCCCAGGCCCCGGTGCCGGAGGACGGATAGATCACGACCGGCCCGGAGCAGCCGAAGACCGGTTTGACCGCCTCCAGCACCTCGGTGGTCAGCGCGGCGAACTCGGGACCGCGGTGATCGATGGTCGGGGCCGCGATCGCACGCAGCACGCGGTCGGGGACGTTGGTGGGTCCGGGGATCTGCAGGAAGTGCTGCCCGGTGTGGGGTGCCAACCCGGCCTCCAGTTTTCACTAGATGAAACTTTCATATCACACCGTGAAAGACTGAACCTCGAAGCGGCGCCCTGTCAAGCCTTGCTCCCGAGACGTTGACGCCAGGCCGGGCCGGGATTACGTTCAGCGGCAGTCGTTCTATGAAACTTTGTTTTCATACAGTGAAATTTCTGGAGGTTCGATGGGGCACCAGCCGGAAACCGACGCGACACCGCTGTCCCGGGACCTCGCCGCCGCGCTCGGCCGGGACCTGTCCGGCGAGGTGCGTGTCGACGCCTACACCCGGAGCCTCTACGCCGGGGACGCGAGCATGTACGCCATCGAACCGGCGGCCGTGACCTTTCCCCGCGACGACGGCGACGTGCAGGCGGTCGTCACCGCGGCCGCCGAGTTCGACGTGCCGGTACTCGCCCGGGGGGCGGGCACGAGCCTCGCCGGGCAGACGGTCGGCCCCGGCGTCGTCATGGATTTCTCCCGGCACATGAACCGGATCCTCGACGTCGACCTCGAATCCCGGACCGCGGTGGTGCAGCCGGGCGTGGTGCAGGACGACCTCAACCGCGCCGCCGCGGGGGTCGGCCTGATGTTCGGGCCGGACACCTCGACCAGCAACCGCGCCACGCTCGGCGGCATGATCGGCAACAACTCCGCCGGCAGCGGTTCGATGCGGTACGGCATGACCATCGACCACGTACAGGCACTGGACACCGTGCTGTCGGACGCCTCCCGCGCACGATTGCTGCCGGTGACCGAGGCCGAACGCGCGCTGCGCGCCCGCGGCGATTCCCTCGAAGCACGGCTTTACCGCGAACTCCCGGATCTCGTGACCGGGCACGCCGGCGCGATCGCCAAGCACTACCCGAAATTCTGGCGCCGCGCGGGTGGCTACCGGCTGGATCGCTTGCTGGACAAGCCTTTCGACCTCGCGAAGTTCGTGGTCGGTTCCGAGGGCACGCTGCTGACGGTGACCGAGGCGCTGGTCGGGCTGGTCCCCAAACCGGCGAACCGCGTGATCGCCGTCGGGCATTTCGCCGACGTCGCCGGGGCCATCGCCGCCACCGAGGACGCGCTCGCCTGTGAACCACACCAGGTCGAGCTCATGGACAGCACGATCCTCGAACTTTCCCGGCAGCGCGTGGAATATCGCGCGCTCGGCACGATGCTCGAAGGCGAGCCCGCTGCTCTGCTCTTCGTCACCTTCCACGGCGACACCGAGGCCGAGGCTCTCGCGGGCATGGACAGGCTGACCGCGTTGTGGCGGCGGCACGGCCACGGCTATCACGTGCTGCGCGCGGTGGACCCCGGGGTACAGGCCGAGGTGCTCAAGGTGCGCAAGGCGGGGCTGGGCATGCTGATGGCGGCCAGCGTCGGCGCGCGGCGGCCGCTGGCGTTCGTCGAGGACACCGCCGTGGATCCGGCAGTCCTGCCCGAGTACGTCAAGCGATTCCGCGGTGTCCTCGACCGGCACGGCCTCACCGCCGGGCTCTACGGCCATTGTTCGGTGGGCTGCCTGCACATCCGGCCGTTCCTGGATCTCACCCAACCGGGCCAAGTGGCGACGATGCGGGCGGTGGCCGAGGAGATCCGCGATCTCGTCGCTGAATACGGCGGCGCGAACTCCAGTGAGCACGGCGATGGCCTGGCCCGCAGCGAGTTCAACCGGTCGATCTTCGGCGACGAGCTGTACGAGGCGATGCGGACGGTGAAGCGTCTCTTCGACCCGGCAGGCCGGATGAACCCGGGCAAGATCGTCGACGCCCCGCCGATGACCGCGCACCTGCGTGACGTCGCCCTGCCCGCCGCGCGGCCGATCCGGACGCGGCTGGACTTCGAGGTCGTCGGCGGCATGCGCGGCGCCGCCGACCGCTGCATGAACATCGGGCAGTGCCGCAAGACCACCACCGGCGTGATGTGTCCGTCCTATATGGCCACTCGTGAGGAGGAGCACTCCACCCGGGGCCGCGCCAACGCGCTCGTCAAGGCACTGTCCACACCGGACCCGCATGCCGCGCTCGGCGACGAACGCCTGCACGAGATCCTCGACCTGTGCCTGGAATGCAAGGCCTGCAAGAGTGAATGCCCGCTCGGGGTCGACATGGCGTCGTTGAAGAGCGAGTTTCTCGCGCACTACCAGAGCATCCACGGGATTCCCTTGCGTGCCAAGCTGTTCGCCGGGATCCGCGGGCTGAACCGGCTGGGTGCCGCCTTCGCGCCGGTGTCCAACCTGCCCGGCCGGTTCGGCCCCGCACGCGGGCTGGCCGAGCGATACCTCGGCGTCACACGGCATCGCCCGCTTCCGCGTTTCGCACGGCAGACCCTCATCCGCTGGCATCGCGGCCGCCGCGTGGCCGCGAACCCGGCACCGCGCGGCGAAGTCGTCTTCCTCGCCGACTCGTTCACCACCTTCACCGAACCGGCGATCGGACGGGCGGCCATCGAACTGCTGGAGCTGGCCGGCTGGTCCGTGCGCCTGCACAGCTCCGGCTGCTGCGGGCGGGCGAGCATCTCGAAGGGGCTGCTCGATCAGGCGACCGGCCTGGCCGCGAAGATGACCTCCGATCTCGTCCCGCACGTCCGGCGGGGCGCGCGGATCGTCGGCTGCGAACCGTCGTGTGTGCTGAGCCTCAAGGAAGAACACCTGTCGCTGCAACCGGACAACGCCGATGCCAGGCTCGTCGCCGAGCACACCGCCCTCGTCGAAGACCTTCTGCTGGAAGCCATCGACGACGGTGGCCTGCGGCTGCGGGAGGATTCGCCGGTTTCGGGGCGGCGCATCGTGTTCCACGGTCATTGTCACCAGAAGGCGTTGGTGGGCACCGGCACCACCGTCGGGCTGCTGCGGCGCATCCCCGGCGCGGAGGTCGTCGAACTCGACGCCGGGTGCTGCGGGATGGCGGGCTCCTTCGGCTTCGAAGCCGAGCACTACGACCTGTCGATGCGGGTCGGCGGACTGCGGTTGTTCCCGGCGGTGAACGCGGAACCGGCGGGAACGCTCGTGGCCGCCACCGGGGTTTCGTGCCGTCAGCAGATCGCGCAGGGTACCCGGCGGCAGGCCGTGCATCCCCTCGAACTGGTCCGCCAGGCCGTGGCGCCGAGCTGAAAATCGGGGGCGTTCCGGCGGCCCGGTCACTACACTCCGCGACCATGGGCCATCTGGAGGCAGCGCACGTCGAGTACATCCTGCCGGACGGGCGGACGTTGCTCGACGACGTCTCGTTCCGGGTCTCCGACGGGGCGGTCGTCGCGCTCGTCGGGCCCAATGGCGCCGGGAAAACCACGTTGCTGCGGCTGTTGTCCGGCGAACTGCAGCCCCACGCCGGGTCGGTGACCGTCTCCGGCGGGCTCGGCGTGATGGCCCAGTTCGTCGGCTCGGTGCGCGACGAACGCACCGTCCGCGACCTCCTGATTTCGGTGGCACCCCAACGGATCCGGGACGCCGCGGCCGCGGTGGACGCCGCCGAGGAACTGATCATGACCGTCGACGACGAAGCCGCGCAAATGAAGTACGCGCAGGCACTGGCCGACTGGGCCGAAGCACGCGGCTACGAATCCGAGACGCTGTGGGACGTCTGCACTACCGCCGCGCTCGGCGTGCCCTACGAGAAAGCCCAATGGCGCCTCGTCCGGACGCTCAGTGGTGGCGAACAGAAACGCCTGGTCCTCGAAGCGCTGCTCCGCGGCCCCGATGAAGTCCTGCTGCTCGACGAGCCGGACAACTACCTCGACGTCCCGGGCAAGCGCTGGCTCGAAGACCGGCTTCGCGAGACGCGCAAGACCGTGTTCTTCGTCTCCCACGACCGGGAACTGCTCGCCCGAGCCGCGGAGAAGATCGTCAGCGTCGAACCCGGCCCCGCGGGCAGCGACGCCTGGATGCACGGCGGCGGGTTCGGCACCTACCACGAGGCACGCAAGGAACGCTTCGCCCGCTACGAAGAACTCCGGCGACGCTGGGACGAGAAACACGCCCAGCTCAAACGCCTCGTACTGGACATGCAGCAGTACGCCGCGCGCAGCGACGAAATGGCCTCCCGCTACAAAGCCGCCAAGACCCGCCTCCGGAAGTTCGAGGAAGCGGGCCCGCCGCTGGAACCACCGCGGCCGCAGGACATCCGGATGCGGCTGCGCGGCGGCCGCACCGGCGTCCGCGCCGTCACCTGCGAACACCTCGAACTCACCGGGCTGATGAAACCGTTCTCGCTGGAGATCTTCTTCGGCGAACGGGTCGCGGTGCTCGGTTCCAACGGCTCGGGCAAATCGCATTTCCTCCGGCTGCTGGCGGGCGAGGACGTCGCCTGCACCGGCGTGTGGAAGACCGGCGCCCGGGTCGTCCCCGGGCACTTCGCCCAGACCCACGCCCACCCGGAGCTGACCGGGCGGACGCTGGCCGACATCCTCTGGACCGAACACGCCAAGGACCGCGGAGCCGCGATGGCCGTCCTACGCCGCTACGAGCTGGAACGGCAAGGCGACCAGGTCTTCGACAAGCTGTCCGGCGGCCAGCAGGCGCGGTTCCAGATCCTCCAGCTCGAACTCGCGGGCACCACGGCGCTCCTGCTGGACGAGCCGACCGACAACCTCGACCTCGAATCCGCCGAAGCCCTGCAGGACAGCCTCGAAACCTACGAAGGCACCGTCCTCGCCGTCACCCACGACCGCTGGTTCGCCAAGTCGTTCGACCGCTACCTCGTCTTCGGCTCCGACGGCGTCGTCCGCGAAACCCCGGAGCCGGTCTGGGACGAAGGCCGCGTCGCCCGCGCCCGCTGAAGCGCACCGCCATGGTCCGTGAATGCCACATTGAGGGAATCAGAGTCCCTCAAGGAGGTTTTCTCGCTAAGGGTTCTGGGGCCGTGTGTGCTGCCGGAGGTGCTGTAGGACGTCTTCGGTGCGCTGGTCTGGGGTGTGACAAGGGCGTTCCTGGGTGCGGTGGATGCACCCAGGGCGTCCCTCGGACTTCCCCGCGCTCGCCGACTCCGTTCGCCCGATGTCGCGAACGCTCCGTTGCCGACGATGAGCGTCCCGAACGGCGCGTTCGCGACACGCGCCCCGGACCCCGCCGCATGCCGTGAAGGACCCCTTCACCACACCACCAAGCCCCCGGAAAGCACCCACCAGCAAAACCACACCCCCGCACCTACCGAGAAACCCCAATGCGGCATTCACGGACTGGGCATCACGGACCCGAGTCGCCGGAGACCTTGACGGCGTCGGTCACGAAAACGAGGGTCTCGTTGGGCTTGATGCCCTGGCCGCCCTCGCCGTAGCCGAGGTCGGGCGGGATGATCAGCAGGCGCCGCGCGCCCTGCTGGATGCCGACGAGGCCCTGGTCCCAGCCCTGGATCACCTTGCCGGCGCCCAGCGGCAGCGGGAACGTCTTGCCGCGGTCGAAGGAGCTGTCCAGCTTCTGCTTGTCCGACCAGGTGACCAGCGTGTAGTTCATCTCCAGCTGCTGGCCGGGCTTCGCGCCCTCACCGGTGCCGGGCGAGAGGTCCTTGGTGATGAGCTTCTTCGGCGGAGTGCAGTTGTCCGGGATGGTGATCGTCGGCGCTTCGCCGAACTTCCCGGTGGTCTTGATGTCGTCCGCGGTGCACTCGCGGGACGCGGCGGCCGGGGTGTCCTTCTGGCCGCACGCGGTCAGTGCGAGGGTGGCCGTGGCCAGCACGGCGCCCATCGCGGCGATCTTGCCGATTTTCTGCATGCCGCGCACCTTAGCCAAGCACGGACAGTGCCGGAACCGTCGATCCGCTGGAGATCACGCCGAGCCGCCGGGTCGCCCGGGTGAGCGCGACGTAGAGGTCGTTGAGGCCGCGCGGCGAGTCCGCGACGATCTCGTCCGGGGCGAGCAGCAGCACGGCGTCGAACTCCAAGCCCTTCGCCCGCTCGACCGTGAGCACGCTCACCCGGTCGCCGGTATCGGCGAGCAGCCCGCGGACGTCGTCGAGCCGCGAGGCCGGGGTGAGCACCGCCACCGTCCCACCGTCCACAGCGGACAGTTCGGCGCCGACAAGCCCCGGCAGCTCGGCCTCGACGTCTGCCGGGACCACCGACCACGGCGGGATTCCGCTCTCCCGCACGGAAGACGGCGCTTCCAGCGCGGGGTCGACCTCGGCCAGCACACGCGCCGCGACGGCCATGATCTCGGCGGGCGTGCGGTAGTTCACGGTGAGTTGTTCGAGGCGCCAGCGATCCGCGACGTACGGCGAGAGCACCTCGTCCCAGGTGCGCGCGCCGCCGGCGGCGCCGGTCTGCGCGACGTCGCCGACGAGCGTCATCGAGCGGTTGGGCGAGCGGCGCATGAGCAGCCGCCAGTCCATGGCGGACAGTTCCTGCGCCTCGTCGATGATGACGTGCCCGAAGGTCCAGGTCCGGTCCTGCGCGGCGCGCTGGGCGGCGGTCAGCTCGCTGCGGGCCTGCTGCCGCTCGGCGAACAGCTCGGCGTCGAGCACGTCCGACACCCGCAGCAGTTCCTCGTCGATGATTTCCTCGTCCTGTTCGAGGATGTCCAGCACGCCCTCGGCGTACGCGCGATCCTCGCGCTCACGGCGCTTGCGTTCGACACGGGCCTCGGTGTCGTCCTCGCCGAGCAGCTCGGCGAGTTCGTCCAGGAGCGGGACGTCGGCCGGAGTCCACTGGGCGTCCCGGCCGCTCTCCAGATGCGCGCGTTCCTCCGCCGTCAGCAGCTTCGACGCCGCGCTGTCGAGGCGTTCGCGGTCGGCGAACAGGTCGTCGAGCACGCCCTCTGGGGTGAGGGTCGGCCACAGCGAATCCAGTGCCGCCGCGATGTTCGCGTCCGCGGCCAGTTCCGCGCGGATGTCCTGGACGTCACGCGCGTCGAGCAGGTCCTCCCCCAGCCTCCGCGCGGCCTGGCGGGTCAGCGCGTCGAGGACGTCGGAGACGAACAGCCGCCGCGCGAGGTTGTGCGGACGGCGCGAGCGGCGGGCCCGCGTCCGCGCGTCCACACAGGTCTTGCGGTCCAGCCGCAGCACGTCGCGCTCGTACTCGATCTCCAGCACGGGTTCCGGGACCCGCTGGCGGTCGCGGACGGCGTTGGCCAGCACGTCCGCCATGACGATCCGGCCCTTGATCTCGGTGGCCTCGCGGGACTCGGTGCCGACGGCGTCGAGTCCAGGGTAAAGCTGACCGACGGTGGCGAGCAGCACGCCGGTCTCCCCCAGCGACGGGAGGACCTGGCCGATGTAGCGCAGGAACGTGCTGTTCGGCCCGACCACGAGCACGCCGCGCGTGGTGAGCTGCTGGCGGTGCGTGTAGAGCAGGTACGCGGCGCGGTGCAGGGCGACGGCGGTCTTGCCGGTGCCGGGCCCGCCCTGCACGACCATCACCCCGCCCAGCGGCGCGCGGATGATCCGGTCCTGCTCGGCCTGGATCGTGGCGACGATGTCGCTCATCTCACCCGTGCGGCGCTGTTCGAGCGCGGCCAGCAGCGCGGCCTCGCCCGCCAGGCCGAGATCCTGGCCCTGGTCGGCGGCGGTGAGGTCGAGGATCTCGTCGTCGAGGCCGGTGACCTTGCGGCTCAGCGACCGGATGTGCCTGCGCCGCCGGACGCCTTCGGGAGACGCCGCGGTCGCCAGGTAGAACGGCCGCGCGACCGGCGCCCGCCAGTCGACCAGCAGCGGCTTGTAGTCGTCGTCCTCGTCGAACAGGCCGAGCCTGCCGATGTACGTCGTCTCCTCGGCGTGGCCGGGAAGGAAATCGAGCCGCCCGAAGCACAGCCCCTGCTCGACCGAGCCCAGCTGGGCCAGCCGATCGGTGTACAGCGTCGTCGCGACGTCGCGTTCGGTGCGCGCCTGCGGGGTGCCGCCGGTCTGCCGGAGGATCTCGTCGAGCCTGCGCTGTGCCTCGGCGCGTTCGGCGTCGAGCTTGCGGTAGAGCGTGGTGACGTAGTCCTGCTCGCGAGCGAGTTCCTCGGTACTAATGGTTCAGCTCACGAACGAACGCGGACCACACGGCGGCCGGGACGGTCAGCGCGGGCAAGGCAGGGGCCTTGGAGTCCCGGACGCCGACGGCCACCTCCCCGAACGCCACCTCGACACAGTTGGCAGAGTCGTTGCTGTAGCTGCTCTTGAACCAGTGGGGACTGGAGAAATCCTGCGACTTCATGCACCCATGATCTCACGATCTCTCAGGCAAGGCGCTTGGCGGCGGCCTCGATCAGCTTCACGGACCTGTCCGGGCCGTGCGCAAGACCGACGAGCATCTCCCATGACTGCGTGTACACCTCGATCTGTTCCGGCTCGTCCAGGAACAGGCTGGACACCTTGTTCTCCAGCAACACCAAGCTCGCTTCGGCGTCGTACTCCAGAACCGTGAATGCCCCAACAACACCAGGATGGAGACTGGCTTCGATCGGCAAGACCTGGACCGTGTAATGGTCCGATTACTCAAAGGTATCCGCACGGCGCCACCAGCAGTGACAAATCCACCCTGTCGGAGGCATCGCCGAGACTTGTCCGCAGGCTGTCCGAGGACACCCGGTCACAGCTCCCCAGCGGCAGCGGCCCAGGGAATGGCCCGAGGCCGCGTGCCGCTGACAAGGAATTCCTTGAGCCCGGCCGCCACGACACCGACTGGCAGTCCCGATCCCGGCGGGAACTCTTCGTCAGGCGAGTCGTACTCCGGCGATTCCGGATCGCCGTCCGCGGACACCATTCCCACCGAGTCCGAGGTGTACGAGATGTAGGCGAAGCTCCCGTGCACACCGACGTGAAGAAGCTGACCGGTCCAGACGTCCTGCCTGATATCCGGTCCCCAGACTTTCGCGGTACCGGCTCGCGGTGACCGCAGTCGCTCCACGAGTTGGTCCGTCTCGGCGGCAGTGCTCACGACGACGTTCTCACCACCGATGTGACCGGCTGGGTCGTCGGGATAGCTGTCCCAGATGGAGCGGAAACTCATGCGGGATCGTTTCCCTCAGCCAGGGGTCCAGGTCACGGATTCCGGCCGACGGCCCGTCCGGACGAACTCACCGACAGCGGTCAGAACCCGGTCCAACGGGAGTTCCGCACGGGGCGGCGCCGGCGAGTGCCGTTAAGGCCACCTTTACAGGACAACTGCGGTGCTGACCTGGCGTTTTCGGGGTGATGTGCTCTCTCACCTGCACACATCCTATCAGAACTGTCTCACCTAGTTGCGATTCTATGTCAGACCCTGACCAGCGAGTTTCGGGTCTATGCCCACACTTTGCCCATCGCTAGTAGCGAATCTTCGCGAGCTGCGGTACCGGGCGGAGTGCTCGCCGGAGGCCGCGACGGCGCGGTCGAAGTTGTGTCACCCACGGTGTCGCCCAGAAGGGAGATGTCGAAGGTGCCGGAGGCGTAGCTGGGCTGGGCGGGCGCGGCAGGCATGGCGCCTCCTGAAGCCGGCGGCGACTGCGCCAGAGTGTAAGAGCGGCACCCCAAGGCAGCCAGACGACGAAGGAGCCACCCGGGCAGGTTGCCCAGGTGCCCCTTCGAGATGGCCGCGAAGTCGATACGACACGGCGAATGTCCAAGAGGTACAAGCATCAAAGGCGAACCGTCATTTGGTTATGTACTTGTGACCTGCGTGAGCAATGTCTCCGAGCGACTTGTCGGCCGCTGGCTCGGCTACGTGGGCGGATTGGCGGGCGTCGCTGGTTCGATGCCCGCCGCCGTCCATCGCAGGAGGACGGTCTCGTGAGCCACTTGCACACCCGTTGCCGGGTCGATCTTGAATCGGCCGAACAGGGTTGTGGTGTCCAGCGACGTCGCCGCTTCCCAGAGAGCGAGACGCGTCGTGGCCCCTGCGAGCGTCACACAGTGAGTCGCCAGAGCCGCCGCCGCGACAGCTTGGACGGCCGGGTAGTCGGGTGTCGGCTGCCCAGTCTTCGCGTAGGCGGCGAGAAAGTCCCGTTCCGTCGGCCCGATGTCGGGGCAGGGTGTCGTCGTGCCCGGAAACCATTGCGCTATGCCGTAGGTTTCGCGGGAATCCGCGACGGCGTCGCCAAATTCGCGCACACCAGCGGCAACCGAGCATACGACTGACGGACGATTCGTCATCTTTCGCGCTCGTCTTACGTTGGCAGAATCGTCCTCGAACGTTCCGGCAGAGAACAGTGCCCAGTCGCCTTCTATCTCCGGCAATTCCTGCTCCGAACTCAGCTCAAAGACATGAATTCCCACTTTTTCTACGTCACGCGAGGCGCCTGCTGCAACTTGTCGGCCGAACGCACCTCTGCCGCGGGCGATGACGAGTAACGGTGGCGGGGCATTCGCAGTTGAGAGATGTTTTACGAATGGCTTCGCGTACCGCGAAGTCGGCGTCAATACCGACACCAGACTTCCGGAATGTGCAGCCTGGATATCGTCGCCGGATCCGCCGTGGTTCCAGAGAATCCGTCCGTTTTCCGACGCAATCCTGCTTGCCACCCTTGTAAGATTCGTGGCGTATGGACCGAGCATGACATCGCTGCGTTTGTCGATCTGAGGAAGAAGTTGTTCAATGGTACGTGGATCGCTCTCGTCGTCCTCGATGACAAGGTCCACCGACCCATCTAGACCTTGCCACACCTGCAACGCCGTGGCGACCTGCCTTCCGAAACGCGCAAATCTCCCCGTCAAGGACAAGCAAAGGCCCAGGCGGATCCGTGGCTGCTGGCCAGTGGCAGAGGTCATGTCATCGATACCTCGTACTGAAACTGGTGACGGTCAGCGGCCGCAACGGTGTGCTGCACCTCAACTGGATTACCGTTCGTGTCGTACACCGTCCTGACAATGTCGACCACAGGGACTCCGGTCGCCAACTGAAGGCCGTCAAGCTCATTCCTTGAAGGCATTCTTGCCGATAGCTCATCCACCGACCTGGCGAGACGGCGGCGAATCGGACCCGCAGAATCCTCGATTAGGCCGTTGACGCCACCTTTGATCCTGCGTAATTGCGTGATCGCCGTTCCTCTGACCATCGCTTCAGCGTAGTAGCTGTCGCAAAATGCGACAGGTTGACCATTGATCATGAACAGTCTCTTTCGGACGACAACTTGTTCATCCTCGGCAAGGTTCAGGCGTTGTGCTATTTCGGAGCTTGCCGGGATGGTGATCACGTCGAGCAGGCGCTGTTCCGGCACCTGACCTTGTTCGCGAACCTGGGCATTGAAGCCAGGCAATCCCGCATTCCGATGCTTTCGATAGTTTGCGCCGGACAGGAGCAAACGGACGTGCGGAGTGGAGCGGACGAACATGCCGCGCCCTTGTTCGCTGACCACCAACCCCTCGGCCTTGAGGACCGCGATGGCCCGCCGGACGGTCGGACGGCTTGCCGCGTACTGCGCCGCGAGGTCGTGTTCCGACGGCAGGCGCTCGCCAGGGGCCCGCCGTCCCGCTGCGATCTCCGCGCGCAGGTCGTCAACGATCCGCCGGTACGGGAACGAGCCGCCGCCCTCAGTCATCACTTGATGCTACAAGTTGCCCAATCCTCCCGCGGCCCACCTGCCGTGCAGTCTGACCGCGTCGTTCCACGGCGGGTTTGACTTGTATTACCAAGTTGAGCTAGCGTCCTTCGTTGTACTTGTATTACCAAGTGGTCGCCAGTCGGGAGGTGTGTGCGAGACGGGCGCAACGTCCACGGAAGAGACGAAGGAGCCCCCGGCCAGCCGCCGGGAGGAGTATGCCGATCGGTTCCTCTTCGACACCTCCGGCCGTCGCATCTCCGAGCTTCCTCATGATCAGCGCGCGACAGCGCGCCAGGCGTACGTCGAGCACCCGAAGAGACTCCGATGACCGCGCTCGAAGAGAGACCGACGCCCGGAGCGCTTCGAAGCGCAGCGGAAGCCTACGAATGGCACGCGTTCCTCGACGGCTTGGCGCACCTGTACCGGACGGAGCAGGTCGAGAGCGACTGGCCCACGTTCCTGCTCCCCTGGTGCGAAGAGGACCGCTGGTACCCCCAACGGCACGACCGAGAGAGCGTGACCGCACGGAGGGGTCCGACCGATCCCCGGGCGCATCTGCGAGAGGCGCGAACGGCGCGTGATGGCCGCGACCCGAAAGGCGCTGCGCGCCCAGGGGCTCCTCCGGAAGGGGGTTTCGCGACGTGGAGAAGCGTGATCGAGAGCTGTTCGCGCGTCTCTCGCGGATCAACTCCGAGTTCGGGGAGATCGTGCTCCGCCTACTGACGGTCCAGTACGAGGACGCGAGGTTCTCCGAGGGACTGCGGCTGCTCGGCGAAGCCCACTCCGCCCTGGGCCGCGAACTCCTGGAGCGCGCCGACGAGCTGCGGGATCAGCTCGATTCATAGACCACCGGTCGCTGCCCCGTGCCCTCGTCGGCGCGGCGGCCGGGTTCCACCTGCCCACGTACCGAACCCGAGGACGGTCGATGCCGCGCAATCCCGCAGGACCCGGGCCCACGAGGCCGGGGCCAGGTAAGGACAGGCCCAGCTCGCCCACACGCGACAACCCCGGCCCGCAACCCCGGCCGATACAGCCGCCGCGCCCGAAGCGCTAAGGAGCCGCCCATGCTCAAGAGGCCGATGTCGCGTCTGCGCGACCGACGCAGTTGCCTCGCCGGAGGCCAGGCGGGCAACGTAGCCCTCGGCTCTGCGGGGAGCTACCCTCCGAAACAGCCGACCGGCCCGACCCGACCGGGCGGCACCTACCGGTCGAGCCTGTTCCGCTGGCAGCCAGAGCCGCCAGATCCGGACGACGAGGTCTAGAATCAGGCCATGCGGTCGACCCGGGAAATGCGAAGGCTGGCAGCCGTGCTTCTCGCAGGCGACGACGACGCCCGCTTCTACGGCGGATTCCTGCGGCGCGCGGCGAACGTACACAGCCCACGGCTGAATCTGATGCTGACGACGCTGCTGCAACGCAGCTGGCTCACCGACGGGTGGGACGAGCCCTCGCAGGCGGGGGGTCAGCGCTACTACACGCTCACCGAGGCCGGACGTCGCGAACTGGCCAGGAAATAGAGCCTTGAAACGCAAAAAGCCCCCTCCCGGCCCGAAGGCCAGGAGGGGGCGCGTTTCTATTTGCGGGCGGCCGATCGGGCCGGCGGCATCCCAGGCTCGGAACTCAGCCTCGGTGATCTCGTCGATCCAGCGGTTGGCGAATTTTCGGTTGAGCGCGTTCAGACAGTAGCCCCGCTGTTTCCGGGTTCTGACTGTGCCCGGCTGGTCGACCACCCACAGGTCGCCGTACTCCTTGAACGTCAGTCGACCCTTCTGACGCTGGACCGGGATGCCCGCCTCGGTGCAGGTGTCGTCGACCCGCTTGAGGAGCAGGATCGCGGCGGCCTCCGCCTGCTCGTAGAAGTCGAAGATGGTTCCGCCGTCGACATCCCGCGCCCATTCCTTCTTCTGCGCGACGGCGTTCCAGACGTAGGTCCGGTACTTGGTGCCGGACTTCCGGTGGATCTCCTCAATGCTGTAGCCCAGACCACGCCTGGGTTTCCGTGTCTTCGCTGCCATCGGGGATCGGCCCTTCGCATCGCGCACGCGCGGCGATCCCTGCGAAGGGCCGACGGTAACCCGGGGGAACGGAGCCGATCAAGCTCTGTGGGCGAAGCTCATGCCCACAGACCCGTCGGTGCTCGTTTCAAGATCCGGTTTCGGACCTCTGACCAGCGACGGAGCATGATCGACACCATGACCCCCGAAGAAGTACCCTCATGCCACCTTATGGGCGTCTGACGCCCATAAAGGTGGCCTTAACGGCACGTCGCGAAGAATCAGAAGGGCAGGCCCAGGACCGGGAGGCCGATGGCGGAGTCGACGGCCAGCGCCACGAACACGATCATCAGGTACGTGTTGGAGCGGTGGAACAACGACATCGGCTTGGTCTGCTCGCCCCGGCGGACCGCGGCCTGCAGCCGGTGCGCGTAGAAGAGGAACCAGGCACCCGCCAGCACCGCGAAAGTGCCGTACAGCCAGGACGTCACCGGGAGCAGCAGCAGCGTCCAGGCCACCATCACCCACGAGTAGATGACGATCTGGCGGGCGACGTGCTGTTCGGTCGCGACCACCGGCAGCATCGGGACACCGGCGCGTTCGTAGTCCTCGCGGTACTTCATGCCCAGCGCCCAGGTGTGCGGCGGGGTCCAGAAGAAGATGACGCCGAACATCACGAACGCGGGCCACTGCACGGTGCCGGTCACCGCGGCCCAGCCGATCACCACCGGCATGCAGCCGGCGGCGCCGCCCCACACGACGTTCTGTGAAGTCCGCCGCTTGAGGCCGAGGGTGTAGACGAAGATGTAGAAGAGGATCGTCGCGATCGCGAGGATCGCCGAGAGCAGGTTCACCGTGAGATACAGCACGGCGGCCGACGCGACACCGAGCACCAGCCCGAAGATCAGCGCGTTGCGCCGGGGCACCGAATCCTTGACAAGGGGACGCCGCTTCGTGCGGTTCATCACCTTGTCGATGTCGGCGTCGATGACGCAGTTGAGCGCGTTCGCGCTGCCCGCGGCCATGGTCCCGCCGAGCAGCGTGGCGAGCACCAGCCACGGCGACGGGATCTCGCGGCCCGCGAGGAACATCGCGGGAATCGTGGTCACCAGAAGGAGTTCGATGACCCGCGGCTTGGCGAGTGCGGCGTAGGCACCGACCACCTGGCGGATGGTTCGCCTGCCACCCCGCGGTGGTTCACCGGTCGGGCGGACGGCGCTGGTGTCGTCACTGCGTCCGTGCGCAGCGTTCACCAACGACATTTCACTCCCTGTGTCAGTTCGGGCGGGTGCAGGCTCGCGGTGTACGTGGTGGCACCTGCCTGCTTGAACCCTGAACCGATGTTAGACGTGGTGATTCCCGTGGGTGATCGCGGGTCCCGCCGGAGGCGAACCACTAGGCTGGCGGCGAGGGCCCGCGTCCTGCCCTGCGCGAGGCTGCCAGCAGGAATATCGTCTCTTCCGGATCGATTGAGATAGATAGGCAGCACGCCAGGCACCAGCGAAGTACCGGAAACCAGCACAACCTCATGACGAGGAGTTCGATCTCAGTGTCCGTAACCGCCTCCACCAGCGAGAACAACCCCCTCCTCCGGCGTGCCGTGCCAGCCGACTGGACCGAAACCGACACTCGCGCCGTGGACACCGTCCGGGTGCTCGCCGCGGACGCGGTGGAGAACTGCGGCAGCGGGCACCCCGGCACCGCGATGAGCCTGGCGCCACTGGCCTACACGCTGTTCCAGCGCACGCTGCGGCACGACCCCGCGGACCCGCACTGGGCCGGGCGCGACCGCTTCGTACTGTCGGCCGGGCACTCCAGCCTGACCCTCTACATCCAGCTGTACCTCGCCGGGTTCGGCCTGGAGCTGGAGGACCTCAAGCAGCTGCGCAAGTGGGGCTCGCTGACGCCGGGTCACCCGGAGTACCACCACACCAAGGGCGTCGAGACCACCACCGGCCCGCTCGGCCAGGGCCTGGCCAACGCGGTCGGCATGGCGATGGCGGCCCGCCGCGAGCGCGGCCTGTTCGACCCGGACGCCGCGCCCGGTGAGAGCGTTTTCGACCACTTCGTCTACGTGATCGCCTCCGACGGCGACATCGAGGAGGGCGTCACCTCCGAGGCGTCGTCGATCGCGGGGCGCCAGCAGCTGGGCAACCTGGTCGTCTTCTACGACGACAACAAGATCTCCATCGAGGACGACACGAACATCGCCCTCTCGGAGGATGTCGCCGCGCGGTACGAGGCCTACGGCTGGCACGTGCAGACGGTCGAGGGTGGCGAGGACGTCGTCGCGATCGAGGCCGCCATCGAGGCCGCGAAGGCCGAGACGGCGCGTCCGTCGTTCATCGCGCTGAAGACGATCATCGGCTACCCGGCGCCGACGAAGATGAACACCGGCAAGGCGCACGGCGCCGCGCTGGGCGCCGAAGAGGTCGCGGCGGTCAAGAAGATCCTCGGCTTCGACCCGGAGCGGAACTTCCAGGTCGACGACGAGGTCATCACCCACACCCGCCAGGCCCTCGACCGCGGCAAGTCCGCGCGCGCCGCGTGGCAGGAGAAGTTCGACGTCTGGGCCGCGGCCAACCCGGAGCGCAAGGCGCTGTTCGACCGGCTCGCCACCCGCGCGCTGCCCGAGGGCTTCGCCGAGAAGCTGCCTTCGTGGGAGCCGGACGCCAAGGGCATCGCGACCCGCAAGGCCTCCGGTGAGGTGCTCAACGCGCTCGCCGAGCCGCTGCCCGAGCTGTGGGGCGGCTCCGCGGACCTCGCGGAGAGCAACAACACCACGATGAAGGGCGCCGACTCGTTCGGCCCTGCCGAGGCCGGCACCGACATGTGGAAGACCAGCCCGTACGGCCGGACGCTCCACTTCGGCATCCGCGAGCACGCGATGGGCTCGATCCTGAACGGCATCGCGCTGCACGGCGGCACGCGGCCCTACGGCGCGACGTTCCTGATCTTCTCCGACTACATGCGCCCGCCGGTCCGGCTCGCCGCGCTGATGGGCCTGCCGGTCACCTACGTGTGGACGCACGACTCGATCGGCCTCGGCGAGGACGGCCCGACGCACCAGCCGATCGAACAGCTTTCCGCGCTGCGCGCGATCCCCGGCCTCAACGTCGTCCGCCCGGCGGACGCCAACGAGACCGCCTACGCGTGGAAGGCCGTGCTCGAGGACACCGAGCACCCGTCCGGGATCGCGCTGACCCGGCAGAACGTGCCGGTGCTGGAGGGAACCGACGCCGAGGGCGTCAAGAAGGGCGGCTACGTGCTGGCCGAGGCGTCCAACGGCGCCCCGGAGGTCGTGCTGATCGCCACCGGTTCCGAGGTGCAGCTGGCCGTCAAGGCCCGCGAAACCCTGGAGGCAGGCGGCATCCCGGCGAGCGTCGTCTCGATGCCGTGTGTCGAATGGTTCGACAAGCAGGAGCAGTCCTACAAGGACGCGGTCATCCCGCCGTCGGTCAAGGCCCGCGTGTCGGTCGAGGCCGGCGTGGCCCAGTCGTGGATCCGGTTCACCGGCGACGCCGGTGAGAACGTGTCGATCGAGCACTTCGGCGCCTCGGCCGACGCCGCGACCCTGTTCCGCGAGTTCGGTTTCACCGCCGAGGCCGTCGTCGACGCGGCTCGCCGTTCCCTCGCCAAAGCCAAGAACGCCTGAATTTCCGAAGGGGATGTGCCGCCTCATCCCCTCCACCCACCCTCAACGGAGGCGCTGCGCGCCACTGGGAAGGACAGAGTCATGAGCACCACTGATCGGCTCGCGCAACTGTCGGAAGCCGGTGTTTCCATCTGGCTGGACGACCTCTCGCGCGAGCGCCTCGACTCGGGCAACCTCGCCGGGCTCATCCGCGACAAGCACGTCGTCGGCGTGACCACGAACCCGACGATCTTCGCCAACGCGCTGTCCAAGGGCGAGGCCTACGACGCGCAGGTCCGTGACCTCGCCGCCCGCGGCGCCGACCTGGACGGCACGGTCCGCGAGCTGACCACCACCGACGTCCGCAACGCGGCCGATCTCTTCCGCGACGTCTACAACGCCACGAACGGCGTCGACGGCCGGGTGTCCATCGAGGTCGACCCGCGCCTGGCCAAGGACACCGCGAAGACGGTGGCCGAGGCCAAGGACCTGTGGAAGACCGTGGACCGGCCGAACGTGCTGATCAAGATCCCGGCCACCGAAGAGGGTCTGCCCGCGATCACCGCGACGCTCGCCGAGGGCATCAGCGTCAACGTCACGCTGATCTTCTCCGTCGAGCGCTACGAGGCGGTCATCAACGCCTTCTTCGCCGGGCTGGAGCAGGCGAAGGCCAACGGCCACGACCTCAAGGGCATCCACTCGGTCGCCTCGTTCTTCGTGTCCCGTGTGGACACCGAGATCGACAAGCGGATCGAGAAGATCGGCACCGACGAGGCCAAGGCACTGCGCGGCCAGGCGGCGATCGCCAACGCGCTGCTCGCCTACGCCGCGTTCGAGAAGCTGTTCACCTCGGACCGCTGGTCGGCGCTGGCCGCCGAGGGCGCCAACGCGCAGCGTCCGCTGTGGGCGTCCACCGGGGTCAAGGATCCGTCCTATTCGGACACCCGCTACGTCGACCAGCTCGTCGTGGGCGACACGGTGAACACCATGCCGGAGAAGACCCTCGACGCGGTCGCCGACCACGCCGAGATCGAAGGCGACAAGGTGACCGGCAAGGGCGCGCAGGCGCAGGAGGTGTTCGACAAGCTCTCCGCTGCCGGCATCGACATCCCGGACGTCTTCAAGGTCCTCGAGGAAGAGGGCGTGGAGAAGTTCGAGAAGTCCTGGCAGGAGCTGCTGGACACCGTCACCGGACAGCTGGCCGAGGCGAAGGGCTGAAAGGCACGATGGCAGGGGATGTGACCGGCGTCGAGATCGTCGACGCCGAACTGGCGGACAAGGCGGCACCCCTGGTCGAGCAGCTCGTGGCGGACAAGGCCGCCTCGAAGCTCGCCGCGCAGGACGCGACCCTGTGGGGCGCGGACGCGGAGCCGGAGGCGTCGATCCGGCTCTCGTGGACGTCGCTGCACAAGACGTCGCGGCCGCTGATCGGGGAAATCGAGACGCTGCTCGCGGAGCTGCGGTCCGAGGGTGTCGACAGGGTGGTCCTCGCGGGGATGGGCGGGTCCTCGCTCGCCCCCGAGGTGATCACCGCGACCGAAGGCGTCGCGCTGACGGTGCTCGACACCACGGACCCGGGCCAGGTCGCCGACGCGCTCGCCGGTGATCTTCAGCGCACGGTCATCGTGGTGTCGTCGAAGTCCGGCGGCACCGTGGAGACCGACAGCCACCGGCGGATCTTCGCGAAGGCCTTCGCCGAGGCGGGGATCGACGCGGCGCGGCGGATCGTGGTCGTCACCGACCCGGGCTCGCCGCTGGCCGAACTGTCCGAAAAGGAGGGTTACCGCAAGACCTTCCTCGCCGATCCGCACGTCGGCGGCCGCTACTCGGCGCTCACCGCGTTCGGGCTGGTGCCCGCCGGGCTGGCCGGGGTGGACGTCGCGCGGCTGCTCGACCAGGCCGCCGCGGCGGCCGAGCAGCTCGCCACGGACTCGGCGGACAACCCGGCGATCCGGCTCGCCGCCGCCTGGGCCGCCGCGCACGCGGCCGGTGCCGAAAAGGTCGTGCTGGCCGACACCGGTTCCGGGATCAACGGCTTCGGAGACTGGGCCGAGCAGCTGATCGCGGAGTCGACCGGCAAGCTCGGCACCGGGCTGCTGCCGGTCGCGGTCGAGAACGTCGAGGCACCCGGGTTCGCCGACGCGGAGTCCGACGCCACCCCGGTGGCGGTCGGCCCGGCCGCGGGTGCGGCGAAGGTCGCCACCTCGGGCCCGCTCGGCGGGCAGTTCCTGCTGTGGGAGTTCGCCACCGCGCTCGCGGGTCGGCTGATCGGGATCAACCCGTTCGACCAGCCCGACGTCGAGGCGGCGAAGAAGGCGGCACGCGCGCTGCTGGACGACCCGGCGAAGCTGTCCGGCGGCGAGACCGCGTCCAATGTGGACGGTGTGGTGGAGATCTTCGGTTCGGAAGGTGTTGCCACCGAAGGAAAGCTCGGCGATGTGCTCCGCGCGTTCTTCGCGTCGGCGCCGGACGCGGGCTACATCGCGGTGCAGGCCTACCTCGATCGGCTGGACGACGCGTCGACGGCGTTGCTGCGGTCCGAGATCGCCAAGCGCACCGGGCTGCAGACGACGTTCGGCTGGGGACCCCGGTTCCTGCACTCGACCGGCCAGTACCACAAGGGCGGCCACCAGAACGGCGTGTTCCTGCAGATCACCGGCGCGGTCGCCGAGGACCTGGCGGTGCCGGAGCGGCCCTACACGCTGGGGCAGCTGCAGCACGCGCAGGCGCTCGGGGACGGGCAGGTGCTCGCCGAGCACAGCCGCCCGGTGCTGCGCCTGCACCTGACCGACCGCGCCGCGGGCCTGGCCGAACTGGTCCGGGCGGTACAGGAGGCCGGGGAGTGAACTGGAAGAACCCGCTGCGCGATCCGAGGGACAAGCGGCTCCCCCGGATCGCCGGGCCGTCCAGCCTGGTGATCTTCGGCGTCACCGGCGACCTGGCCCGCAAGAAGCTGATGCCCGCGATCTACGACCTGGCCCACCGCGGCCTGCTGCCCGCCGGGTTCTCGCTCGTCGGGTTCGCCCGGCGGGACTGGGAGCACCAGGACTTCGGCGAGCTGGTGCACGATTCGGTGCGGGAGCACGCGCGGACGCCCTTTCGCGAGTCGGTGTGGAACCGGCTCGCCGAGGGAATCCGGTTCGTGCAGGGCACGTTCGACGACGACAACGCGTTCGACAGGCTCGCCGAGACGGTCCGTGAGCTCGACGCCGAACGCGGCACCGGCGGCAACACCGCGTTCTACCTGTCGATCCCGCCGAGCGCGTTCCCGGTGGTCACCAAGCAGCTGGCCCGGTCCGGGCTGGCCAACGCCGACGCCGACACCTGGCGCCGCGTGGTCATCGAGAAGCCGTTCGGGCACGATCTCAAGAGCGCCAAGGAGCTCAACGGGATCGTGAACGACGTCTTCCCCGAGGAGTCGGTGTTCCGCATCGACCACTACCTCGGCAAGGAGACGGTGCAGAACATCCTGGCGCTGCGCTTCGCGAACCAGCTGTTCGAGCCGATCTGGAACGCGAACTACGTCGACCACGTGCAGATCACCATGGCCGAGGACATCGGCCTCGGCGGCCGCGCGGGATACTACGACGGCATCGGCGCCGCGCGCGACGTCATCCAGAACCACCTGCTGCAGCTGCTCGCCTTCACCGCGATGGAGGAGCCGCTGTCGTTCGAGCCGAGGGCACTGCGGTCGGAGAAGATCAAGGTGCTGGCCGCGACCGAGCCGCTCGGCCCGTTCGACCAGACCACCGCGCGCGGGCAGTACGCCGGGGGCTGGCAGGGCGGCACGAAGGTGCCGGGCCTGTTGCAGGAGGCCGGTTTCGCGAAGGATTCGACGACCGAGACCTACGCCGCGGTGACGCTGGAGGTGAAGAACCGCCGCTGGGCGGGGGTTCCGTTCTACCTGCGCACCGGCAAGCGGCTCGGCCGCCGCGTCACCGAGATCGCCGTGGTGTTCAAGCGGGCACCGCATCTGCCGTTCGATTCGACCTCGACCGAGGAGCTGGGGCAGAACGCGCTGGTGATCCGGGTGCAGCCGGACGAGGGCATCACGCTGCGGTTCGGGTCGAAGGTGCCGGGGACCACGATGGAGGTCCGCGACGTCACGATGGACTTCGGGTACGGGCACGCGTTCACCGAGTCCTCCCCCGAGGCCTACGAGCGGCTGATCCTGGACGTGCTGCTCGGTGAGCCCTCGCTGTTCCCGGTGAACGAGGAGGTCGAGCTCTCCTGGGAGATCCTCGACCCGATCATCAACCACTGGGCCAAGCTGGGGACCGCGCCGGAGCAGTATCCACCGGGGACATGGGGTCCGCCTTCGGCCGATCACATGCTGGAGCGCACGGGCCGGAACTGGAGGCGACCGTGATTGTCGATTTGCCGTCCACCACGACGTCGCAGCTGAACAAGAAGATCGTCGAGATCCGGGAACGCGGCGGTCAGGTCGCGCTGGGCCGCGTGCTGACGCTGGTGATCGTCGCGGACGACGACGACAAGCTGGAAGAGGCCATCGAGGCGGCGAACGAGGCCAGCCGTGAGCACCCGTCGCGGGTGATCGTGGTGGCCAAGGGCGCGCGCACGGCGGCCCCGCGCATCGACGGCCAGATCCGGGTCGGCGGGGACGCCGGGGCGAGCGAGGTCATCGTGCTGCGCCTCTACGGGCCGCTGGCCTCGCAGGGGCAGAGCGCGGTGGTTCCGTTGCTGCTGCCGGACGCGCCGATCGTGACCTGGTGGCCGGGCGCCGGCCCGAAGTCACCGGCCAAGGATCCGCTCGGCGAGCTGGCCCAGCGCCGGATCACCGACTCGGCGGCGGAGAAGAACCCGGTCCGCGCGCTCACCACCCGCGCGAAGTCCTATGTGGACGGTGACACGGACCTGGCGTGGACCAGGCTCACCCGCTGGCGTGCCCAGCTGGTGTCCGCTTTGGACCTTCCGCCGTACGAAAAGGTCACCGGCGCCACGGTGACCGGCGAGGCGGACTCGCCGTCGACGGAGCTGCTCGCGGGCTGGCTCGCCGAGTACCTCAAGGTGCCGGTGAAGCGGGTCAAGAGCTCCAGCGCGCAGGGCATCATCTCGGTGTCGCTGGAACGCCGCTCGGGCGCGGTGGTGCTGCACCGGCCGGACGGCCGCGTGGGCACGCTGACCCAGCCGGGCCAGCCGACGCGGCGGATCTCGCTGCAGCGGCGGGACACGCCGGACTGCCTCGTCGAGGAGTTGCGCAGGCTCGACACCGACGAGGTGTACGAGGCCGCGCTGAAGGGCCTCGGCAAGTTCTCGGCCGGGACCAACAGCAAGGCGGCTTCGTCCACCACCGCGGCGAAGCGGAAACCAGCCGCGAAGGCGGCCGCGGGGAAGGCCGGGTCATGAGCAAGACCGAGGTCGTCGTCTACGCCAATGCCGATCTGCTCGCCGCCGCGGCGGCGGCCAGGCTGGTCACCCGGCTCGTGGATGTGCAGGCGGCCAAGGGATCCGCGTCGGTGGTGCTCACCGGTGGCGGGACCGGCATCGCGGTGCTGAAGGAACTGCGGGACTCGGCCGCCAGGGACGCGATCGACTGGTCGCGGCTGGACGTCTACTGGGGCGACGAGCGGTTCGTCCCGGCGGATTCGGACGAGCGGAACGAGAAGCAGGCCCGCGAGGCCCTGCTCGACCACGTCCCACTCGACCCGAAGCGCGTGCACGCGATGGCGGCGTCGGACGGCGAATTCGGCGATGACGTCGACGCAGCTGCCGCCGCCTACGCCGAGGTGCTCGCGGCCGGCGCGGGCCCGGAGGACCACGGCGACGTCCCGTCGTTCGACATCATGCTGCTGGGGCTGGGCGGCGAGGGGCACACCGCGTCGGTGTTCCCGGAGTCGCCCGCGGTGTACGAGACCGAGCGCTCGGTGGTGGCGGTCCGGAACTGTCCCAAGCCGCCGCCGACCCGGGTTTCGCTGACCCTGCCCGCCATCCGACGTTCGCGCGACGTGTGGCTGATGACCGCGGGCGAGGCGAAGGCCGACGCGGTGGCGCTGGCACTCGCCGGAGCGGGCGAGGTCCAGCTTCCGGTGGCCGGCGCGCGCGGGCACCGGCGGACCCTGTGGCTGCTCGACCGCACCGCGGCCGGAAAGCTCACGAAGGTCTACCAGCCGCCGACCGCTTAGCGTTTCGCCAAGTCCGCGAAGGCCTCCTTACCGGCGCTCAGCGCTGTGAAGGAGGCCTTCACGGACCATCGGGTCTGGCCCGCGTCCGCTTCCCGGAGGAGGATGGGGTTCCGGGGGTGGGGTCATGACGGTGGATCGCAGAGCTTTTCTCGCGTGGCTGGGAAGCGGTGTGCTCGGGGCCGCGGCGAGCACGTTCTCAGCCGACGACGCCGAAGCCGCGGGGAACGTGACGGTGCTGACGCACGTCACCTTGATCGACGGCACCGACGCGTCGCCGACGCACGACGCGACGATCGTCCTTGCCGGGGACCGGATCGCCGCCGTCGGGCGGGGTGTGGCCGCGCCCGCCGTCGCGGGGGTGCGCGTGGTCGATCTGCGCGGGAAGTTCGTCATCCCCGGACTGTGGGACGCACACGCCCACTACAGCACCTTGAAGCGGACCTTCCCTCCGCTGCACCTCGTCAACGGTGTCACGTCGATCCGGGACATGGACGGCAGGCCCGAGACGCACGACGTGGCCCGTGCGATCGCGCGGGGCGAGCTGGCCGGGCCGAGGATGGTCATCGCGAGCGAGATCCTCGACGGCGGGAACTCGTTCGTCGACGTTCACCGGCGGGTCGGCACCCTCGCCGAAGTCCGCGACGCGGTGCGGGACGCCGTCGCGGTCCATGCCGACCTCGTCAAGGTCTATTCGTTCATGAGCCCGGACATCCACGCGGCGATCGCGGCCGAGACGCGCCGCCACGGGCTGCCCTACGGCGGTCACGTGCCGATCCAGCTGCCGGTGCCGGAGGTGCTCGCCCGTGGTCAGCACTCGGTCGAGCACATGTACGCCTTCCACGCTTCGACGTCCGAGCGGAGGGACGAGTTCTACGCCCGGCTGGCGGGGCTGCCGGCGGACACCGGCAGCTGGCCGGGCGCGCTCGCCGAGCTCGACCGGGCCGCTGTCGCAACCCACAGCAAGGCCATGACACAGGACCTCGCGGGCCGGTTCGCCGCCTGCAGTGCCTGGCATGTGCCGACGCTGGCGGTGCTGTCGCGGACGTCCTCGCCGCCGCGGGAGCTGCCGCGCGACCCGGTGCTGCAAGGGCTGGCGGACCGCTACCTGCCCCGCTCGGTCCGTCAGGAATGGCTCGACCTGGCGTCGGCGTGGCCGGAGTGGCCGCCGGAGCGGATCGCGCGGGAGGCGGCGTATTTCGAAGCGGTACTGCAGCTCGTCGGTGAGCTGGCCGCGGACGGCACACCGATGGCGGCGGGTACCGACAGCGGTTACCTGTACACGTTCCCCGGCTTCGCGGCACACGACGAACTGGAGCTGCTGGTGCGTGCCGGATTGTCCCCGCAACGGGCCCTGCAGGCAGCGACCCGTGACGCGGCCCGGTGCGCGCGGCGCCCGCGGTCGGGCACGGTCGCCGCGGGCCAGGACGCCGACCTTGTCGTACTGGACGCGGATCCCCTCGTCACGATCACCAACAGCCGCCGCATCCACGCCGTCGTCAGCCGCGGAACCTATCTCGGCCCGCCGGAACGGCAGAGCCTCTTCGCGGACATCGAACGCGCCGCCCACGAGGACGTCACGCCGGGCACCGGCACCCCAGGACCGTGAGCCGACCCGCTCGCGTGGATCGATTTCGCGTTCTCACCACGCTGTGCGCACAACGTCAGATGTCGACACCGCTCCTCCGCCGCGACAACCGATACAACGCGGGTGGAATCCCTGCCAGCAAGCCCGCAACGGCAATGCAGAGGCCGGCAAGAAAGTATGGACAAGCATTTCTGATGCCGCTGCCCGCACTTCCGCTGGCGAAGATGAAGGTTCCCCAGCTCAGTACGATGGCCCCGATGGTGATCAGGCCAACCGCGGCGACGGTCAAGCGCCTGAGACGCTTTTCCCAGGCCAGGAGAGGGACAGCGAGGCGCCGGTCACCCTTCCGGCCCAGCAGCCAGGCCAGTGCTGCCACCACGCCGAGCAGCAGGCCCATCCCTGTGGCGCACAGGCCGAGGAAGAAGCACCCGGCGGCACCGATATTGGCACCGGTATCGGGTGGTGTGATGATTTCGAAGATGAATCCCGTACCCAGCAACGCGGCCCCGGCGGCGATCAGCCAGATCGCGGTGATGGTCAAGCGCTTGACAGCGGTTTGCATGGTTCCTTCCTGGTAGGCGGGCACAGCGCCGTTGCCGGCCCGTCAGGCGGCGAAGACAGCGCGGGCGACGGACTCGTCACCGTCGATCTCGACCAGTCCCAGGGCGCGGGCGTCGCCGAGCGTAAGGGCGCCGGCGGCGAGGCCGAGAACGCAGGCGGGGTCGGCGCGGATGGTGGCGTCGAGGGCGCGGCCGTCATACGGGCCGACCTCGAAGCCGGAGCGCGTCGCACGGAGCTGGAAAGGCGGGTCGCCGATCTCGAGGCCGACCGTCGCCGGGGCGCGCACCTTGACCCGGGCGTCGAGCAGGGCGGGGACGGCGAGGGCGAGCCACTCGGGGCGGAAGGAGTCGCCCTCGGGGCCGCGGACCATCAGTGGGACGGACCAGCGGATCAGGCTCTCGATCGGCTGGCGCAGCTCGGCGCCCCACGGCGTGAGAGCGTACTCGACAACGCTGCCTTCGCCGGCCAGCCGCCGCTCGACCACGCCCGATGCCTCAAGGTCGCGAAGCCGATCGGTGAGCAGGTTGGTCGCGATGCCGGGGAGCCCGTCGAGCAGATCCCGGTAGCGGGCGGGGGCGACGAGGAGCTGGCGGACGATGAGCAGGTTCCACCGGTCGCCGACGATTTCGAGGGACCGGGCGAGCCCGCAGTACTGGCCGTAGCTCCGCATCGGACCTCTCTGCTTGATTTTCTCAAGTGCGCGTGACAACCTCAAGTCTACCGCAAGGCCGAGCCGGGAGGGGGCCACCATGGCCGGTGCCAGCGAGCGAGTGCGGCCTGCTTGGGTCGACGACAGCCTGTTCCCGTTCGAGAGCCGCTTCGTCGATATCGACGGGCACACCGTGCACTACGTCGACGAGGGATCGGGCCCCACACTGCTGCTCCTGCACGGCAACCCGACCTGGTCGTTCCTCTGGCGCGACGTGATCCGCGCGCTGCGCGGCGAATTCCGGTGCGTCGCCCTCGACTACCCGGGCTTCGGCCTGTCGACGCCGAAGCCCGGTTACCGCTACCTGCCCGAGGAGCACGCGGACGTGGTCACCGGGTTCGTCGACGCGCTCGGCCTCGACGGGGTCACTCTGGTCGGGCAGGACTGGGGCGGCCCGATCGGCCTGGCCGCCGCGCAGCGCCGGCCAGGCGTCTTCGAACGGCTGGTACTCGCCAACGCCTGGGCCTGGCCGGTAAACGGCGACCCCTACTTCGAGGCCTTCGCCCGCATCGCCGGCGGCCCCCCGATGCGCTTCCTGGCCCGGCGGCTCAACCTCGTCGCCAAGGCGTTCATCCCCATGGGCCACCGAAGGCGGAAGCCGACCGCGGCCGAGACGACCCACTACCGCCGCGTGCTGGACACACCCGAGCGGCGGCAGGCCTCCGCCGTACTCCCCGGCCGGATCACCGCGAGCAGGGCCTTCTTCGCCGAGGTCGAGGCCGGCGTTGCCGACCTCGGCCACCTGCCGACACTGATCGTGTGGAGTAACGCCCAAATCGGCTTCCGCCCCCGGGAGCGGGAGCGCCTGGAAGCGACCTTCCCCGGCCACAAGACCGTGATCGTCGACGGCGCCGGCCTCTACGTGGAGTCCGACGCGCCCGAGGAGTTCGTCGCCGCGATCCGCGACTGGACGGCGACGCAGGGGAAAGACGCGAGCCGTGCGGGCGAGAGGGACCAGTAGACCGCTCCCTCCCCGCCACCTTGCCGATGAGGCCGGCTTACGTTTCCGCACTCGATTCTGACGACCGGCGCCGCGAAGGCGTTTAACGGTTGTTGATGCCGCGTTGACGGCGGCGAGCAAACCTGACCGGTGTGCCGTGACACGCACTTGCGTACGCGGCTGCCCGGGAACGGTGTCGCTGTCTGACCACCGGGCGAGAACAGAGTCGAGCAAAGACGACGCGGGCGGATCTGTGCGTCGGACAGGAATGAGGGAAACGATGACGGTGGCCGATTGCCGTGCCGGAGGGCCTGGGCGGCTGAGGTGGAAGGCGGTGATGGCGGCGGGGTTGCTCGTCGCGGGTACCACCGTGACCGGATGCTCGTCGAACACTGGCGCCACGACCGGCCAGACGGCTTCGGCGAGCCCGGAGGCGGGCAAGCAGTACAGCGCCTCCGGTCCGTTGAAGGCGGACACCGGGTTCCGGCCGGACAAGGAGGGCTTCGGGTTCCAGAACTACGGCAACGAGGAGGGGATCACGAACCTGACCTCGAACGAGATGCGCAGGTTGTTCGGTGACAAGGTCTGCGCCGACGCCGCGGTGGGCAAATGCGATCTCACGCCGGAAGCCCAGATGTGGATGGAGCAGCAGAACGCCGGGATGAACGGCGGGCACTGCTACGGCTTCTCGGTGGCCAGTCTGCTGTGGTGGAAGAAGACGCTGAACCCGGCGGACCTCGGCGGCAAACCGACGGTGGAACTGCCGAAGGACAACGCGTCGGCCCAGAAGGAGATCGCTTACACCTTCGTGCATCAGTTCATGCCCACGGTGCTGCAGAACAAGGTGACGGGCACCCCCAACGACATCGTCGACCGGCTGCTCAAGGAACTGCGGCCGGACAACCCGGAGACCTGGACGATCGGGATCTTCAAGCGCGACGGCAGCGGCGGGCACGCGGTGACCCCTTACGCGGTCGAGGACAAGGGCGACGGGACAGCCCAGATCCTCATCTACGACAACAATTTCCCCAAGACCGTGCAGCGCATCGAGGTCGACCGCAAGGCCAACACCTGGAAGTACACCACCGCGGCCCACCCCAACGATCCGGCCGAGACCTACGACGGTGACGCGAACACGAACACACTGTGGATGAACCCGAGCAATCCCGGCCTGCAGCAGCAGCCGTTCCCGCCGGTGCCGCCCAGCGGAACCGGCAGCACCGGATCGGCCGGCTCGGCGCCTGCCCCAGGCGAGGCGGTCGAGATCTTCCTCAACGGCAACCCTCGTGACCACGGCCACCTGGTGATCACCGACGACGCCGGCCGTCGTACCGGATACGTCAATGGCAAGCTGGTCAACGAGATCCCCGGCGCGCAGGCCATGACCAGGCTGGCGGCGACCTGGGAGGAGAACCTGGAGCCCTACTACATCCTGCCCAAGGGAGTCCCCTTCAAGATCACGCTCGACGGCTCGGCTCTGAAGGCCGAGGACACCGAGTCCGTCGCCGTCATCGGGTCTGCTTTCGACATGGCGGTGGAGGGAATCCGGCTCAAGCCCGGCGAGGTGGACACCATCACGCCCAGCGAAAAGACCGGCGATCTGACCTACACCCCGGGTAAACCGCAATCCCCCACCCTGGTCCTCGGGGCGACCTACCCGCGTTCCTTCTACAGCTTCACCCTGCAGGACGTCGCGGTCGGCGACAACGGCACCGTCAAGGCGCAGTTGCCGCCCGAGGGCGGTCCGTTCACCGTCGACGCCGCCCGGGCGAAGGCCAAGGGCTCGTACGCGGTCGAGGTGCAACGAGAAGACGATCACGGTGTCCGCACCTTCCAGCGCCACGGCGTCGCACTGGAAGCGGGCGCTACCGCGACCTTCGACTACCAGGCCTGGGACGGCGGCGGGCAGACGATCGCCCTCACCCGCACCCAGCAGGGCGCTACCCGTACGGAGAACCTGACGTCCGAATAGGACGGACGCGCTGATCGAAGAGCGCGACGAAGGAAACGAAGAGGAAGCGGGCGCGACGAATCCCGGTCGTCGCGCCGCTTCTCGATGATTCTCAGGTGTCCGGGGGTGGACTCAGCTCCGGCTGGAGGCGATGAAGTAGATGACGATACCGATCAGGGCGAGCACCTCGGTGAGCACGAAGGTTCCGTAACCGATGCTCTGCAGCTTGCCCTGGGCCTCCGGCTGACGCGCGGTGCCGTTGATGACGGCGGCGAAGATCAGACCCACACCGATACCGGGGCCGATCGCGCCGAGACCGTAACCGATGGCGGCGAGACCCTTGTTGAGGTTGACGGTCTCGGCGGCCTGCTGGGCCAGAACGATGTTGCTCATCTGCGTTTCCCTTCACTTCGGTCCACGCGCTCGCGCGGATCGGGGCCGCCGGCTTCTTGGTGAGCGGCTGAGACCGGCCACTCCGGCCGATTCCGTCCCTCACCCGGCCAGACGCCGCGCGCGACCCTCCCGGTTCTCGTCAAGACGTGAGTTGCGACACCCGTCTGCTGCGTTCGCCCTTGAAGCGCACCAGGTTTCCCGACGGGTCAAGCGCTTCCGGCACATCCGCCGAAAGGTTTCCACAAGGTGGCCGGGCTGCCCGATACGGCCGAACGGCCCAACCGGACGCGACCTGTGCCTGCATGGCCGCCCTTTCGGCCGGGACCCGCCGTCCGGTTCCGGCGCATGCTGATCACGCACGGGACAACGCTTCGCGGGAAGGCGTTCTCGTGCGGGGGAGACATGGGATGCACGGTGCGACTGACCCTGATGGACGGTTTCGTCCTGGACTGCGACGGCCGGCGGCTCGCCGTGCCGAGGACACAGCAGCGGCTGCTGGCGTTCCTCGGGCTGCGGCAGCAGGCGACCCGGGCGCACACCGTCGGCACGCTGTGGCCGGAGTCCGACGAGCAGAAGGCGTCCGGACGACTGCGCAGCGCGTTGTGGCGGCTGCACCAGCTCGGCGCTCCCATGGTGGCCGCCGAGGGCGAGACACTCCGCCTGCACGAATGGGTCCGGGTCGACGTCGACGAACTCGTGCGGACGGCCCGGTTCGTCTCGGCCGAGGGAGCCAGGGACAGCGAGGCACGCGGCAGGGCGTTCCGCGACATGCGGGAGTTGTTGCCCGGCTGGTACGACGACTGGGTCCTCATCGAACGGGAGCGGCTGCGCCAGCTGCGCCTGCACGCGCTGGAAGCGCTTGCCGTCCGTGATCTGGAGACGGGACGCCACGGTGACGCGGTGGAGGCCGCGCTGGCGGCGATGCGCACGGAACCGTTGCGGGAGAGCGCACAACGGCTGCTGATGGAGATCCACCTGGCCGAAGGCAACTACAGCGAAGCGCTCCTCACCTACGAAAGCTATCGGTCACTGCTGCATCGCGAACTCGGCGTGGAACCGTCGCCGCGGATGGGCGAACTACTCGTCCGGGCGAGGCCACTGGCCGCGGTGCCGAACGCGGGGTGACCTCCCCTCCCCCGTCAGTTACTCCACTTCGGACAGAGCAGGCCGGTTCAAGGTTCGTCGCTGTGCCACGATGACTGTGCGGACAGCGCGGACCGGAGCGGGTAACCATCCGGCTCGGGGCCTCGCCAGGCGATCCCGAGGCCTCGCCGGAGCCGTCGCGGTTCGGAGGACACCCGCCAGGAACAGTCCGATGGTAACCAGCGGATAGGCATTGACCAGTACGTGCTGCCACCCTGTCCACGGACCTTCCGCGGGCGTCAGGACCTGCGGTCCGGCCAGGAGAAACACGGCGAGTGCGAGGATCGCGTAACAGCCTCGCTTCCGTACCCGGTCCGGACGTCCCGCGCTCGCGGGCAGGACCCTCGCGGCGAACACCACCAGCGCGGGCGCCGCCCATACCCAGTGCGCGGTCCAGGACAACGGCGAGACCAGCAGCGCCGCGGCCCCATTGGTGACCATCGCGACTTCGGCACCCACCCGGCGCATGAGCAGCACCGAAACCACGAGGACCAGCACCGCCAGGACCAACCACGTCCCGGTGACCCAGCCGGCGGGCAGACCGAGCCGGTGCAGCCCGGCCGTGATGCTCTGGTTTTCCCGGTTGACGATGGCGGCGGGGCCGTCGAGCACTCCGCCGAGCCAGAACCGGGCCGACTCGGCCGGCAGGAGCGCGAACATGCCCCCGGTCACGGCCACGGCGGTGACCGCCGCGGTGATCGAAGCCCGGAAGTCCTTACGCACCAAGAAGAACAGCACGAAGGCGGCCGGGGTCACCTTGATGGCGGCCGCGACGCCGATCCACATCCCTCGTGGCCACTTCGGACGTTTCACCAGGCAGTCGGCCGCGACCATGGCCATCAGCCACAGGTTCACCTGACCTTGCCCGATCGTGTTGCGGACAGGTTCCAGCAGGAGCAAGAACGGCACGATCGCCACGGTGGCGTGCACGCAACCGCGACGTCCTCCCTGCGGCCAGACCCCACGCAACACGACGAAACAGGTAAAGGCCAGACAGGCGACGGAAAACACCACGGACAGCACCGCGGCGACCGGAAACGGCAGCGCTGCGAACACCGAAAGCGGAAGCAGCGCGAATGGCGGGTAAATGAACCCGGGAGTCCCGCCCGCGTAGGTGGCAGGCAACTGTCCATAAGGATCCATACCGTGCCACCAGGCGAGGACACCCTGGTAGAAGCTGTGCAGATCGCCGAATCGGCTCCGATAGGCGAGATCCAGAAGGCCGAGGAGCACAAGAACGAGTACTCCGGAAAATGTCATGAGCCGCCAGGAAGAACCGCCGACGGAGACCCGGATCCGGCGCACCAGCCAATCCGCCATGCTCTTCCGGGAATGCGTTCCTTGGGTCTCCATATCCGGCTAGACGACAGGGGGCGCGGAAAGGTTCTCGAATAGCCGTGTTCCACATCACACGCTTTCCGGATTCGCAGCCGCGGGCCGCCGCGTCCCCGGGGCGCGCCGCTCTCACTATTCTAGTGTTAGAATAATCGTCATGACCTCAGAGCTGACCGATGGCGAGCTGACCGTGCTCGGGTTGCTCGTCGAGCAGCCCCGTCACGGGTACGAGCTGGAACGGGTCATCGAGGAGCGGGGAGTACGCGCGTGGACCGCGCTCGGCTTCTCCTCCATCTACTACGTACTCGACAAACTGGCCAAGCGCGGCCTGATCGAAGCGACCGGCGCGCCCTCGTCCGGCAAGTCGCGCACCACCTTCCGCGCCACGCGGCCGGGCCGCGCCCTCTGCGCCGCCGCCACGCGCGACGGGCTGGCGGCGCTGACACCGATCCACGCGCGTGTCCTGGTCTCGATGGCCAACAGCCCGGGACTGCCGGACGCGGACGTGGTCGCCGGACTGACGCGGCGCCGCGAAGCGCTGCGGAAACACCTCGCAGAGGTCCGGGCGGCGCGCTCCCGCCAGGCACCCCTGCCCACCGCCGCCTCCGCGATCTTCGACTACGGCGAGGCCATGCTCGCGGCGGATCTCGGCTGGACCGAAACCACAGTGGACACACTGACGAAGGAGACCGCGGTGGACAAGTACGACATCAAGAAAGCCCACCGGGCGCTCTACTCGCCGTCGTCAAAGGAGTTCACTGTCGTCGAGGTGCCCGAGTTCCGGTACATCGCGGTTGACGGCCGAGGCGATCCGAACACCGCGACCGCGTACGCGAACGCGGTCGAAGCCCTGTACGGGGTGGCATACGCGCTCAAGTTCGCCAGCAAGAAGACGCTCGGCCGGGACTTCGTGGTCGGCCCGCTGGAGGGACTATGGCGAGCGGACGACCCTTCCGTCTTCCTCACGCGACGCAAAGAGGCCTGGGAGTGGACCATGATGATCAGCCAGCCGGACTGGATCACCGAAGACATGGTCGAGGCCGCCATCGACACCGTCGCGCGCAAGAAGGAGAACGCCGCGCTCGGCGACGTCCGGCCGCGCACCCTGGCCGAAGGAACCTGCGTGCAGATCCTCCACATCGGCTCCTACGACGACGAAACCCCCACCCTGGACCGCCTCCACCACCACTACCTCCCCGGCAACGGTCTCACCTTCAACGGCGACCACCACGAGATCTACCTCAGCGACGCGCGTCGCACGGCCCCCGCCAGGCTCAAGACGGTCCTGAGGCAGCCCGTCAAGCCCCTGGAGCGGTGACCTTCGCCTGTCGCACCCTTCCTCCGACAAGACGTGCCGAAGCCGGTCAGTTCTTGCGGACGGCGCCGGTGAACCCGGCCACGAACAACGTGGCGAAGGTCCACGCGAGCAGGCGGAGCAGCCAGCCGCCCACGGTGAGAGCCTGGCCCACCGCCGTGCCGGTCGCTTCGCATCGGGCCCGCGTGCTGAGCAGCGGGGTACCGAGGTCGAGACCGGCACCGACCCGGTCCAGCGGCGGGCAAACGGCCGCGGGCGCGGCGCGTGCCTCGGTGCGGTATTGGCCGGCCGGGGCCGCGGTGAGGCCACCGGCACCGCCGAGCAGCACGGCCAGCAGTACCGACACCGCGACGGTGGCCACGAAACCCACCAAGGCTCGCCAAGGCTGGTAGCCGTAGCCCAGCGTCACCCCGGTGAACCGCGCCCACGCGCGTTCGCCGCGCCCGGTGAGCGCACGCCGGCGCACCTGGTCGCGGCGCTGGGCCATCAGCACCCGCCGTGCCTCGCGGTCGTGCCCGGCGGCGCGGTGCGCGGCCGCGAGGTGCTGGTAGGGCTGCGCCGTGTACTCGGCGGTCCCCGAGCGCAACAGCTCCAGCCACGCGTCGGTGCCGATCCCGGTCGGCAGCCCGGTGTACCGCAACCCGTCCGCCGAGAGGCGGCGCCCGGGATCCGCCGCGTGCGTCAACTCCTTGGGCTGGAAGGAAAGTCCTCCGTCCGCCCGCGCGTCGGACAGGTTCAGCACCTTCCCGGTACCGCCGCCGCGGATCGAGAGCCCCTCGTCCAGGAAAAGCCGTTGGCCCACCTTCAGGTGGTAGGCGCTCACCGCGGGACCGGCCGGATTGCCGACCGTGGCCCCGTCCATCGCGACCTGACCGGCTATCCGGCTTCGGACGAGCAGCACGGCCGCCCGGTCTTCGCCCGCCCCGGACGCGCTGAAACCGTCGCGCAGGAACAGATCCTGCTCGATGGTCGCCACACTCGCCTCGAACGCCGGCCCCCGGCTGTTGCCGACGGTGGCACCGCGGGCGTCGAGCTGGCCCTCGACGTGCACGCCCCGCAACTGGATCGTGCTGGCCTCACTCGCGCTGTCCGCGGTCGTGTCCCACAGCAGCAGATTCCCGCTGATCCGCGCCTTCCGCGCGTCGAGCGCCGGTTCGGACCCGCCGTCGAGCCGGGCGCCGGTGCACTCCAGCGGCCCGGTGATCCGCGCGTTCGCCAGGTCCACCGTGCCGGTGGCGGTGAAACCGTCCCGCATCCGCAAGCCCTGGCCGATCTCGCAGGCGACGGCGACGAACGCGGGCCCGGAATCGTTGCACAGCACGGCACCGTCGACGTCGACGGTGCCCCCGAGGCGGGCGCCGAGCAGGCGCACGGCACCGGCATCGCCCGCGCCGGTGGCGCTGAAACCCGGGCACAGGAAGACACTTCCGGTGATCGAGGCCCCCTCCGCCGAGAGCGCCGAGCCGGAATCGTTCGTGACGGTCGAACGCGGGAAGGCCGCCTGGCTGCCGATCGCGGCGCCGTCCAGCCGCATCGCGGCCACCTCACCGGAGCCCGCGACCGTCGTGTCGTCGAGCAGGAACGCGTGGGCGACCTCGAACCGATCGGCCATGAGCGCGGGCCCGGAGTCGTTGCGCAGGACCGCCCGCACGAACTCGACGGAACCGGCACGCGCGGCGAGCAGGGCCACGGCGCCGTGGCGGCCCGCGCCCGTGGCGGTGAACCCGTCACGGAAGAGCATCGCGTGCCCGGCCTGGAAACCCTCGGCCTGCAGGGCGGGCCCTGACTCGTTGGTGATGGTCGCCCCGTTGCCGATGACATCGCCCTCGACCTGTGCGTTGTCCAGCCGGACCACGCCGTACCCGTCGGAGCCGGTGGCCGTGAAACCCCCGTTCAGCCAGAGGTTCTCGCCCAGTCGCAGGTTCCCGGCGTTGAGCGCGAAGCCGCCCGCGTTGCCGATCCGGGTGCCGGTGAGCCGCAGTGTGTACGCGATCGTCGCCGACCCGAGGTCGATCGCGCCGAGGCTGGGCTCCGAGCTTCCGACGACGCAGTCGCGCAGGACCACCATGCTCAGCCGCGCGCCCCGCGCGGTCAGGCCGGCGGGGAACCGGCACGCGTCGAACACCAGCGGCAGGTCGGTGCCGATGTGGTCCAGGTCGAGCCTGCCCTCGACAAGCGCGCCCCGGACACACAGGCCGTGCGGGTCCGCGTCGGTGGCCAGCCGCCCGCGCGCGATGTCGCGCAGGACCGACGCGCGCAGCACCGGCGCGCCGCCGTCCGGCGAACCGGGCGCGAACACCTCGCCACGGCGCACGTGCTCGACCAGTGCGTGTTCGGTCGCCGTGAGATCGGTTTCCACCCCGATACCCTGGCACACCGCGTGGTCGTGCTCAGGCCGACGCGAGGAAAGCGCTTCCTCGTCAGCGCTCCGGGTTCTCCTCGCCGTCCGCGGGCTCGGAGCTGCCGCTCTTGGCCGGATCGGGCCAGTCCAGCCCGGTTTCGGTGAGCAGGCTGTCGAAGATGGGGGTCGGGGTGGACCGTTCGCCTGCCATCACACCGCCACCACGTCGATGATCGTGTCCGCGCGGATCCACACGGGTTCGGTGTCGTCGGCGTGATCGTCGAGCCGCACGGGCACCCAGGTGACGTCGGTGTGCGTGTCGGCGACCGGCGCTCCGGCGACCACGCCGCGACGGCAGAGCTGCCGCCGCGAGGTGTCCCGCGGTCTCCCCGGCACGTAGGTGACGCGGTGGCCCGCCGCCACCGCCGGGCTCGCTGGTTTCCGGCTCATCGGCATCGCGCCTCGCGTTCTTCAGGATCCAGGCTGGTCGGCAACGCGACCTCGTGAGCACGACGCCATGACGCGTTCTCACCCTGTTACCTGGATCACAGAAATCCGACAGCGGGAACTGTTACCGCGGTCCGGTCAGGCAGTGCTGCGCGATCGGGCCGAACCGGCTCACGAGCTCGTCCACGGACGCGGACGCGATCGGTTCCAGCCGCAGCAAATAGCGCGTCACGGTGAGGCCCAGCAGCTGCACGTTCACCATGCCCGCCCGCAGCGCGGCGTCCGGGGTGCCGAGCAGTGCCGCCAGCCTGCCGGTGACCTCCCGGTCGATGAACTCGCGGAGCAGCGTTTCGGACTGGTCGTGGGTGGGCGCCGACCGGGTGAGCGTCACGAGCGGGGTGCGGTCGGACTTGTCCAGGTTCTCCAGAAGTGTCCGGACGAGGCGGTCCCCGATGCCGTCGAGACCGCCGTCGAAGACCGCTTCCAGCGCGGGCGGGACGTCGGCGGACATTTCGGTGGCCGCGGCGAACAGGCCCTGCTTGGTGCCGAAGAAGTAGAACACCATCGCCGAGTCGACGCCCGCCTCGGTGGCGACCGCGCGCACCGTGGTGCCGCCGTAGCCGTGCGCGCGGAACAACGTGCGCGCGGCCTCGAGGATCCGCCGCTTGCTCTCCGCACCGGACCGCCAGCGCCCGGGGCGGCCTGGGCTGTGTTCGTTCATGGCCGGGCGAGTCTATCCGGAGATTTCTTCATCGGCTGGTGGAGTTTGAGGACCGACCCGCGCTACCGTGAACTTCATCGGGCGATGAAGAATAGGGGCGACGGGGATGCGAGTGATCGTGATCGGCGCGGGACTGGGCGGGTTGACGCTGGCCCACGGGTTGCGCCGGGCAGGGATCGACGTCGTGGTGTACGAGCGGGACCAGGCACGAGGGCGCCCGCAAGGTGTCAGCCTGCACTTCGACGACCGGGGCACGACGGCGCTGCGCGCGTGCCTGCCGCCATCGCACGTCGCGATGGCGGAGGCCACCATGGGCGGCCCGCGCGAACAGACCCTGCTGCTGTCCGAAGTGGACGGAGAGGTGACGGTCTCGGGGGCACGTCCGGCCGACGGCACGGTGGCGCGGCCCGGCAGACAGGTCAGCAGGCGGCTGTTGCGCGCGGTGCTGCTGTGCGGTCTCGACGACGTGGTGCGGTTCGGGAAGGAGTTCGTGTGGTTCGACCGGCGGGCCGGCGGCACGGTGCTGGCGCGGTTCGCCGACGGCGGTATGGACGCCGCGGACGTGCTGGTCGGCGCGGACGGGATCGGTTCGGCGGTCCGCCGCCAGTACCTGCCGCACGTACGGGTGACCGACACGGGCCGGCACATGCTGATGGGCGCGACTCCCCTGCGCGCCGCGGCCCGCGGCGGGCTGCCCGCGCTGATCGGCGGCAGTCCGGCTGCCGCGCGGCTACGCGGCACGACCATGGCACTGGGCGTCCATCGTTTCGCCGAGCCACCAGCGGCCGCGCGGGACCGCTGGCTGCCCGCGTTGCACTCCCCCGTGATCGACGACGCCGAGGACTACGTGATGTGGGCGTTGCCCGCCGCGCGGGAGCACGCCCGATCACCGGCCGATTCGTGGCGCCGCGCCCGGGAACTGACGGCGGACCTGCCTCCGGCGCTGCGGCTGATCGTCGACGAAGCCTGGCCGGAACTCACGGCGTCGCTGCGGATCGGGGCGATCCCGCCGATGCCGCCCTGGCCCGCCGGCCCGGTGACGCTCATCGGCGACGCCATCCACCTGGCTCCCGGCTTCGGCGGAAACCTCGCGATGCGGGACGCGCACCGCCTTCGCGATGTCCTGCGCCAAGCGGATCGAGGCGAGCGAGAACTGCTCCCCGCGATCGGTGCCTACGAGGAAACGATGCGCCAGGACTCCTTTCCCGTGGGACACAGCGCATGAACCTCACCCTGCTGACCAGGAAATCGCTGTCCCTGTTCACCGCCGTCGGTGGCTGGCGCACGGTCGCCGAAGCCATCGTTTCGCGCGTGCTGTTCCTGATCGCCTACCTGCTGACCGGCCGCGTGACGGCCTCCGCGCTGGTGGCGGTCGGCGGAGTGGTGGTGTTCGCCGTGATCCGGATGTGCACCGACCGGAAGTACTGGCAGCCGGTGGCCGGGCTGGTCATCGTCGGCGTCTCCGCGCTGCTGGCCGGAAGCAGTGGGCAGGGCGTGGACTTCTACCTCACGAGCCTGCTGCTCCCCTCGGCTGCCGGGGTGGTGCTCCTGGTGTCCATGCTGGTGCGCCGGCCGATGATCGGGGTGGTGGTGGGCGCGGCACGCGGTGACCGCTCCGGCTGGCGACGGGACCGGCCGCGACGACGGCGTTATCAACTGTGCACAGCGGTGTTCCTGGCGAAGCTCGTCATCGAGGTGGCGGTGCTGCTGCCGCTGTACGTGGCCGGGCACGTCGTCGCCCTCGGCATCGCCAGCACGCTGCTCAGTTCGCCTACCCTGGCCGCCTGCGTCTACCTGTGCTGGCGAATCCTGCGCCGCGAAGCGGACCTGCCTGCCGTCGTGCCCGGCCCCGCCTGAGCAGGCTATGTCCACTGTGGACACCGACAGCATGACCTCGACGATCCGCGCGGCCAGGTCGCCGTAGCGGCGTGCCGCGTACAAGTGCCGTCTCGCCCGTCAGTCAGGCGAGCCGGGTCAGTTATGACCATCCCTCAGGAAATGATCACCAAAACCCTTACACAGCAAGGAAAACTACGTTTCCGAGGTTCACCCGATCGATAGCACGCATGTTCGATCGAGCGGAGTATCGTGGTGGTATGTCAGTCGACAGCAGCACCTCCGCAACGCCCACCGAGTGGTGACGCGTCGATGTCGGCTGCCTGCTGGACAGACTCTTCGACTCCGAACGCGTCCAGCGCCGCGAGGCCACCGTCCAAGGTGAGGTGCTCGCCGAGCTGGAACGGCGCGGAGTGCAGGACAGCACCGGCTACAGCAACCTCCCGCGGCTACTGCACGAAACACTCAACATCCCTTACGCGGAGGCGAAAACCCGGGTAGCGCGGGCACTAGCGCTGAACAGCACCCACGACCTCACCACCGGCGCACAACCACCCACGGCACCCGCGACCGCACAAGCCGCATCCGAGGGCGCGATCGGCGCCGCCCAGATCGACGAAATCCTGCGCGTGCTCGACAAACTCCCCAAGACAGTCCCAGCGGATCAGCGGGAGCAGGCGGAGAAGATCCTCGCCGAACTTGCCCGCGCCGCCGGACCACGGGAGATCCGCGCCGCCGGACGACGCCTGCTCGCCCAGCTCGACCCCGACGGCCGGGAACCCAAAACCCGGGAACCGAAACCGTTCCAGCCGGAGTTCTCCATCGCCCCGCATCGGGATGGCGGACATCAGATCAAGGCCCGCGTCGATGACGAAACCTCCGCACGCCTGCAAGCCATGCTGGACCCACTCGCCAAACCCCGCCCCGCCACCGAAGAAGAAGGCCGCGACACCCGAACCCAATGGGAACGGCGTGGCTGCGCCTTCTCCGAGCTGATGCGGATGTGGGCCGAACACCCCGACCTCCCCACGCAGGCCGGGGAAGCCACCCACATTGTCGTCACCGTCGGACTCAAGGAACTGCGGACCGGGATCGGACAGGCCACTCTTGATCTGCTCGGCGAGATCACCGCAGCCGAAGCACGACGACTCGCGTGCGACGCCAAGATCATCCCCATGGTCCTGGGGACACACGGCGAACCCCTCGACGTCGGCCGAGCCCAACGCCTCGCCACCCCCGCCATCCGCCGCGCCCTCACCCGCCGCGACGGCGGCTGCGCCTTCCCCGGCTGCGATGCCCCCACCTACCGTTGCACACCACACCACGTAACCTACCGGGCACACCACGGCGAGACCAAAGTGGACAATCTCGTCCTCCCCTGTTCCATCCACCACAAGCTCATCCACCACTCCCCATGGGAAGTCCACATCACCACCGACGGACTCCCCGAGTTCATCCCACCCACCTGGCTCGACGCCACCCGCACACCACGACGCAACACCATCCACCTCAGAACCTGATCCGTATGCCCCGTCGTTTCTCGCTCGGAGTGAGAGCGTGGCCTCACCCTCGGGTCCACCCACGCTTGTCCTTTGTGGACTTTAACGCGCTGAAGGGACCCTTTGGTGCGCTGGACGCCATGAAGGACCCCTTCACAGCAATACCATCCCATCGCAGGGTCACAGCAGGCCACGGCGCCGGGCGGCGACGACGGCGTCGCGGCGGTGGTTGACACCGAGTTTGCGGTAGATGCCGCGCAGGTGTGTCTTGACGGTGTTGACGGAGACGAACAGGGAGTCGGCGATCTGCTCCGTGGTGCGCATGGACGGCAGTTCGGTGAGCAGTTCGAGTTCGCGGCAGGTCAGCGGATCGACGGGGGTCACGGGATCGGCAGGCAGCGTCCGGAGCACGGTGTCGGCGAACTCGTCCGCGCGACCGAACCTTCCGGAGCCGCGGACGAGCAGCTCGCGGATGTGCCGTCCGGCGGTGTGAAACGGCCGCAGCGCGCGAGGGGCCGTCGCGAGGTCGAGTGCCTTGCCAATCGCCTCGTGTGCCCGGTTGATTTCGCAGGCCTGGTCGGCGAGCAGGGCTTCCAGGAGCCAGGCGTCGATGAGCGTGTGCGCTACGAGCGGACGGATCTGTCCGTCGAGGACGGGCTGCAGACGACGTCGCGCGGCACCGGTTTTTCCCCGGTGTACGTGCAGAGACGTGATGAGCAGCGCGTGCTCGGCGTAGGGGGCGAGCAGCTGCCGGTGGCGCTCGATCACTTCCGCCGCCCAGGTGGGTTCGCCGACTCGGAGCGCCAGCCGCTGCTCGATCGGGGCGGTGTAGGCGACGAGACTCGGGGCGAGGGTCTCCGCCGCGAGCCGCTTCCCGAGACCACGCAGCGTTTCGACGACCGCGTGCGGGTCGTCGGCACGGCCGAACTCGACCGCGGCCTTGAGTGTCATCGCGAACAGCTCGGTGGTGGGCTCCACTGCCGGAGGCAGCAGCCGGTCCGCCAGCGCGGCGAACCGGTGCGCACGTTCGTCGTGCTGTTGCTCGTACGCGGCGGCACCGAGGAGCGCGTAGAGCAGGGCGCACCGCCCGGTCCCGTCCCAGCCGCGCGAGCGGGCCAGCCGCCTGGCCGCGCCGGTGCGTTCGGCCAGCTCGGCCAGATCACCCCTGGCACCGGCGAGACCCGCGAGGTGGATCTCGCAGTGCAGGCGGACGGCGTCGCGTTTCTCCACAGTGGCCGTCTGAAGCGCGAGCTCCAGGTCCGTGCCGGCGCTCGCGACGTCGCCCAGCCACAGCGCCGCGGTACCGCGGTTGACGAGCGCGAGCAGGTCGAGATCCAGATCGCCGGTGTCGCCGGCGGTAGTGGTGCCGAGTTCGGCGAACGCCTCGTCCAGCTTCCCGCCGTATCGTGCCCGGTAGAGCGCCGTCACGGCGTGCAGGGCCCGCAGCCGCGCGGAGCGCAGCGGCTGGGCCGAGTTGTCGACCCTGCCGAGGCACCGGTCCGCGGCCGTGACGTCGTGCGCGTCCAGCGCGGTCACCGCGGCGACGAGCGCCACCTGGGGGCGGGCGAGAACGTGCTCGGGCATCGCGTCGAGCAGCGTGAGCAGTCGCCCGCCGTGTCCTTTGAGGACGGTCTGCAGCCCGGACCGCTGGAGGTAGCGGCTGATGAGTTCCTCGTCCCGCGCCGCGATCCCGTGTTCCAGCGCGGTCAGCACGTCACCGGAATGGGTGTACCACTCCGCCGCCGACCGGTGGAGTTTGCGATACGCCCGGGGATGACGTCGCGTGAGTTCCGCGCGCAGGTAGTCGCGCAGCAGCGGATGACAGCGGTACCGGGAGCCGTCGCGGCCGTGCCGGGTGACCAGCGCGTTGGTGCGGGTGAGGGTGTCCAGGATCTGCCCGGAGTTCTCCTGCCCGGTCAACCGGGTGGCCAGTTCGCCGGTGACGTCGGGGCACACCGAAGTGCTCAGCAGGAAGTCGCGGATGTGGGCGGGCTGCGGGCCGACGACCTCTTCGGACAGGTAGTCGGCGAGCTGGCGGTCGTCACCGGTGAAGGCCCGGATCGTCCGGCCCGTGTCGGACGCGGCGGTCACCGACAGAGCGAGGAACCGCAGTCCCGCGGCCCAGCCTTCGGTCCGTTCCAGCGCCGCGTCGAGCTCGGTCTCCGTGAGCGCGAGGTCGTGGCCCGCCAGCAGGGTTTCGGCTTCCTGCTTGGTGAAGTTCAGCTGGTGCGGGGTGATTTCCCGCAGTCGCCCCTCGAGCCGGAGCCGGGGCAGGATCAGGGGCGGGGGAAACCGGGTCGCGAGGACGACCCGTACCCCGGCGGGCAGATAACGCAGCAGGATGTTCACGCTCTCGATCGCGTCCGGGGCGGAGAGTTCGTGCACGTTGTCCAGGATCAGCAGCACGGGCCGGGCGAGTTCGCGGCACGCGTCGATGAAGGCCGCGACGCATTCGTGCAAGGGCGTGTCGCGTGGTGGCGAGTCCCGGGTGGAGACGCGGGCCTCGACGCTGTGGGACAGGGCCCGGAAAAGCGATGACCACAGCGAAAACACGTCGTTGTCGTCGGTGTCCAGGGAAATCCACACCACGTGTTCCGCCGGGACGCGCGCCCGCGATCTTCGGCGGAGCCAGCTGTCGAGCAGGACGGTTTTCCCGGATCCGGCCGGCGCGTTGAGCAACGTCACGCTGGAGACGTCGCCGCCGGTCGCCTTGTCCAATGCGGTGAACAGCCGATCCCGGTCCAGGACGGCACAGGCGGGCACCGGCGGGGCGAGCTTGGGCGGTGGCACCACAGCCGGTTCCCCGCAGCCGTTCCCGGGGTTCACCGGCCGGTGTCCTTCGCGGCCGCGGCGGCGATGAGATGCCCGATGAAGGCGACCGTCCTGGTTGCCCCGGTCAGCGCGAAGGCGATACCGGAAACCACGGCGTCCAAAGGAAAGCCGGACTGTCGCGGCTCGCGCTGCGCGGAGAGCAGCAACGCGACCATGATTCCCGCCAGTGCGATCCTGATCCCGGACCGTCGATGTGGCACAGTGCCCACCTGGTGTCTCCCTTCCCGTCCCGCAACGGCTGAAACGGAACCGATCTTGCTCACCCCGCCCGGTGGTCACCTCCTCCCCAGCGGGTGAGTCGGCACCGTTCGCACGGATTTCCCGTCGCGAAGAGTGGCGGACGGGACGCATTCCTCGCGGTGCGTGACGGACTACGCGATACGTATTCACCCGTGGCAGGCGAGGAAAACCGTGCTCCGCGGCGCGCAGTCTTGAACCGCGGAGCACGGGAGCACTTCGACGGTCACGCCGTCGGGCGAGCGTTGTCCGTCATCGTCGGGCACCCGGTGGCGGGCAACGCGCTCGGCCGGGACACGGCCTCCGGAGCGGACAACATCGGACGGGAGCGCGGAATGACGGACGGCCGGCTCGCGGTGCTGCCCCTCGCGATCACCATGATGGCCGGGCCGCAGATCATGTCGGCGCTGATCCTGATCACGGTGGAACGCGCCGTGCCGGTGTCGCTCGCCTTCGTCGCGGGCGTCGCCGTCGCCGTCACGGCGGGGACGGCGTTGACGACCTGGCTGGCGGGGTTCCTGCCGCCGGATCCCTCGGTTTCCGCCGCCGGCAGCTCCCTCGCCACGATCGTCGAGTACGTCCTGATCGCGTTCCTGCTGTGGCTGGCGGTCCGGAACTGGACGGGCCGCAAGACCGCGGAACCACCGAAGTGGCTGGGCTCGTTGCTGACGGCAGGGCCGGGACGGGCGTTCCGTACCGGGTTCCTGCTCGTCGGGTTCTTCCCTTCCGACGTCGTCGTCATGTGCACGGTCGGCGTCACGCTCGCCCGTGCCGGGGCGGACTTCGCCGCGGCGATCCCGTTCCTCGGCGCCACGGTCCTGATCGCCGCGCTGCCGCTGCTGGGCTATCTTCTCTTCCGGCGGCGGGCGGTGCGCGTCATGCCCGCCATCCGGGACTGGATGACCGACCACGGCTGGCTGATGAACATCTTCGCCTGCCTGCTCTTCATCGGCCTCGTCCTCTTCTGACCGTTCCGGCCGCGGGCCGACCCCACCAGTGCCATGACCCAGCCGCGGCCGGGGTCGTCGACCAGCACGGCCAGGACCAGCAGGGTGGCGGGCACCGACAGCAGGGTGCCGAGCGGGCCGAGTACCCAGGCCCAGAACACCAGCGCGACGAAGGTGGCCGTGGCGGACAGGCCGACGGCGTTGCCCACGTAACGAGGCTGGATCAGCGACTGCGCCACGAAGTTGAGCACGCCGTACACCGCGATCACCACGAGCATCGCCTGCCAGCCCGCGTCGAGCAGCGCGAGCAGGGCGGGCGGTGCGAGGCCGAGGAGGAAACCGATGGTCGGGACGTAGTTGGTCACGAAGGAAAGCAGGCCCCACAGCACCGCCAGCGGAACGCCGAGCAGCAGCAGCGCGACGGTGTCCATGATCGCGACGACGAGACCGAAGACCGTGGTCACCACCAGATAGCGGCGAACGCGGCGAGCGAAGTCCCGCAACGCTTCGGCGGTCCGGGGCCGGTCACCGGCGATCCCGGCCATCCGGCCCTCGGTTTCGGCGGTTTCGGCGCTGAGGAACAGCAGCAGCCCCAGCAGGAACACGAGGCTCGTGGTGACACCGGTCAGGTCCGACAGCAGGGAGCCGAGAGACGACAGGAGCTTGCCCGGATCGAGCGCCCTCGTGACGTCACGGAGCTGGGGCGGCCCGATGCCGAGCCGCCCCAGTGCGCCGGTGATGTCGGCGGCCAGCCCCGCGGCCCGGTCCGCGTACCGAGGGAGCAGCGCCGCCAGCTCGGTCACCGAAACGATCATCGCTACGCCGAACGCCACGAAAGTCCCGTAAACGAACGTCATGAGCGCCGTCGTCGCCACCCAGCGGGGAAATCCGCGGCGCCGCAACCAGCCGTGCACGGGGCTGAGCGTGATGACGACGACGGCCGCGAGCAACGTCGGCGCGGCCAGCCAGGCGACGGCCTTGATCCCGGCGACGCCGACCACGACCGCCGCGAAGCCCAGCAGAACCACGAGCGCTCGCGACGTCCCGGGAGTCGTCACCACGGCGCGTCGGGGGCTTCCTCGCCGTGGACGACGACCGCCCAGATCACCATGACGCACAGGGCGATCACGATCGTCGACCACACAGGATGGGCCGACAGGAACATCAGGTGCGTGAGCAGGGTGCCGGTGGCACACAGCACCGCGACGAGCCTGGCCCACCCGGTGCCGGAGAACAGGGCCGCGCCGGAGATCGCCACCACCGCGCCACCCACCAGATGCGCCCAGCCCCAGCCGGTCACGTTGAGCACGAGGGAGTAGTCGGGACCCACGATGTAGTACCCGCGCCGGAACAGCGCCACGATTCCCGCGATCGCGTTGAACACGCCGAGAATGACCATGATCACGCTCGCGAAGACAAGCCAGCCCGTCCACATCGACCGGCGTCCCAGCGCGGTCCGATGATTTCCCGGCCGCCGCCCTGCCGTTTCATGGTCGGTGATATCCGCTTCGGCACCCCATCGCTCGTTCATTTCGTCTCCGTCTCCTGTTCCGTGGTGAAGGTGTCGCGAAGCGTCTTTTCCTGTTCCTCGCTCAAATTCGTGAAAATCAGCTCGGGCCTCGCCTGACCACCGAAGGCTTCCCGCACCTTGTCGATGACGGCACCCGAGCTGAGCACGAACAGCGCCGACGTTCCTTCGGTGACCTCCGCCCGTACCTGACGAATCAGGTCGTCGTCGATGCCGTAGTCGGACAGCGAACCGCCGAGCGCGCCGGTGGCGGCACCGAGCGCCGCGCCGATCAGCGGTACGAGGAAGATCAGGCCGAACAGCATTCCCCAGAACGCGCCGGTGAGCGCGCCCCGGCCCGCCAGGTTGTGCAGCTGCCGGAGTTTCGGTTTGTCCTTTCCTTCCCGCCACGCCACGATCGCGGCGTCGTGCACCGTGATGAGCCGGTTCCTGGCCAGGGATTTCAAGCGCTCCGCAGCGAGCTCCGCGCCGTCGGCCGAGTCGAACAGCCAGATGGTCAACGTCTCCACGGTCACCGTCCTTTCCGAACTGGGTTTACGACCGCGGCCATCGCACATCGGCACGGCGGGCGGGCACATCACCTCCGCCGGGTGAGCCTCGCCCCGCCGGTCGCGGCTCGCGATCCCATCCGGCCAGGGTGATGACCGGCCCGCGGGAAGACCCCACCGTGGGTGGAAAACCGTGGAATGCCCCGGATGGCAAGGAGTTCGCTCGTGGACCACTCCCCGTTGATCGCCGACCACGGCCTGGTCGGCGACCTGCAGACCGCCGCGCTGGTGAGCACCGACGGCACCGTCGACTGGTTCTGCTGCCCGCGTTTCGATTCCCCGAGCGTGTTCGGCGCGCTGCTGGACCCCGATGGCGGCCACTGCCGGATCCGGCCCGTCCGGCAGCCGTACACCACACGGCAGCTCTACTTCCCCGACACCGCGATCCTCATCACCCGGTTCCTGACCGAATCGGGCAGCGGCGAGGTCATCGACTTCATGCCACCCGCGTCACGCTCGCGCGCCACGTCCGGCCGCCGCCTGATCCGGATGCTGCGCTGCGTGCGCGGCCGCGTCGCCTTCTCGGTGGACGTCGTCCCGCGGTTCGACTACGGCCGCCGTCCGCACACCACCTGTGTCACCGAGGACGGCGCGCTGTTCGACAGCGGGAAGTGCGGTCTGACCCTGCACGCCGTCCGGGAGCCGGGGGACGCCCGGCTGGCCCACATCCACGTCCTCGAAGGCGGGGTCTACGGCTCGGTCACCCTGGAGACCGGCCAGGTCCGCGGGGTGGTGCTCGAATCGGACGCCGAAGGCCCGCCGCGCGCGTTCCGGGTCGCCGAGATCGAGCAGGCCTTCGGTGACACGGTGCGGTTCTGGCGGTCCTGGCTGGCGCGGTCGGCCTACCGGGGACGCTGGCGCGAGACGGTCCATCGCTCGGCGATCACCCTCAAACTCCTGACCTACGCGCCGACCGGCGCGATGGTCGCCGCCCCCACCATGGGACTACCCGAACAGCTCGGCGGCGAGCGGAACTGGGACTATCGCTACACGTGGATCAGGGACGCCTCCCTCTCCGTGTCCTCGTTGCTCACCCTGGGATTCACCGCGGAAGCCGTCGACTTCGCCCGCTGGCTCGGGGAGCGCTACCAGCAGAGCGCCCACGGCGATGACCCGATCAACGTCATGTACCGCGTGGACGGCTCGTCGGATCTGACGGAGGAATCCCTCGCGCACTGGGCGGGCTACCGCGGTTCGAGCCCGGTCCGGATCGGCAACGCGGCGTCCGGGCAGCTCCAGCTCGACGTCTACGGCGAACTGTTCGACACCGTCTACCAGGCCGACCGCCGGGGAATCGAGGTCGGCCACCAGGGCTGGCAGGCGCTGTCGGAGCTGCTCGGCTGGCTGACGGAGAACTGGGACCGGCCGGAGGAGGGAATCTGGGAAACCCGTGAGGGGAAAGCGGATTTCACCTACGGCAGGCTGATGAGCTGGGTCGCCTTCGACCGCGGTATCCGCCTCGCGACGGCGCACGGCCGGCCCGGCGCCGTCGAGGTGTGGCGGGCACACCGGGACCGCATCTACGACCAGATCTGGGAACACGGCTGGAATCCGCTCCGCCAGGCCTTCGTCCAGCGCTACGGCTCCGACGCCCTCGACGCGTCGCTCCTGCGGATGGCGGACGTCGGTTTCATCGCCCCGCAGGACCCGCGGTGGCTGGCCACACTGGAAAGCATCGAAGCGGACCTGGTCACCGACAGCCTCGTCCACCGGTACGACTCCGGCGTTTCCCCGGACGGCCTGGCCGGGAGCGAGGGCACGTTTTCGTTGTGCACCTTCGGGTACGTCAGTGCGCTGGCTCGCGCCGGCTATGTGGACAAAGCCCGGCTCGTGTTCGAGAAGATGCTGACGTTCGCCAACCATGTGGGCCTGTACGCCGAAGAGATCGGCCCCACCGGCGAGCACCTCGGCAACTTCCCGCAGGCCTTCACCCACCTGGCCTTGATCGACGCCGCGCTCATCCTCGACCGCGCGGAATCTGTCCTTTGTGGATCGTGACGCCGCGGAGGGGTCCTTGACCGCGCTGAGCGCTGTGAAGGACCCCTTGAGGGCGTTCGGCGAGCTGGCTTCGCGCGGCGGGATTGTCTGTCGCGAACGCTCCGTTCGAGACGTTCACCGTCGCCAACGGAGCGTTCGCGACGCCACAGTGGAGCGGCGAAACGCTGCTGGACGACACGCGGGAGTGGAACGCGCGGAGCGAAGCAGGGCAATCGTGGAGACCTTTTGCTGCCCGCCGGGGCCCGATCGGATGTGTCAGCAGTAGGTGTGGATCCTCGTCTGGCCGACATACAGCGAGCCGTAATCCAGCAAGGCCGTGCTGATGTTCACGGTTGAGCCGCTGTCGCCGACCGTGTTGCTCGCCCAGAGCGGGTCGCCACTTCCGGTGTACACCACGAAGTTGCCGTCGCGCTGGTAAAAGGCGTAAAAGGCGTCCCGTCCATTGGTGTTGGACGCCCAACATGCTATCCCGCCAGCGGCGGTGTTGTACTCGACCAGGTTGCCGTCCGTCTGCATTTCGAGCCTGAAGTTGCCATCCGCGGAGGTGATGTAGTCACCGAGAGCCATCACGTCCCCTCTGAGAAGGAACGTGCCCAGGTGAGTCGCGGGGCGCACCGGAGCGGCATTCGCGGTCGCCGTCGTCAGTGGATTCATGAGCAGAGCACAGAGCGCGGCGATTCCCGTCATTCGCGTGATCAGCTTTTTTCGCATGAGCTATCCCCTTCGGTGGTCGACGCAGCGAGAGGCCTCAACGCATGACCACTCCCGGCTGCGTGTTCCAGCCTTGCGGGGGCGAGCTGACCGCGGCAAGCCTTTTCATAGTCGTCGAAACGCTCTGCCGCCGACGGCTTGTACCCGCCAGCCGCTGTCGCCGACGACGAACGGGCAGAAGCTACCAGCTCTCCGAGGAGGTGCTCGAATACCGGGCCGGAGGCACCGGAGTGCTCCAAGAGCAACTCCGCCAACTGCTTACGCTGATCGAAACCGACCGGATCGTGGTGCGGGTCGTGCCCACCGGGCCCGATCGGAGTGCAAGTCCGCCCGGCTCGTTCGCCCTGTTCGACTGCCAAGACCACCTGTACGCGTACTTCACCGAACCGCGCCATGTGGACCGCTACGAGGAAACCACGGAACGCCTGATTAACCGCGCGCTGAGCGAGCAGGCATCTCACGCCCACATCACCGACGCGCTCGCCAGATCGGAGCGGACGAGCGGCCTCGACGAGTTCGTACCGGCAGTCGGGTAGTCCGTCATCACTCGGGGCCTCGCTGCCGAGAACTCGAGGAATCACCCCGAACGGTTGGACGGCGTCCTCGCGCCCTGAAGCACATGTGCTCGCCAGCCTCCCAGCAGGATGCCGCGAACGGGCCATTGGGGACGTTGAGCGTCCCTTACGCGTCGTTCGCGACATCCGCTCCGCGCGCCCGCGCACGCGGCCGCGTCGGAGTTACTCGCGGGAGGCGGGGCGGGACTTCGAGCGGCTGGACGTGGCGGGCGGGGTGGCGGCGGGCTCCGGCGCGAGAACTGTGGCCGGCGGCCAGACCGGGGTGGCGCCCGCCGTGAACTTCGGCCGCAGGTCCTTGGCGGCGCCCGCGGCGTCGATGAACGCCAGCGGAACGTAGTGGTAATCGACGCCGTGAGGGAGCCGCGCGGCCGGGCTGCCATCGGGGTTGTCCGGCCATTCCACGTCGCCGGTGATCGTGCGGGCGGGGATCTGCCAGTAGTCTCCCCGGCGATACGTACCGTGCGAAACCGCGTCGGTGTCGGCCGCGCCCGGAGGTTTCGGGGGCGCCGTGAACATGACCTGGACGCCGTCTTCGAGGTCGATCCAGTCGCCTTCGATGAGCGGGAGCGCGCCGTCGGAGACGACCTCGGTCTTGCGGGTTCCGTAGTTCGCCGGCGACGTGTGGTCCCAGCGCCGCAACATCGGGTGCCGGTCGGCGCGGGTTCCGGGGCCACAGTCGTCCGTCCCGAAAGGACTGTCCACAGTGATCAGACGATCCGCGGCATCGATGGCGATCACGCGGCGCAGCGGGGGCGCGGAACGCACGAGGCCGGTCAGGGGGACGTCGTCGGCGACACGGGCGGCGGTGGCGTCGTCGACGAGTTCGACCCAGTCGCCCACTTCGAGTGCCAGCTTGCCGTCACGGCCGAGGGTGGCGAGCTTGATGTCCTGATCGGACACCGAGAGGACAGGGAAGACCACGGACGCGTTTTCCCGTGACCACTTGAACGTCGCCCCGGAAAGGAAGGTGCCCTTGGTGTTCGACTCCCGCCAGGCGGGCCCGCCGGTGTGGACCTCGACGCGATAAAGCTGGTTCTCCGGGCCACGGAACCGGGCCTCCGGCGACAGGTCGCACGGTTTTTCCTCGACGTCACGCGGGCGAAGCGCCCGCGCGGTCAAGAGCCCGCGGTGGGGGTTCAGCCCGTCCAGCCACTTCTTCAACTCCCCGGGCGCGGTCTCGAAGGTCACGTTCGGGAAATCCTGGCGGGCCACCTGCCAGACGACCCTGGCGCGGGCGGCGGTGTCCGGGCCGGGATCCCCCAGCGCGACCTCGCGGATCGCCGGGTCCTGCAACGCGGTCACCAATCTCTCCCACACCCGCAGGTACACGACGTAGGGCACCTTCTGCGGCAGCCGGTCACCGTCGGCGTCGGGTTCGAGGTACCCGTCCGGCTGCTTCCAGTACCGGACCGCATTATCGTTCTCGGCGAGGATCCCGTCGACGTACATGCGGCCGGGCCCGATCTCCAGGTCGGTGACCGCCTTGTCGGCGTCGGGGTCGGGCACCGGCGTGATGACGAACCCGGCCGCGCCCGCGGGTGCCCCTGCGGCGCCGATCAGGTCGGCGACCGTGGTGCGCAACTGGTGCAGCAGGATCGCCGCCTGCTCGTTGAAGTCGGCGTCGAGCTGGACCCGGCCCTGCTGGGACAGCACGGCGGAGAAGTGCTTGGCCGCGTCGAAGGTGACACGGGAAAGGTCGGCTTGCATGGCGTTCTCCTAGGTGACGATCAGGATTCCGGCATCGAAGCCGGCTGGCGTGTATTCGGCGATGCGCAGCTTCAGGTTGTCTTCGCGCTGGGGCTGGAAAAGGTCGTGGAACACCCCGGGTTCGGAGCCGTCCTCGGCACCGCGCCGGATCTCGTCCCGGCAGCCGGGGGCGAGCTGGGCATAGCCGGGGGTGCCGTACCGGGTACTGGTGAACGGCGGTGGTTCGCCGTGTACACAGTGGAATTGCGGTGGCGTGCACGAATCCCCGGGCAGCCAGCAGAACCGGACGCAGCCGGACTGCCGCCGCGCGACGTGCACCTCACCGTCCACAATGGAGTTCTCCAGCAATCCGACGGCGTGTGTGCACACCCTTCCGAAAACCGTGCTGCGCCGGGCGTTGAAGACGGCGTGCGCGTGCCGGTCCTCCGGAGCGGACAACGCGGCGATATCGGTCCGGGTGGCGTCGAGAACGCTGTCGGAGAGCCAAATCTGGTTGGGTTCGCCGTGCACCTCGTCCACATTGACCAGGATCGAGCCGATGATGCTGTGCTCGACCTGAAGACACGCGGGAGTGTCCGACAGCTCGATACCCGCTTCCTCTTCGTGTTCCGGGCAGCACCGTTCGTCCAGCGACCAGCCGGGCACCAGCGTGGAATGCCGGATCACCACCTGTCCGACCTCGCCCTGGACCCGCACGCTGCGCCCGGTGATCAGCAGTCCGTCGAACACGATCTTCGGCAGTGGCCGCGCGCAATCCCCGCCCCCGTCCTCTTCCTCGTCCTCCGGCCCGAGGACACGCAGGGCGTCGGGGCGATTGCTGTACCAGTCGAGCAACCGCAGCACCGGCCGGGCGCCCTGCGCGGCGCGCAGGGTCAGCCGGTCACCGCGGTCGAGCTGGATCTCGATCTGTTCCGAATACGCGACAGAGCCGGTCAGCTCGATCACCGCCTCCTGTTTGGCGGGATCGGTGGCCTTTTCCTCCCGCCAGCGCTTGACCGCGTCCATGATCCGGTCGCCCGGCCCGACCTGGTACGGCTTCCGGGGATCGGGACCGATCGGACGCGGGTATTCGCCACCGCCCAGGTCGTCGGAAAGGCCGTAGTGATAGGAAACCCAGACTCCGGTGTCCGGCGCGGTCCGCGCGGGGAACGCGATCCGGCCGAGCACCGGATCGACGGCGACCTGTCCGCGCTTCGGCCGATATCGCCAGCCGGACAGGTCCGCCGGGACGATCTCGTCCAGTGGCACCGCCTTACCGCCGTCCCGGTACACGCACAGGCTCTTGCCCGGGCCGTAGTAGTTCGCGGTGCGCTCGGCGAACGCACGGCGGCGAATGAACACGGGCACGTCGGTCTCCCCCGCGACCTCGGCCGGTGAGACGTCCGGCCCGCCTTCGGGCGGTTTCGCGATCAGCGGTGTGTCGTTTCCGAGGATGCTGAACGTGAAATGCGTGCGAGCGCGATCCTCGCAGTAGGCCGGGCTTTTCGTGACCGAGTACGGCCGGATCCGCCAGAGGTACAGCCCTGCTTCGGGAATGTCGAACCGCCCCGGCGAACGCTCACTGGTGATCCGCCGGACGTCGGCGGTGTGCGCGAGCGAGTCGAACGGCCCGTCGATGCGGTCCAAGGCGTCGACGTCGTGGAGATCGGTGAGCCTGCCCCGGTGCAACCGCCGCCGGTCCGCCCTCGGATCCCGGCCGTGCAGCCGGACCGACTGGGTGACACCGAGCAGCCTGCGGAATTCGACGGCCCGGGCGGGCCAGCCCGCGACGTCGGCGGCGAGGGCTTCGAGCAACGCCAAAGTGCCCTTGCGACGCCGGTTGCGGACGGTGTGCGCGACGTCCCGGCGCGACGCGATCGCGGCCAGCAGCCGGCGGCCCGCCTCGCTGTCCGAGGTGAGCGCCTCGTCCGCGCCGGGCAGCATCCGGTAGCCGACGAGGTCACCGAGGTAGGGCGTGACCCAGTCCTGGCAGGTCTCGATGAACCAGTCGGCGTAGAGCTGCCGAAGGTCGGCGTCGATGATGTCGGCCTGTTCGGTGACGACCCCGAGCAGCGCCTGAAGCGGGCCGCCCTGTTCGAGGTCCCGGATCCGGTCGTAGCGGGGCAGCAGCTCGTAGAGCCGGTCGGGTTCGCGGGTCACGGGATCCTCCGCAGGGTAAGGGCTTCCGGCACCCCGGCCGGGAGCACGGCGAGCTGCGCGGGGCGGATCCCGCGGAACACGGTCAGGTTGCGCACACGGGACAGATCGGGGCCGGTCAGCCCGGGGTTGAGCGCGACCAGCTCGTCGACGGTCAGGCCGTGCTGCTGTGCGACGTGGGTGAGGCTGCCGAACCGACCGTCCTTTTTGGAGTCCAGCACGACCTCGTCGTACCGGGCGGGCAGGGCCGCGATCGCGGTGTCGACGACGTTCAGCTTCCGCACGATCGTCGCGAGCTCCAGCGGGCTGACGTCGCCCTGGATGCCGTGGAACAGATCGACGTCCACATAGTCCACTCCGGACACCGCCTGGATCACCGAGACGACGTCGGACAGGTAGGCGGACTGGCCCAGTTCCCGTGCGGCGAAACCGAGTTCGGCCCGCACCGCCGCGAGCACGGCAGGCTGCACGAGATCCCAGGAATAGTCCGGGAGCACCTTGATCCCGGCGCGCAGCACGATCAGCACCTGGTCCCGCACCGCGACCTCGACCGGTACCCCGAGGTCGCCGAACCGCGCGAGCGCCGCCTCCAGCGAGCCGAACAGCCCCGAGGACGGGTCGATCGGCACGTCGCCGATCCCGGCGATGGTCACGTGCACGAGTTCCCGCCGCCCGTCGTTCAGCTTGCGCGCGTCGGCCTTGCCGATCCCCGCCCGCGCCCGGGTGAAGTCGGAGTAGTCCCGCACCGAAACGAGCCGGTCGAGCGCGAGCATCCGCAACGGGGTGGTGATCCGGGCGTCGGCCGGGCCGTCACCGTCCGCGCCGCCCGTGGCGGGCACCGGGTTCGTCACCGCGGTGACACCGGCGGGCTGCGTGGCGGGCTGGGTGATCTTGCCCGCCGCGACGTTGCCCGCGCTGCCCGCGCCGGTGCGGTATTCGGCGGTGACGTTCTCGGTGCCGGACGGCAGCCGGGCGCCGTGCACGCCGTCGCCGAAGGAGACCGACGCCGTCTTGTCGGTGCCGATCCGCAGGGTGTGGTCGTGCGCGGTCGGTCCCGAGAAGATCAGGCTGTCGACGTCGTGCCAGGCGACTCCGCCGACCCGCACGGTCAGCGAATCCTCCGCCCCGAGCGGATTGTCCGACGGCGAGAAGGTCAGCGGCGCGCGCTCGCTGACCTGCGCCAGCCGGAAAGTCTGCCCGGCCTGGCCGGAGTTCCCGCTGCCGAGCCGTTCGGTGCGGCTCTCCCCCTGCGTGGCGGCGACGACGTTGGCGGACAGCGTGACGGTGTCGCGTTTGTAGGTGTAGGCGAGGTCGTTGGCGAGGAAGAGCACGGACCGCGCCGAGCTGCCACGCTTCTCCGGGTCGGCGGATTGCCGGATCCCGGCGAGCATCGCGAGTTCGCTCGCCTTGACACCGCTGGTGTGCGGTACGTCGGCTCGTTCGCCGGAGACGACGAGCCAGCGTCCGGGAACGAGGCCCTCGTACATCCGTTCCAGCGGGATTTCGTGCCCGCCGACCGGATCGGTGATGACCTCGCCGAGCGGCGTCAGCGGCTCTCCCTTCGCCCACACGACGTAGCTCTTGCTGGCATCGACGGTCGCCCCGGTGATCTTGAGCACGGTGACCGGGATCTGCACGGGCACGGTGTTCTTCGGGTTGGTCGGCGTCGGTGCCGCGACCTGCTTTTCGAAGACGCTCTGCCTGCTTTCCGTCACCAGCGCGACCAGCGGTTGCCCGCTGTCGGTCTCGAGGACGATCCGGCTGCCTGGGAGGATCCCCTCGTACACCGCGTCCAGGGTGAGCACGCCCGTCTCGACCTTGGCCGTGACGGCCTTGACGCGCAGCACCTGCACGTCCGACACCGCGAGCGGCGCGGTGAGGACTTCGTTCGCCCACGCGCGATGCAGGTTCGGGCCGAGCCGGGGTGACGCGGCGATCAGTAGCTTCGGGTGGACGTCCGCATCGGCGCGGAACTGGTCCGCCACCGCGACTTCGAGATCACGGGACTTCCGCGGCGGGCGCGACGGCGCTTTGCGCAGGGCGGGCAACATCGAGGTGAGCGCGACGAGCGCGGCGGCCCGGTCGCAGTCCTCGTTCTCGTTGTCTCCGCAGCAACATCCGCCGTTCGCGGTCCCCTCGGCCTTTCCCCCACAGTGACACGGCGGGCAGACGGCGTCGCGGGCCAGCCGCCGCAGCCGGGTGAGTTCGTCCGGGGTGCGGCGGGTGAGCTGGATGGCCAGCGCCACCAGCGCGTCCCCTGCGGTCAGGACGGCTTCGATGTCGTCCCGGAACCACTTCCGGACACCACAGCCCTCCCGCAGTTCGGCGAACGCACGCCGCTCCCGCAGTGCGTCCAAATAGGACGGCACGTCGGAGGAATCGAACGTGCCATCGAGCACGTCCGCCGGGGTCCTCGCCGGGGTGGCCGGGTCCGGCGGTTCGAGGAACTTGAGCAACGGTGCCAGCAACGACTTGTCGACATCCTTCGCGTCGGGGTCGTTCTTGACGATGTCGCGGCCCTCGGCCTTGCGGATCACCGCTTTGAGCGCGGTGACCGCGGTGACGAACGGGCTGGACGCGTCCGCGGTGACGAGCGTGATCGCGGTCTTGTCCGCGGTGAAGTCCGGTTTGGACTCCTTCACCACCCGCACCGCGGTGTCGATGCCCTCGGCCCCGGTGGCCTTGTCCTGGCCGAACAGGAACAGCAGCCGGTCCCCGCCCTTGAGCGGTGCCTTGGTCCCGGCCACGGTCAGAGCGGGGATCTTGGTGACATCGCCCGGCACGTCCGAGGACGTCGGCGACGAGACGAACACGATGTCCGGCGGATCGGTGCGGCGCACGGCGAGCGCGTTCCATTCCCCGCGCGCGACGAGTTCCTCGGTGGTCTCGAAGGTCTGCGGCAGCCCGCCCTGTTCGGCCACGCTCTTCGCGGCGGAGCCCGCCGGGAGCACCGCCTGCTTGCCCTCGTCGAGGGTGTAGGCGAGGTAGGTGGTCGATCCCAGCGCGGGACGCGGTGTGTAGCCGACGAGCCTGCCCAGCCGGTCCAGCGATTCCTGTTCGGTCGCGGTCCGCAGGTAGCCCTCGTTCGCGACGCGCTCGGTGTAGAAGGTGAGCACGTCGCCGACGAGCGCCCAGCAGTCCAGCAGCGCGATGGCCGGATCGTCGGGATCCCGCGTGCCGAGGCCGTCCAGCGCCCGCCTGCTCGACAGCCGGGCCAGCATGGACTCGCGGAACCGGCCGTGCGTGCCTGCCCGGTAGGACAGCGCGGGCAGTCCCGGCCGGTTGTACGACGGTACCGGGGTCACGGCTTCGACACCGGCGCAGCAGCCGCCGCAGTCGTTCTGGCAGTCGCAGCTCATCGCCCACCCCTCACTTCCAGGTCGATACGGCCGTTTTCCGGCCGGGAGCGGTCGTTGTCGAGTTGGGCCACTTCCAGCGGCCGGATGGCGAGCAACCCGCGTTCGAGCGCGTCACCGGGCATCCCGAAGAGCCGGTGCAGCCGGGTGACCCGCACACTGCGCACGCCCGGCACCGCGGCGGCCGCCGCGACCACCCGGCTCACCCGCACCGGGGTGCCGAAGGTGAGGTTGTCCGGGTGGAACAGTGGTGCCGGACGCGCGGGCACGCCCGGTGCCGGGACGAGCGCGCGCAGCACGGCGGCGCGGACGTGCCCGGCGATGAAGTCCGGCCGGACCTCCACGCACAGCCCGAGGTGGATCGGAACCAGCGTGGCCGTGGCGACGGACAGGTCGTGGCCGATCCGCCGGTACGGGCGCAGCGCGCCGCGCACCTGATCGAGCAGCCGGTCCGGGGCCACCTCGGCGCCCAGCGGGTCGATCGCGACCTGTGCCTCGTACCAGCTACCGGTCCAGCGCAGATCCCCGGCGGCACGCTGGATGCCCGGCACCGTCTCGGCCAGCCGCGCGTAGTCGTCGGCGGTGATCGCCCGCAGCAGCCGGTGCCGGACCTCCAGCGGCGCGCGCTGCCGCACCTCGGCGACCGGTTCGGGTTCGGTGCCGCCGGTCGCGGGCAGCGGATTGCGGACCAATCGGATTCCGCCCTGGTGGAGCTCGCCGAACACGATGCGGCTGAGCACACCACGCCCGACGTTGCCCGCGACGCCGTTGCCGACGCGGTAGTGCGCGTCGAATACGGTTCCGGGCGCCGGAATCGCGCCGTTGCGGCCGTCCCCGAAGCGCAGCGTCATGACGGTGTCGTCGTCGGTCTCACCGACGAAGTGCCGGTCCGCGGGCCCGCTGTCGAGCAGGTCCCGGCGGGGCGACCAGACGTCGCCGGTCTTGCCGGTCAACCGGATCGCCGGGAGTGCGGCACGCGGATCGGTGCGGGTGGCGTGAATCGCGGGACCGTGGAAGGCCTGGCGTGCGGGGTCGAGCTTTTCGCCCTCGTCCTGGCCCCAGGACTGGCCGATCTCCCAGCCGATGTCCTCCGCCCCGAGGACGTGCCCGGAATGGGCCCGGCGGATCAGCTCGTCCAGCCGTTCGAGCTTACGCGCCAGCAGTTCGCCGAATCGGGCGAGCAGCGTGCGCAGCGCCCGGCGAGGGTGTTCGGTCAGGTCCAGCTTGTGCAGGACCGCGGCGCCGAACAGCGTCGTCAGGTACTCGACGTCCTTTGTGGACGGACCGCCGTGGTGGGGCAGGTCGCGCAGGATCTCGCGCAGCCGGTCCCGTGCCCGGTCCGGCACCCCGGCCAGCCGCCGGGCCTGCGCGTGGCCGACGTCCGCCGGGGCCGGGAACGGAACGCTCTGCGTCACCGGCTTCTCGCCCAGTGCCGGGGCGAACTTCGGGGTCAGCGGCGGATAGGCCGGCCGGGCCACCGGGCCGGGATCGCCGGGACAGCCGAAGCACACCGGATCGGGGCAGCCGGGTTCACCGGCCGGCGGTCCTTCGACCGGGTCGAGAGTCTCGGCGAACCGCTTCCCGTGCTCGACGAGGACGGCGTTGCCGCGCGCCACGCCGACCTTGATGTCGGCGCACTTCGGGCCGCCCTTGGCGTTGATGCACAAGGGAAACGTCAATGCGTCCTCGATCGCCCACTCGACCTCCAGCAGCGGCTTGCAGTACAGCTCGTCGCGGGTTCGGCACACCGACGTCAGGCGCACGGCCTGGCAGTGCGTGTGGTCGGCGTCGGCGGGGTTGCCGGTTTTCGCCCCGGCGATCTCCTCGAACACGAGCACGTCACCCGGTGCGAGACACAGGATGCGGTCTTCGCTGCCGGGTGCGCTGTCCACCAGCGTCGCGGACGTGGCACCTTCGGGCAGGCAGCAGCCGATGTCGCCCCACGTCCACAGGTCGATCTCGTAGTGCAGGGGACGGAAGACGACCTCGCCGGAGCCGACCGGCTCGAACACCTCGTGCGGCGGGATTCCCCGCTGCTCCATGTCCTTTTCGGACAGTGCGGGACGGCCGGGAAGCACGCCGTCGGGCAGCGTGACGAACCGGAAATCCCCGGTCTTCACCTTGACGTCTTCAGTGGTGTCGACACAGACCCACGTCCGCGCGGCACAGCCGTCGTGCATCGGGTAGTCGACCAGCCTGGTGTGCCTGCGGATCGAGACGCGCTCGCGAGCGGTGTCGAGATAGGCCTCGGTGGCGACGGCGTCCTGGAGATAACTGAGCCGATCACCCTCGTAGGCGAGCAGTTCGACGAGCGTGACGCCGATGTCGGCGGCGTGCCGCTCGGTCCAGCGGGGCGTGGTCAGCGTCAGGCGGTCGAGCAGCAGCTGCCGGAAGCTCGCGTAGTCCTTCGCGAGGTAGTCGATCTCCGGCTCGTCGTACGTCTTCTGTGGACAGTCGCAGGACCGTCCACAGTCGATGTCGTCGCACCGGGCGAAGGTGAAGCCGAGGCAGGCGTACCGAGGGTCGAATCCGGGGTAGGGCTCGGTTCCCGGCTGTCCGCAGCCGTCGGATTCGACGACGCGGAGCCGATACTCCGACAGGTCCCCCGGCCGGTCGACCGTGAGGATCACCCGGTCCTCGAGCTCAGGATCGTCCTCGGCGCAGATCTTCACGTTCGTCACCCGGATCCCGGTGACGCGGCGACCGCCCTCGATCCGGAAGTTCTCCGGCTTCAGCTCCTCGGGAGCCTTGCCGAAGAAGATCACCGTGAGCTGGTCCTGGTCGGCGTTGATCGTGTCGATGCCGTTGTACCCGTCGTGGCGTACTTTCGTGATGCGACGATCTTCGGTGCACGTCATCGGATTCCCCCTTCGATGACCTCGGTGCGTTCTTCACCGGTCTCGGCCAGCACGTAGCTCAGGTCGACCCGCAAGGTCGATTCCTCGGCGGTGACCTCCAGCCGCTGCACGGTGATCACGTCACCGAGCCAGCGCTGCAGCGCCCCGGCGGTGGTGGCCTGCAGGGTCGCCGCGAGTTCCACGCTGTTCGGCTCGAAGACCAGGTCGAGCAGCCCGCAGCCGAAGTCCTGCCGGTTCACCCGCTCCCCCGGCGTGGTGAACAGGACCTGCTTGATCATGTCGAGGACATGATCGGCGTAGGACGTCTCGGCGGTGCGCCCGCGCGCGTCGAAGTGCAGCGGGAAGTCTATCCACAGTGGAGTGTTCATGGTGGTCACGTCGCAATCACGCGGGGCTGGATGGTGAGCACGAGCGGCGGCACAGCGGGTGGCAGGCAGGAGCCGTCGCCCTTGCCCGGCCCCGGCGGGGCCTGCAACGCGATCGGCTGGCCGTTCACCATGACCCGTGCCGAAAGGTTCTGCCATAGCACGGTGGCGCAGATCGGCACCGAGCAGCCGGTGACGGTCAGCTGGTCGGCGGCGGCCTGCACCGGCAGCCCGGTGACCTGCACGCGGGGCGGCGAAACGGGCACCACGGTCACCTTTCCGCCGTGCGGGCAGGTCAGCACCGCACCCTGGTGCAGAATGAAACCAGGCATCACGGCCCCCCTCAGCTCAGCACGGTCAACGCGCCGAGGTTGACGTTGACGAGCGGTCCGGGGCCGAGGGTGATCGTCGCGCCCTGGCCGTTCGAGATCTGGATTCCGGTGTCGTTGATCGCGATGAACGCGGCGCCGTGCCGGATCAGGATGCCGCCGGGCGCGGGCCCCGGGGTGTCGCTGAGCGAGATCGCGTTCTGCGGCGAGGTCGCCAGGACCACCGCGGGCACGCCGGGCGTCATCGCCAGTGCCTCCGCCGGCATGTCCTCGGGCCCGCCGCGCAGGAACCCGGTCCAGATCGGCCGTTCGGGATCACCCTGCTCGAACTCGACCCACACCTTGGCGTTCGGCTGCGGCGTGACGAACATGCCACTGGCCGTGCCCGCCAGCGGAGTCGCCGCCCTCGCCCAGAACGCCGGGATCGCACCCAGCACGTCGTCCACCTTGACCAGCAGCCTGCCCTCCTGCAGTGGATCCACATTGGACACCACGGAGCCGCGGAACTTCCCGACGAACTTGCCGACCTCACTCATGCGATCGCCTCGCTCCGCGACACAGTGTTCAATCCCTTTTGGCGCATGACATCCTCGATTCGCTCGCAAGCGTCGCTCATACGCTCACCTCTTCCAGTAAGGGCAGCAGCCCGTCCCTGCTCAGCGAGAAGCTCTGCTTGTACTCGCCGCGTTTGATCTCGTGCGTCACCTTGGTGACGAAATACAGTCCGTCGTAAGCGGCTCCGACGCCGCGCACGCCGACGAGCCGCCGCGCCTTGAGCACATGCCCGTACCGCAGGACGTCGAGCTTGCCCTGGCCGCTGATCGCGTCCAGCGACTTCGCGGAGTGCGCGAGTCCGTACAGCAGGCCTTCGGGCAGGCTCTTGTTGGCGCCGAAATCGATCTTCTGGTGCTTCAGCTTGAGTGCCGGCCGCGCGGCCAGCGGCGGGCGCAACAGGCTGACGTCCGGGATCGGGATCGGGAACCCGATGCCGGTGTGCGGTTCCACCTCGATGATCGAGTACTGGGTGGCGGACAGCCCGTCGAAGGCGAACGACATCGATTCGGTGTTGGACGCCGCCCCCATGTTCACCGACAGCGCGGGCTGCATGAGCCCGAACCGGGCCTCCGGGCCCCAGTAGGCGATGTTCGTCCCGATCTCCGGCCCGGGTTCGATGAAGAACACGTGCCCGGCCCGCGTCGCCAGATACTTGATGTACTCGAGGTCGGTGTCGCTCTGGACGCCGTTCCGGCGCACGGCCGGTTCGACCGGGTTGAACACCGACGGGACGGCGATCGGCGCGATCCCGTACATGGCGTGTTTGAGGCAGATCAGCTCGACCTGGGCGAAGTACGGCAGTTCCGGCCAGATGAACTCGACATGGACCATGTCGAATACCGCGGTCATGTCCAGCCCGGTGACCGTCAGCGTCGAAGCGCCGGGGGTGTCACTGGGCCCGACCTCCTGGCGGGTGATGATCCCGTCCATCACCACGGTCTGCTCACCCCGGATGATCGTGGCGATCACCACGCGGCGGCCGGGGTCGAAATAGCCCATCGGCAGCAGCGTCGTGGTGAGCGCCGATCGTTTGCTCACTGCGAAGCTCAGCTGGAACCCGCCCTGTTCCCCGGTACCGGTGTGCACCGAGACCGACTGCAGCGCCTCGATCACCTCGTGCGGCGCCCGCTCCGGCAGGATCCCGCCGATCAGCAGGAGCAGCCGCATGTTCTCAGCCATTGCCGGGCACCGCCAGCGGGAAGCTGCCGCCCGGGGTGCCGGGCGCCAGGGTGATCCGCAGCTTCCGTCCGGGGTCGACGGTCAGCGCGGCCGGGTCCATCGCGCGGTTGGCGTCGGCGACCTGCCAGAACCGTTCGGCGTCGCCGAGTTCCTTGGCGGCGACGTTGTCCAGCCGCTCCCCCGGTTTCACCGTGTGCTCGCCGATCTGGGCGAGGTCCTCGGGGTGCGGGAGGATACGACGGCGCAGGTACACGATCTTGCGGCCGTCCGCGGTTTCGTGGACGGCGGTCGGGATCCCCTGGTACCGGCTGGTGGTGGCGAGCATGACGGTCTCCTAGATCGTGGTGAGGCCGACGTCGGCGATGGGCCGCTGGGCCTTCTTCGCGAGAGTTTCCTTCTGGCCCTGGTAACCGAGGTAGAGCCGTCCTCCTTTGTGGACATACCCGAGGTCGTCCACGGTCAGCACCCGCACGCCGACGCTCACCTTCGCCCTGATCGGGCTGAGCGCGGTGTCGAACGCCTCCTCGGTGACGCTGAAGTCGGTGATCCGCACCGGCACGAGACGGTGGGGGCCGAGCACCAGCACCAGCAGCGGCGCCTCGACGGGCGCGATCTCCAGTTGTCCCTTACCGGCCAGATCGTCCTCATTGGACAGTTGAACGCTGGTCGGGTAGATCGTCAGCTCCAGCGCGGACAGCACCGGCAGCAGCCCGTCGGGATAGGACTCCGGGTGCTCGGTGGCGTCGAACTCGGCGTCGAACTTGTACGTCTCGTGCGGCGGTCCCTTGAGCCGCAACGCTTCCAGCCGGTCCCCCGGCTCGCTCCCGATCCCCTGCGGCTGCAGCGTCCTGGTCAGCGTGTCCGGGTTGAACTGGAACGGGATCGTGTTCATCGGCGTGCCGTCTTCCGGGTTCAGCAGCACGAACCCGCCCCGCACCGGCCTGCCCGCTTCGGGAAACGTCGTCATGGTCGTTCTCCGTTCACGGCTTCGCCGCCGGCGCCTTGGTGTAGCGGAATTCGGGGAGATCGGCGATCTTGTAATCGAGCTTCAAACCGTTCTTGAAGGCAAGGACTTCGGCGACCGTCGCGTTCGGCTTCGCGGTCATGAATGCGAACCATCTGTCGCTCCACCCAGCCATATGGGTGGCTTCGTGTGTAGCTACGTCCAGCCGGACCACGAAGTCGTCGACGTCGAGGTTCCGGGGCGGTTTGGCGAACCAGGCCCGAAAGTTCTTCGCCTTCGGCAGCAGATGATGCTCGTGGAAGTCCACGTACTGACCTGCGACGTGCATACCATGCTGTCCGACGACGTCCCGTTCCGCCACGGAAAACCCTCCCTTGGGACGTGCGGTGACCTGTCCTCGTGGTTCGGGCCCCGGCGGCAGCCTCGTCACCTTCGGTGGGGCACCGGGACCGCCTCCGGTGGCCGAGGCGGTGGTGCGAGGACCGCGCAGTCCCCCGACCGGGCCTTCGGTTCCGGTCGCGGCGAGCTCGGCGATCGCGTTGTCGTTGGCCGCTTCCACAGCACTCAGTTCCGCAGGCACCGCGCCCACGACCGGCGCTGCCGCGGCCTCCGCCTCGGCAGTGAGTGCCGCCTCTTCCAGCGGCGTGCTCATCCGGCGCAGCCACGAGACCAGATCCCGGAGCACATCGGCGAGCGGCCCGGCACGCAGCCGTCCGGCCGCGCCCGCGACGGCTTCCGCGACTTCGGCCAGCCGGGGCGCGAGCGCGCGGAGCACACTCGCCCGTTCGACGGCGCCGGCCACGCGTGCGCCGAGTTTGCCCGCCAGTACGCCAATGCCCTTGACCGCGTTGCCGATGGCATCGGTCGCCGCGAACATCAACGCCTCGAACAGAACCGTCCCGGCGACATTGCCGACGTTACGGCCGAGCTGCGGCCACGGCTGTTCGAGGAAGCCCAGCGATTCCCCGGCCGCGCGGCTGCCCAGCGAGCGAGCCTGGGCGAGGCCCGCTTGGAGGAGCCCGTCGAACAGCTCGCTCAGCGCCCGCAGCGAGGCCGCCGGGTCAGCCGCGAGCGCCGCACCGACGCTCCGCAGCCGCTGCCCGAGCACGTCACCCTCCCCAGCAAGCCTGAGGAGCCTCGGCCCGTAGGTCATCGCCAGCTTCGGCAGGTTCTCCGCGAGGTAGCGGTCGATCCTGTAGGGCAGCGCGACCAGGAAGACGATTCCCTCGACCGTGCCCTTCAGGGAGTTCCAGAGACCTTCGGCGATCCCGATCCCGTAGCCGCGGGCGTACTGCCACTTGTCCTCGAAATGGCTGATCGGGCTGGCCAGTTCGTCGAAGCGGGCCCGGATCGCGGCGAGCCGCTCCGGTGGCTGGTCGAGCAGTGTCCCGGCGAAGCCCCGGAAGAATTCGCGGCCGAACGGCCAGGCGTTCTCCCCGATCAGGCTCGAGGCGACCGTGTTCAGCGCCGCACTGTCCAACCAGGACAGTTCGGAATGGACAGTTGCCGTGCCTGCCGGGTCACCGTTCTCCGGTGCGCAGTGGACACCCGCCGGCATCGCGGACAGCACCGGCATGGGGCCACCGGAGCCGACCGCACGGGCCGCCGCCTGCGCCTGCTGTTCGGCCGGTTCGTGTGCTGTGCCACCGTGGAGCGCACCACCGGACGACACGTGGCGCTGCTGCACGACGTGCGCGAGTTCGTGGGCGAGTAGCCGCTCACCCGCCGGAGTGTGCGGCGCGAACCTGCCCGGAGCGAAAACGATGTCCTGCCCGACGGTGAAGGCGCGCGCGGATAGTTCACGGCTGCGCACCGTCTCGTCGGCGTGCACTCGGACGCCGCTGAAATCCGTGCCGAAGCGTCGTTCCATCACGGCCCGCACGTCGGCGCGCAACGGCTCCCCGTGCGCGTCGTCGAGTTCTTCGACGGGGAATCTCCGGGCGGAGAACCGAGCCGGTTGTCCGGTCCCCGCCTTCGTCTCGGCGTGTGCTCTCACCGTCCACCTCCGCCGGAGCCGTGGCCGACCGCCCGGTACACCGATCCGGCGATGTCCTTGCCCAGCGCGGACGGCGAGCCGGACCGTACCTCGGGAGCGCTGACCCGTCGCTGTCCCCGCGACCCGGACCACGTCGAGGACGGCGCCGTCGCGACCAGCCGGGCCAGTTCCGCTTGCAACGCCTCACGGATCGCGCGCGCGTCGGACGGCGATCCGACGCCGTCGAGCACGACGCGGTCGATGCGCAGGTGGATCTTCACGATGTCGCCTCCCATGCGAAATCCCGGGCGCGCGTCGGCAGTTCGAGCTTCTCGAACTCGGCGCGTGCCGCGTCCAGCACGATCGGCATGGTGATGCCGGAACCCCTTGCCGCGGCGAGGAAAGCGGCGTTGAGCGCGATGTTGCGGGTCATCCCGCCCGAGGTCTGCAGCTGCGCGAGCCGGTCGAAGTCGAGATCCTCGCGCGGTGCCTTCTCCGGGAAGGCCCGCAGCCAGATCTCCTTGCGCTCCGCCGTTCCCGGGAAGGAGAAGTCGACGATGAACCGCAGCCGCCGCAGGAACGCGCCGTCCAGCGCGCCGCGCATGTTCGTGGCCAGTATCGCGAGACCGCAGTAGGCCTCCATGCGCTGCAACAGGAAGTTGATCTCGATGTTGGCGTAGCGGTCGTGGGAGTCCTTGACCTCGGTCCGCTTGCCGAACAACGCGTCGGCCTCGTCGAAGAGCAGGATCGCGCCGCCGCCCTCCGCCGCGTCGAACAGCCTGCGCAGGTTCTTCTCGGTCTCGCCGATGTACTTGCTCACCACCGCGGACAGGTCGATCCGGTACAGGTCCAGCCGGAGCTGCCGGGCGAGCACCTCGGCGGCCATCGTCTTGCCGACCCCGCTCGGCCCGGCGAACAGCACGCTGACCCCGAGCCCCCGGGTGATCCGGTCGCCGAACCCCCAGGCGTCGTACACCTTGGCGCGCTGCGGGACCTGCTCGGCGATCCGCCGCAGCAGGGCCAGGCCGTCCGGCGGCAGCACGATGTCCTCCCAGCCGACCTTCGGCTCCAGCCGCTGGGCGAGCGAGTCCATTCTCGGCCGCGTACGCGCCCGGCACACCCGCCACGCCTCGGCGGCGTCTCCGCCGGAGACGGCCGCGACGTCGAGGATCGCGGGCACTTCAAGGGCGAACTGTGCGGCGAGCGAGTCGATCTCCGCCTGCGACGCGGACGGCCCCAGTACGGACCGCCAGGCCACCACCCGCTCGGCCGGCGTCGGCGGCTCGACGTCCAGCACGAGCGACTGCCTGCCCAGCTCCGACCAGCTCTCCCTGGCCGCGAAAACCGTGGGACAGCTGATCCGGCCGAGGAACCGCGTCACCGACGCGTGGGTCTGGCCGGCATCGTCGACGGCCCCGCCGTCTTCGACGTCGAGATACAGTGCGAGCGGCAGCAACTGGGCTTCCCGCTGCCACAGGCGCGCGAGCTCGTCGAGTTCGGTGGGCGCGGTGGGCAGCAGGGTCGCGGAGAGCCGCTGGACGATCATGCCGCGGCTCAGCGCGGCGTGCGCCGCGACGAGCCGCTTGCCCTGCTCGTCCGCGCCGGCGAGCTGGACGACCGGTCTCGGCCCCGCGGCGTGCCAGTGCCTGCCGATCTCGTCGACGACCGCCTGCTGCGACGGCGGCAGCGCGGTTCCCACCGCCGGGTCGAGCCGCGAGACCAGCGGCGCCAGCCGGTCGTCGAGATGGTTCAATCCCTTGAGATAGTTGACGATCCGCTCGTCCACCCGCAGCGGGCTGCCAACCACGCCCTGCGCCGTGCGGCCGGTGAGCTCGATCAGCCGCCAGTAACGCAGCCCGCGGTGCGGCGACACGACTTCCCACGCGGCGCCGGGCAACAGGCTCATCGCCAGCCCGAACGTCGGGTAGGTCATCGCCGGGTTTCCTTGCGCCGCGGCACACAGCGCGGCGATCGGCGGGTCGAGTTCGACCGCGGCACACAGCAACAGGGTGTCGCGCTCGAAACGGGTCAGCTCCAGCCGTTCGGCCAGTGCGACGAGCGCGGGCGGCGGGTTCGACGCCTCGGCCTGCCGGACGGCGTCGGCCGCGGCGGCGAGCTGATCCGCAGTGACCCGTTCCCGCGGCGTGGCAGGGGCCGGGAGTGCGGGAGCCGGTTCGTCGTGGCGGCCGAAAAGGCGTCTGCGTGGCGGTTCCTTCGGCGCGACGACGTCCGGTGTGGTTTCGCCCTGCTGCGGCTCGCTGTGCTGGATCAGCAGCAGGCGCAGCCAGGTGAGCGACGCGGACAGGAACCACGCGTTGGCCGCTTCCCAGTCGGTACTCGTCATGTCACAGTCACCACCTGCGTACCGTCGAACACCGGCCGCTCCCCCGACCGGTTGACCAGCTGGCTGTCGACCCCGCCGACACGCAGCCGCGCCGGATAGCGGCCCGGCTCCACACCGGTGAAGCGGAAGCGCGGGCTGTCGAGCGGCCTCGGGTTCTGGGCGTCCACGACCGGCGCAGCGGTGTGGGAGCCGAGCAGCAGGAAAACCGGCTGTCCCGGCAACGGCACGGGCGTACACGTGACGTCGAGGTCGAACGTGTGCTTCGGGCCGCCGTTCACCGTGCCCCCGAAACCGGCCGTCACCGTGGGCGCGATCGCGAGCGGGACGTCGTTGGTGACGGTGGTGCTCCGGTCGGTCCCGGTGCCCGAGGTGAGCCGGAGCGCGACCGACCATAACCCCGCCGGGTAGTCACTACCGGGGCGCGTGAGTCCGAAGTGGACTTCGGTGGCGGTCCTGGCGCCGACGTCGACGGCGACCGGCTCGGGCACCAGCGGATGCCGGAGCACGACTTCCACGGTGTCGGCGGTGAGGTTCTTCCCTTGCAGGGTAATGGTTTCGCCGGGCTTCGCGGACGGCTGAGCGTGCGCGGGAACGGCGGTGATCAGCTCCGGGAACGGCGAGGCGACGCTGCCGTCGGCGACCGGGCCGGTGTCGTTCCTGCCTCGGGCGAGCACCGGCACCGGGGTCCGGCGCTGCCGCCGGGAATCGATCAGCACGACCCGCGCCTCGAACGCGGCCGAAAGCCGGTAGGGCGTCTGGAAGGCCGACCACAGCGAGAAGATGTCCTTCTCCTCCAATGGCTGCCAGGTCAGCCGGACACGGTCCAGCTGCTGGTCGACGTCGCTGTAGTGCGGGAGATGCCGCAGGTCGGCACGGCTCAGCACGGGATGTTCGTGCACGGCGCGCACCGCGCCGCCGAGCATGCGGTGCGCGATGAGGTCGTCGCCGCCATGTACGTACGGCGTCAGGAGGTAGTGCAGCACCAGGGGGAGCGCCGGATCGGCCGTCTCGCCCGGCAGTACGTCCAGCGGATCCTCGTTGCGCAGCCCGGCGGCCACGTCGACCTGGTACAGATACAGGTTGACCTGCTCCGGCTGACCGGTGTCCACCTCGTGTGGCGGCAGCACCCGGACCAGTGCGCCGGACCGGACCTCGCTGACCCCTCGCTGGATGATCATCTGCAGGGTCTCGGTGACCGCCTCGATGGCTCGCGCGTCGCTCATCGCGAACCACCTCCCGCCCGTTCGCGCAGGTACTCGGCGAGCCCGAGCACCGGCTGTTTCGGGGTTTCCTTCCGTTGCGGTGCCGCGTTCTTCCCCGGCTCCGCGGTGGCCTTGACCTCGACCCTGCCGATGCTGATGTGCACGACGGGTTCGGCGGCCGGTTCCGCCTGCCGTGCCACCGGGGCGGCTTTTCTGCTCCGGCGCGCCGGGACCGTTGGCCGTTCGGCGTTTCGGGCGACGTCGGGAGGCTCGTCCGGTCGCGGCTCGACGGTCCGATCCGGCGCGACGACGGGATACGAGACCGGCTCGGCCATTTCCCGTGTGGTCACTGGAACCGGCCGGGTTCCGCTGTGACGTAAGGGAATCGGCATCTCCCGTGGGACGGTTCGCGTCCCCGCCACGACGGGCGCTTCCGGCACCCGGCCCGGCGGCACGACCAGGTGTTCATCCACAGTGGACTCTCTCGACGTGATCGGAAGCCCGGCCACGGGCGACGGAGGGGGCACCGCCCGCGGCTCGCGTGGTGCCGCGGCGGGCGCCGGTGTCGCCATGCGGGACAACGGCTCCGCCGGGGACGCGTCCTGAGGTCGCGCGGGGGCCGCGGTTTCCGTCTCGTCCGTCCGATGTGGACGATCGGGGCTGACCGCGCCCATCGGCGGGAGCGGTTCCGGTTCCCGCGCGGTCACCGGCTCGAAGAGTGTCGGCAGCAGCGGGCGGATGGTGGCTCCGCCCGCACGGCCGAGCAGGCGGTTCGCGAAGTCGGTCACGGTGTCACCTGTTCCAGGTAGAAGCGGCGGCGGGCCGGGCTCACCGCGAGCACCTCGCGTTCCGACCAGCCGTACCCGCTGGCGAGGACGTGCACGTCGTAGAGCAACCGCCGGGCGTAGGTGTCCATCTCTCCCCACAGGTAGGCCGTGATGTCGAACGGTGCGCGCCACTCGTGCCCGCAGCTCGCGCAGTCCAGCTCCAGCGCGATGTCGGCCTGCGGGTCACCGGCCGCCAGCGCGCCGGACAGGGCGTCGAGCACGGTGTCCGGCAGCTCGTCGCCCGTTTTCGTTTCCCCGTACGCGGTCGCCGTGATCACGCACCGCCCGAGGAGCCGCCGCCGCGCGTCCGGCGCCCGCGACGGCACGGCCAGCAGGTCCCGGCTGGTGACCGCCCGGAACTCGACCTCGTACCCGTCCGCCGAAACCGTGGTGGCGGACTCGGGCTCCCCGGCGCGGACGTCGTCCACGGTCAGTTCGAGTTCGAGTTCGCCCGCGCATTCCGGGCAGTCCACCGCGCACGGGAACACCGTGCCGAAGCAGGTTTCCCGGAGCGCGAGGACGAACTCCTCCCGCCGCCCGACGGACAGATCTGCGACCGAGGCCGGATCCGCGCCACCCGCCGTGGCGAGCGCCAGCGCACGCCGCACCGGCCCCTTCCCCAGCCCGGCCTCCCAGACCGCGAGCAGCCCGGCCTCGGTGAGCGCCGTCATGGTCAGGCGGGGTCTTCGAAGCCGACTTCGGGCGGTTCCGGCAGATCCTCACGGACCCAGCCCTCGTTCTCCAGCTTGATATGCTGGATGGCGACGGCGTTCGCGTTGGCGTCCAAATCGGACACCGGCTGGTACTCCGAGACCCAGCAGTTGAAGACCTGATAGGACAGCACCTTCTGCCCCGCCTCGTTGAACACGTCGACGAGCAGGTCGCGGCGGAAGTCCTTGAGCGAGGTCTCCAGCCCGCCCGAGGCGTTCGTGAAGCTCCACACCCGGTTCGCCCACTGCTCGAACACCTTGTCGTTGGTCACCCCGCGTTCGAGCGTGATCGCGTCGTACTCGGTGCGCCCCGGCAGTTTGACGCTGGTGCCCGGTGCGCCGCCGTCGCGGTGCTTGACCACCTCGGTGCTGCGCTTGAAACCGGTCACCTTGCTCACGCCCGCGATGTACTCGGTGCCCCCGGAGAACTTCACGCGGAAACGGAAGTTCTTGTACGGGTCGCGCCGCTTCGTCTTGCTGTCGGCCATGACTGTTTTCCTCCCTGGCCCTAGACCTGGATCTGGCCGGCGAGTTGCTGGATGTGGATGATCACGAACTCGGCGGGCTTGAGCGGCGCGAAACCGACCTGGATGTTGACGATGCCCTGATCGATCGTGTTCTGCGGATTGTTCGTGCTGTCGCAGGTGACCTTGTACGCCTCCTGCGGGGTGCGGCCCTGGAAAGCGCCCTGGCGGAACAGGTTGTTCATGAACGCCCCGACGTTGAGCCGGATCGACGCCCACAACGGTTCGTCGTTCGGTTCGAAGACGACCCACTGCGTGCCGCGGTAGAGACTCTCTTCGAGGAACAGCGCGAGCCGCCGGACCGGCAGGTACTTCCACTGGTCCGCGGCGAGGTCGGCGCCCTTGGTGGTGCGCGCGCCCCAGGCGACGTGGCCGAACACCGGCAGCTGCCGCAGGCAGTTCACGCCGAGCGGGTTGAGCCGCCCGTTCTCCGGGTCGGTCATCGTCACGGCCAGCGACGTGACGCCGTTGAGCGACGCGTCGGTCCCCGCGGGTGCCTTCCACACGCCGCGCTGGACGTCGGTGCGGGCCCAGACCCCGGCCATCACGCCGCACGGCGGGAACTCGCGGATGGCGTTCTTCTGGCTCGGATCGGCCAGCTTGATCCGCGGGAAGTAGACGGCCGCGTTCTTGGCCAGGTCACCGGTCACCGGCAACCCGGCGCGAGCGCCCGTCGCGGCCTGCTCCACCGTCCCCCAGCTCGTCGGCGGGTCGAGCAGGAGCATCGACCGGTGCTTGACCGCGTAAGCCGCCGCGTCGGGAACGATGCTGATCGGCTTGCCGACCTGGCCGAGGTCGCCGGGCAGGCAGATGATGTTGACGATGTCGGCCTTGAGCAGCTGGTACAGGCCCTTCTTGTCCCGTTCCCCGGTCTTGCCGCCGAGGTAGTTGTCCACCCCGGGCGCGTCGCCGTCGGCGCCCTCGACCGCCTCGGTGTACCAGGCCTTCTCCAGGGCGGCGCTGCCCTTGGTGTCGTCCCGGAAGGGGTCGGCCCCGACCGCGGGACCGATCGGCTTCTTCTGCTCGTCCAGCTTGCCTTCCGGAACGTGTTCGTTCGGCAGCACGGTCTGCCCTGCGATGTCCTCTTCGACCGTGCTGACGAGACGCGAGGACGCGAGGACCTTGACCAGGCCGTCCGGATCGGTCGGGTCCACGTTGACGTTGAGGTAGCGCTCGGTGATCCCGGTGGTCTTGTCCCGGATGGTCAGGTTGTAGGTGGTCCGGGTTCCGCCCTCGGCCGGTTTGACGAAGGTGTCGTAGTCGACCCGGACGCGGAGGTTGTCCTTGGCCCACTGGCCTTCACTGGCCGCGTGCAGGGTGACCTTGGCGTCGCCCGCCTTGTTCTTCAGCTCGACCTTGGCCTTGACCGCTTTTTTCGGAGCGGGGTTCTGCTTGTCTTCGTCCTCGGTGTTGTGGTCGCGGACGATGCGGACGATCTCCGCCTCGCTGCCGCCGTTGAGATAGAACTGGTAGACCGCGTGGCTCATGTCGCTGGTCTTGTCCAGCCCGCCGAACTCGGCCTCGTAGTCGGCCCAGCTGGTGATGTGCACGGGCCGGTCGGTGGCTCCCCGTGGCGCGGTGCCGATGAACGCCGCGACCGACGTCGGCACCCCGATGATGGTGCGTACCGCGCTCGGCAGTTCGTCGATGTAGACGCCCGGAAAGGTAGGACTGATGGGCATGGCCATGGCTCCCTTCGCAAGGCCGTCTTCGCAAAGGCCCTTGTGCCCGCTCACCTTCCGGGTGGTGCGTCACCGTGGCGTCACCACCCGCGCGCGTCGCCCATCCGTTATCCGCGTGACGCGGCGGTGACATCACGACGGGCACACTCCGCCGATGCCGTCCGGAGGAGGCCCGGTGGACGAACCAGCCGACAGCGAGCGAGCGGCCGTCCTCGTGATCCGGCTGTGGACCGAGGCCGGCGGCGGGTTCCGCGCCCGGCTCGTCGGGGTCGGCGAACTCCCTTACGGCGCACCGAAGAGCGCGGTCGCGAGTACCGCGGACGAACTCGTCGAGCTGGTACGCGGCTGGATCGGGGACGTCGCCGGGTAAGCGGTTTCGCCGCTGTGAAACGCTGAGGACGCATCCGTCACAAGCGAGGAAAGATCCACCGTTGACCCACCACCCCGAGCCCAGCTATTTCGAACGGCTGGACACGCACCGCTTCGCCCCCACCGCCCACGCGGGCGGGGCCTGGCGGGACGACGAGCAGCACTTCAGTCCGCTGGGCGGCCTGATCGTCCACGAGATCGAACGCGTCCGCGCCCGTGAACAGCGGCCCAGCCTGCTGATCAGCCGCATCGGCTTCGACATCCTCGGCCGTATCGCGCTCGACGAGTTCGAAATCCACGTGTCCACGCCCCGGCCGGGCCGCACCATCGAACTGACCGAGGCCACCGTGGTCATCGCGGGACGTCCCGTGGTCAGCGCGCGCGTGTGGCTTCTGGCCCCGCAGGAAACCGGCATCGTCGCCGGCGGTGAACCCGCGCCGCTGCCACCGCCCGAGTCGCTGGCTCCCTGGGCGATGAGCGACCTGTGGCCCGGCGGGTACATCGCGTCACTGGACGTCCGCACGACCGGCGCGCCCCAGCCGGGACGGACCACCGCCTGGGTCTCTACCCCGATCGACCTCGTCGCGGGCGAGCAGCCGAGCCCGACGGCCTCGTACGTCGCGCTCGTCGACACGGCCAACGGCATCGCGGTGCGGCAGGAGCCGACCAAGTGGCTGTTCCCCAACGTCGACCTGTCGATCCACCTGCACCGCCTGCCCGAAGGCCGGTGGACCGGGCTCGACACCAGTGTCGTCTTCGGCGGTCACGGCCAGGGCGTCACCAGCACGGTGCTGCACGACGAGCGGGGACCGGTCGGCCGCGCGGAGCAGATCCTCACCGTCCGGCCCCTGGAGTCCTGATCTGTCCCGCTTCTACTCCTCGGGCCGACGCCCATGGAACCGGGCCAGGTGCCCCGCCGTCCACGCACGCGCGAACCCGGCGAGCACCTGCCCGGACCAGCGGCCGGAGATCTCGACATCCGTCCACAGTGGCATCTTCGCCCCGGCAAGACTGCCGTGGCTGATGTGCACGCGCGAGGCGTCCTCCGCCCAGCAGAAGACGAAGTGCGCGTACATGAACATCCACACCCGTGTCCCGGTGTTGTCCCGCACACATACCGGCCCCTCGACCGGATACGGCGTCAGGTAGACAACGTCATTCCTGCCGTTGCGATAGGTGTACTGTCTCGTGACTACGCGAGGTTCGAACGCGACGCTTTCGTCAGCTGTCGAAGGCACGAATCGCCTCCCTGACGAGCTCGGCGGAAGTTCGACCGCTCGCTCCCCCAGCCCCAGTTTCAACCCGGCAGCACAACGAATCTCGGGGCCCTGGAAGATCAGCGTTCCACGCTCGGACACATGCACCGTCGGCCAGCCTCGCGCATGGCTACCTTCCAGAATTTCCTTGATCTCCATGCGATTCACGCCAGGAGGCAGAATTCGGGTCGACAAGCACAGATCGCGGTTACCCGCGTGCCGACGTGAATTCCTGCGGCTGTAGTACTCCGAACGAGTCAGGACTTCTCCCGGAACTCGACGGCTATCTCCGCCAGCAAGGCTCGCATCTCGCACTCGAACACCGCATGGTCGGCGAAGTACTCGAACAGTTCTCGATGATCCTCCACATGGGACGGATCCCGGAGCGCGATCGTCCCCGCGAACGTTTCCATCGTCACCAGCCGCTCGTCGTAGACGACGAAGGTGTTCAGCGGCGACTTTTGCAGCTGTGTCGCAGCGGGAATGATTCCGAGACGCACCGACGGCAACCGGGACATCTCGATCAGCACGTCGATCTGCTCAACCATCAGCGCAGGGTTCACCATGGGAAACCGGATGGCATCCTCAGTGAGGACGAGAACGAACGCGGTATCGTTTCGTTCGACAAGCTTCCGCCGGTCCAGCTTTACGGCGACGAGCATCTCACGCTGAGCGGCGGTCGTCTTCTTGAGCGGATTCTCGAGATTGCTGCGGATATAGGACTCGGTCTGCAGGAAGCTGGGCAGGCTGGCTGGAAGGAAGTAGCGGACGGTCGTCGCCTGCTCGATCAACGCCCTCAGCGTGCGCTGAGTGTGGTCGATCCCGATCCGCCGGACCTGCCGTCTGCTCATAAAATCGACGTTGGCGGCGCTCGCCAGCCTCAGCAGTTGCTCCGCCTGCTCGGGCGGAACCGCCAGCGCACGCAGAACCCGATCGACGTCGGTGACGGCAGGAAGGATCTTGCCGGTCTCGATCCGGGAGATCTTCGATTGGCTCATATGTGTCTTGGCCGCGAGCCTTTCACCAGACAACCCGGCGGCGAGCCGGAGTTCCCGAAGAACGTCCGCCAGGTTGCGTCGTTCCTGTCCGGCGTCACTGGGCTCCAGCATCAGTACGAAGCCGCGTCCTCGTACTCCAAGAATGGCACGGAACACCGGCGCGAGTATTCGCGGTAGGACCGATACTCCTCGAGATCGGCTTCCGGGAGCAGTTCCCGTCCCACAACGCTCCCGTCTTCGGGTGAGTAATGCAGCCTGATCACGGCGTTCCCGTCGAGCAGCACGAAGTCGTAGTCCGGCAGATCCGCGGTGTCCACTCTCGAAGAGTCGAGAATCCGGAGGTCCTCCCCCACCAGCGCGGAGTGGTGGAAGAACGTGAAGGCGAAGCGAAGGTAGTCACTGACCGGCGGCCGGACAACCTGCACCCGCTCCACGCGCCTGCCGCCCTCGAGCCGCTCCTTCAGCCGCGCCAGCCGAGGATCTCCCGGATCGACATGCCGGATCCCGGACCGCATGAACTCGCGGAACGGCCCCTGTTCCCAGGGAACTCCGTAGACCTGGAGCGCCTGGAAACGAAACGACACGGACTTGAACTCGGTCATACGATCCCGGTATTCGTCCGCCGACAGCCAGTTTCCGCCGACGTCATGCGTGCCCTCAACCTGATACACGGGCCGCCTCCAGCAGCAGGGGTAGCGGAATCTCGACGATCGCCTCACCCGCCGAGACGTCCTTGCCCGGCAGCAGGTAGCCCTGCACGGCGATCGTCCTCCGGTCGGTCAGGTACACGGTCGGACAGACCTCGCCATCCTCGCAGGTTCCGGCGATCCTGGTCAGTGTTACCGGACGCTCCATAACCCCTCCTCGGTCTCGATGGGTCATAGGGTATCGACGGAGGGTGACAAGAATGGTCGCTAGTCGCGCCCGTGCATGAAGGTGACCCGAACGGGCCACCGGCCAAAACCGCTAGCCCCTGGCCGCACGGATGCGGGCGCCGATTCCGTCCAGAAGCCGCTCCAGGCCGTGCCGGAACCCGCGTTCCTGACGATCCCTGGCATGCGGCTCCCGCGCGTCCAGCCAAGCCCGCGCCACCAACGGAAACCGGCCGCCGTCGATGATCGTCCGGCCGTACCTCGCGTGCGCGGCCATCCACTGGTCCCAGTCACGGCCGGAGCGCCGGGTGGCGGCGCGATCGGCCAGTTCCCGGGTCACGTAGCCCAGCACGTACGCCTCGAGTGCCTCGATGAGCACGACCATCTCGTCGATACCCAGCCCGAGACCGTCCACCGCGCGTAGCGCGCGCTCCGTGGCGTAGAGCCCGTTCGGGCCGACCGACGGCCGGCCCGCGAGCGCGGTCATCCACGGGTGCCGGATCATCAGGCCCCGCATCCGGTGCGCGATCGCGGCGAGATCGTCCGGCCAGTATCCGCGCGGGGGCGGCAGTTCTTCCTCGCCGAGCACGGCGTCGTACATCAGGTCGAGGATGTCGTCCTTCGACGACACGTAGCGGTACAGCGAGGTCGTGCCGCTGCCGAGTTCCGCCGCGATCCGCCGCATCGACACCGCGTCGAGCCCGTCCGCGTCGGCGACCCGCACACCGGTCTCGGCGATGTCGGCGAGGCTGTGGGCGGGCCGGGGACCGCGAGACGCCCGGCCCGAGCGCAGCCAGATCACGTCGTCGCCGCCAGTGCCCGTCACCCGGACCTCCTCGTCAGTCACTGGGAACAGTGTGCGCAGTATGCTACCGTTCGAAACTGCGCACACTGTGCCCGGGTTTTCGGTCGAAGGGGGATCTCATGGACAACGACGTGATCGTGGTGGGTGCGGGCCCGGTCGGCCTGCTGCTGGCGGCCGAACTGAAACTCGCGGGTGCTCAGCCCGTCGTGCTGGAAGCCCGGCACGGGCTGAACGACGAGAAACGGGCACGTGGCATCGGGCCGCTGGCCACCGAGGCGCTTCGACGTCGCGGGCTCGGCGAGGAGATCGCCCGGCACGACGCGCAGGGCCGCGCCGACTTCGCCCGCGACCACGGCAGCGACAACGGCCACTTCGCGTCGATCCACAAGATCGACCCTGCCCTGCAGGACGAGCCCGGCCGGGAGCGGACGCTGATCTGGCAGCCCGAGCTCGAGAAGATCCTGGTCTCGTACGCGACCGGCCTCGGCGTGCCGATCCGGTACGGCCACCAGGTCACCGATCTCGGCCAGGACGAGGCCGGGGTGACGGTGACCGTGACGACCTCGCGGGGCGACCTGCAGCTCCGCTCGTCCTATCTGGCCGGCTGCGACGGCGGGCGGAGCACGGTCCGCGAACTCGTCCCGTTCGACTTCCCCGGCACGGCACCCATCATGACCGTCCGGCGGGCCGCGGCGCGGATCGAGGACACCTCCGCTCTGCCGCCGCCCGGCCGGAACGACCGCGGCACGCTCTTCTACGGCGGTGGCATGGTGGCCACGTTCGATTTCGAGGACACCGAACGGCGACGGGGCCCGATCAGCGCCGAGGAACTCGAAGCCAGCGTCCGGCGGGTGTCCGGGGCCGACGTGACCATCACCGAGGTGGGCGCGGGGTTGCGGTTCACCGACCAGGCCAGGCAGGCCGGCTCCTACCGCCTCGGCCGGGTCCTGCTGGCGGGGGACGCGGCACACGTTCATTCGCCGAGCGGCGGGCAGGGGCTGAACCTCGGCCTGCTGGACGCGGTCAACCTCGGCTGGAAACTCGCCGCGACGGTGGCGGGCACGGCACCCGCCGGGCTGCTCGACAGCTACCACCACGAACGTCATCCGGCCGGCGCCGAGGTCCTGCACAACACGCGCGCCCAGTCGGCGTTGCTACGGCCGGGGCCGCACAGCGACGCGCTGCGCGACATTGTCGCGGATTTGATGGACATTCCCGAGGTGAACCGCTATTTCGGCCGCATGCTGTCCGGGCTCGGGCTGCGGCACGACTTCCCCTACCCGGCGACGCATCCGCTGACCGGCAGGCCCTGCCCCGACCTCGAACTGTCCCTGCCGGACGGCGGCACCACCCGGCTGTACGACCTGACGCACGAGGGTGGACCGATCATGCTCCACCCGGCCCCGGCCTCACCGTGGACGGGTTTTGAATCCGTTGCCGTGACGTCGACCGGGAGAAACGATCTCGCCGCGGCGCTGGTCCGGCCGGACGGAATCGTCGCCTGGGCCGCGGCTCCCGGCCAACCGGACGACGCCACCCGGGAAACCGCGCTGCGGACGTGGATCGGCGATTCACGGCAGCGCACCAGCGAAGACTGAGCCGAACGGAGCAACCGACTACGGAATCCGGACAGCTACACCCGGTTTACGGGTGAAACTTACCGTCTTAATACGCCTTCTCGTTAGCATCCGCACATTTGTTCGTAGTTGCGCGTCCCGTTCGGGGCTCGAGCACCTCTCATCATCAAGTCCACAAGACGAGTGAGGTCGCCCGATGAGCACAGAGGGACTCTCGATTCCAGGTATCTCGATGGGCAGCCCCGGCGCGGGGGCCGCCGATCGGGTCAGGCGACGGGCCCTGACCGGGCTGTTCGCCTCGATGCGACGACCGGTGATGATGACGCTCGGCTTCGACGCGGCACTGGTGCTGCTGGCCGTGCTCGACGTGTGGCTGGTGGTCCCCGGCAAGGCCCAGCCGTACTCCACCTATCTCTCGGCGGCCGCGTGCCTCGCGGTCGTGTTCCGCCGCAAGTTCCCCTTCCTCGCCACGCTCGCCACCGTGCCCGGTTTCCTCGCCGGCTGGTCGCAGCTCGCCGCGATGATCAACCTCGGGATGCTCGCGACGCGCAGGCAGTCACACTGGCAGACGTGGGTCGGCGCGGCGCTGGTGTTCACCTGCCGCTTCGTGCAGTGGCCGCTGGAGGACTTCGCCAAGCTCAGCTGGCGTGAGCACATCCTCGACGGGATCTACGGCGTCCTCGTCGCCGGTATGCCGATCGCGATCGGCATGCTCATCGGGGCGCGGGCCGAGATCTCGAACAAGCTCGCGGAACTGGCCACGAGCCGCGACCGCGAGCGCCGGTTCCACGCCGACGCCGTCCGCGCCGAGGAACGCGCCCGGCTGGCGCGCGAGATGCACGACGTCGTCTCGCACCAGATCACCCTCATCGCGATGCAGGCCGGTGCGCTGCAGGCGCAGACCACCGACACCCGCTCGCTGGAGACCGCGCAGGTCATCCGCCAGCTGAGCACCCGCACCCTGGAGGAGCTGCGCTCGCTGGTCAGCGTGCTGCGTTCCGGATCGGACGACGACGGGCCGCAGCCGGGCATCAACGAGCTGGACCGGCTGATCCGCGCCACCGACGTCCCGGTGCACCTCACCGTCGAGCAGCTGCCGGAGTTCCTGCCGAACCAGGTGTCCGCCGCGGCCTACCGCACGGTGCAGGAATGCCTCACGAACGTCTACAAGCACGCGCCCGGCGCGACCGCGACCATCCGCATCCACGGCGAGCACGGCGCGCTCAAGGTGGAGGTCAAAAACGAACGCGCCCAACAGCCCGGTGCCGCCCTGCCCTCGGGAGGGCACGGGCTCACCGGACTGGCTGAGCGCGCTCGGCTGCTGGGTGGCAGCTTCGAGACGTCCGACACCGAGGACGGCGGGTTCCGGGTGCGTGCCCGGTACCCGCTCGACCGGTGAGGAGAAGTCTCAGATGAGCTCCCGGCGCTGGCGCAGACGCTCCAGCGCCTCGGCGAGGATGGCCTCGCCGTCGGCGTCGCTGCGCCGCTCCTTCACGTACGCCAGGTGAGTCTTGTAGGGCTCGGTCCGAGGCGCCGCGGGCGGGTTCTTCTCGTCCTGCCCGCCGGGGAGACCGCAGCGGGGGCAGTCCCACTCGTCGGGAATCTCGGCGTCCATCGAGAACGAGGGGCGAGCCTCGTGTCCGTTGGCGCACCAGTACGAGATGCGCCGCCGCGGCGCCGATTCACCCCGCTCCGATTCGCCCGAAGGACCGGCACCCACCCGAGTGCCCCGAATCGCATTACCGCCAACCATGAATCCTCACACCTAGGAGTCGGCGGCGCGCCCCCCACGGGCACGCCGAGTCACTCAGCGTCGATCAGACCTTGAGCAGCAGGCCGAGGCCCACGATGCTGATCAGCCACACGGAACCGAGCAGTACGGTGATGCGGTCGAGGTTCTTCTCGGCCACGCTCGAGCCCGCGAGGCTGGACTGCATGCCCCCGCCGAACAGCGACGACAGACCGCCACCTCGACCGCGGTGCAGCAGCACGGCCACGACCAGCAGCACGCTGGAGACGATCAACAGAATTTGCAGGAACAGCTTCATGTCATCCTCTGTGCTCATCGGAGAATGCAGGGGCACGGCGCAGGATCCACCGTACCCCTGGACTCGTCCAGTGCTGTGACGGACCGGATACACAGGTTACCCGGTCGTGGCCACGATCAGGGCAGCGGCCCGCCCGCAGCGAGTGCGCAGAGTTTGGTGAACTCGTCCCCGTCCAGGCTCGCGCCACCGACCAGCGCGCCGTCCACGTTCTCGCAGGCCACCAGGTCGCTGACGTTGTTCGCCTTCGCCGAACCGCCGTAGAGCACCCGGACACCGGCCGCGATCTCGTCGCCGTACTTCTCCCGCAGCGTCTCGCGGATGGCCTTGCAGACCTCCTCCGCGTCCGCCGGGGTGGCGACCTTGCCGGTGCCGATCGCCCAGACCGGCTCGTACGCGACGACCACGTTCGCGACCTGCTCGGTCTTGAGCCCCTTGAGCCCCTCGATCAGCTGCGTGGTGGTGTGCGCGATGTGCTCGCCCGCCTCGCGGACCTCGAGCCTCTCGCCCACGCAGAGGATCGGCGTGATCCCGTGCTTGAGCGCGGCCTTGACCTTCTTGTTCACCAGTTCGTCGGTCTCGGCGTGGTACTCGCGCCGCTCCGAGTGCCCGACGACGACGTAGCTGCAGCCCAGCTTGGCGAGCATCGGCCCCGACACGTCCCCGGTGTAGGCACCGGAATCGTGCGGCGACAGATCCTGCGCGCCGTAGGTGAACGACAGCTTCTCGCCGTCGGTCACGGTCTGCACGCTGCGGATGTCGGTGAACGGCGGAAGGAGCGTGACGTCGACCTTCGCGTAGTACTTCTCCGGCAGCGCGAAGGCGATCTTCTGCACCAGGGCGATGGCCTCGAGGTGGTTCAGATTCATCTTCCAGTTGCCGGCGATGAGGACCTTGCGTGCCACTTAGTTCTTCTCCTCCAGGGCGACGACCCCGGGCAGTTCCTTGCCCTCGAGGTACTCCAGCGACGCACCGCCACCGGTCGAAATGTGCGAGAACCCGTCCTCGGGCAGGCCGAGCTGCCGGACGGCCGCGGCCGAGTCGCCGCCGCCGACCACCGTGAACGCCTCGCTGGCGACGAGCGCCTCGGCGACGGCACGGGTGCCGCCGGCGAACGCCTCGAACTCGAACACGCCCATCGGGCCGTTCCAGAACACCGTCGCCGCGTCGGCCAGCTTGCTCGCGAACAGCTCGCGGCTGCGCGGGCCGATGTCGAGGCCCTGCCGGTCCGCCGGGATCGCGGCCGCGTCCACGACGTCGTACGCGGCGTCCGCCGCGAACTCGGTGGCCGCCAGCACGTCGACCGGGAGCACCAGCTCGACACCGCGCTTCTCCGCCTCGGCGAGGAAGCCCTTGACCTGGTCCAGCTGGTCTTCCTGCAGCAGCGACTTCCCGACCTCGTGGCCCTGGGCCTTGAGGAACGTGTAGGCCATGCCGCCGCCGATGAGCAGCCGGTCGACCTTGGTCAGCAGGTTGGCGATGACACCCAGCTTGTCGGACACCTTCGCGCCGCCGAGGACGACGACGTAGGGCCGGGCGAGGTCGTCGGTGAGCTTCTTCAGCACGTCCAGCTCGGCCAGCACGAGGCCGCCCGCGTACGCCGGGAGCACCGAGGCGATCTCGTAGACCGAGGCCTGCTTGCGGTGCACGACGCCGAAGCCGTCCGAGACGAACGCGCCGCCGGGCACGAGCGCGGCGAGCTCCGCTGCCAGCTCGGACCGGTCGACGGCGTCCTTGCTGGTCTCGCGCGCGTCGAACCGCACGTTCTCCAGCAGCACGACGCCGCCCTCGGCCAGCCCGGCGGTGAGCGCCTTGGCCGAATCGCCGACGAGGTCGCCGGCGAGCGGGACCTCGGCACCGAGCAGCTCGGACAGCCGCCTCGCGACCGGGGCGAGCGAGAACTTCGGGTCCGGCTCGCCCTTCGGGCGGCCGAGATGCGCGGTGACGACGACCTTGGCGCCCGCCTCGGCGAGCTTCTTGATCGTCGGCAGCGCGGCGCGGACCCGGCCGTCGTCGGTGATGGTCTCCGCGAGAGTCGCTTGCGGGCTCGAGCCATTGGCACTGTCGAGCGGGACGTTCAGGTCGGAACGCACGAGGACGTACCGGCCCTGAACACCGCCGCTCAGCAGGTCTTCGAGGTTCTTGACGGACATCGGGCTCAGGAGAGCTTCGAGCCGACGAGCTTGATCAGGTCCGCGAGGCGGTTGGAGTAGCCCCACTCGTTGTCGTACCAGCCGACGACCTTGACCTGGTTGCCGATCACCTTGGTCAGCGGCGAGTCGTAGATGCACGACGCCGGGTCGGTGACGATGTCCGCCGACACGATCGGGTCGACCGAGTAACGCAGGATCCCGGCCAGCGGGCCCTCTGCGGCGGCCTTGTACGCAGCGTTGATGTCCTCGACACTGGCGGACTTCTTCAGGGTGACGGTGAGGTCGGTGGCCGAGCCGGTCGGCACCGGGACGCGCAGCGCGTAGCCGTCCAGCTTGCCCAGCAGCTCCGGCAGCACCAGGCCGATCGCCTTCGCGGCGCCGGTCGAGGCGGGCACCACGTTCAGCGCGGCGGCGCGGGCGCGGCGCAGGTCCTTGTGCGGGCCGTCCTGCAGGTTCTGGTCCTGCGTGTACGCGTGGATCGTGGTCATCAGGCCCTGCTCGATGCCGAAGGCGTCGTTGAGGACCTTGGCCAGCGGGCCGAGGCAGTTGGTGGTGCAGGAGGCGTTCGAGATGATGGTCTGCGAGCCGTCGTACTTGTCGTCGTTGACGCCGAGCACCACGGTCAGGTCCTCGCCCTTGGCGGGCGCGGAGATGATGACCTTCTTGGCGCCACCGGCGATGTGCGCCTTGGCGGCGTCGGCGTTGGTGAAGAAGCCGGTCGACTCGACGACGACGTCCACGCCGAGGTCGCCCCAGGGCAGGTTCGCCGGGTCGCGCTCGGCGAGGGCCTTGATGGTCTTGCCGCCGACGACGATGCCCTCGTCACTGACGGTGACCTCCTCGGGGTAACGGCCGAGGATGGAGTCGTACTTCAGCAGGTGGGCCATCGTCGCGACGTCGCCGAGGTCGTTGAACGCGACCACTTCGATGTCGTGACCGCTCGCCTGCACGGCGCGGAAGAAGTTGCGGCCGATCCGGCCGAAGCCGTTGACACCTACGCGAACGGTCACTGCTGCCACTCCTTTGAGACTCGACCGGGGCCACCCCGGAAGATTTGCGGGCTCGGGCGCCACCCTAGCGTGCTGGCCTGGGCTTCTATCGCCGCCCCGACGAGACTTCCACCACTCGGCGAACGGGTCAAGAATCGATCCAGAAGGGGTGCGTGGTCCGCTCTGTCGTCACGTCAGCCCGCCAGCTCCCGTTCGAGCGGAGTGCGGAACCGGGGCACCACCCGGACCACGCCGAACCACCCGGCGAGCCGGTCCGCCTCCGCCTCGGCCGCGGCCTTCGCCTCGGCACCGATGTCCTCCAGCAGCCCGATCCGGACCTCACCGTCCGTACGCTGCGCCCACCCGCCGACGACGCGGCCGTCGCACCAGACCGTCGGCCCGATGTTGCCGCTGCGGTCGAACAACGCGGCCCGGTGCTCCCCCACGTACCAGTCGCGCGCCGCCCAGCCCATCGGCGTCGGATCGAGCGCGGGCAGCAGCGCCACCCACGGCCCAGGCTCCGCGACCGGTTCGAGGTCGTCCGCGAGCACCAGGCCGGTGCCCGACGGCGCGCCGCCGAGGCCGACCTCCACGGTGCCGAGCCTGGCGAGCGCCTGTTTCACCTGGCCCGCTGTCCAGCCCGTCCACCACCGCAGGTCTTCGGCGGGCGCGGGCCCGTACGCGTGCAGCCACCGTCTGGCGAGTTCGGCGCGGGCCGCCGGTGCCTCCCATTCCGTGAGACCGGCCGGGAGCCAGGTGCCGAGGGTGGCCCAGTGGTACTGAGTGCTGACCCAGCTCCCGCGCGGCCGCCCGCGCACGATCCGGCCGTCGGCACCCAGCAGGTTCAGCACCCGGCTGGTGACGTTGGCGACCGCTTCGTACGGTTTGCCCTTCGCCATGATCAGCTGCTGCCGCAGCCGTGGCTCGTCCTCGACGAGCACCTGCGCGGGAGCCTGCCCGCGCGCGGCGAGGGCCGCTTCGGTGGCCTGCTCGACTTCGGCCAGCCAGCGAGCAGCGTCCGTGACGTTCTCCGGATGCCCCTGTTCGGCGAGATGCTTGATCAGCAGCTTGCGTTGTTTCGCCGCCACATCGGGTGTACAGCCCGCCTGGATCAGCGCCGCGACCTCCAGGCCCGCGACGAACATCGTGCGCCGCATGCCGAGCAGCCGCAGCAGCCCGCGATCGGTGTAGAGCGCGCGCTCGACGTCCTCGACGGCGGTGCCCCGCTCCGCCAGCCGGGCGCGGGCGGAGAGGTACACCGTCGCCGGATCGGTCGCGTGCAAGGCGACGACGCCCTCGGCCGCCGCCTCGGCGGTGGCTGCCGGGGCGGCGAGGTGGTGGCGCACCGCGAGGCGGGCTCTGCGCTGGTCGATGGTGAACTTCGGGGTCACCCGATCTTCCTAACAGACGCCACCGACAACTTCCGCGTCCTCGCCCTGCCCAAGCCGGGAAATGTCCTTTGTGGATTTTTCCGTGAAGGCCTCCTTACCGGCGCCCAGTGCCGGTAAGGAGGCCTTCACGGCACTGGGCGCGCCCGTGCCGAAACCGGCGAACGTCATTTCCCGGAATCGCCGCAGGACCGGTCCCGGGGAAAGGACCTAACCTGACGCGATGCACCAGACGCGGCCGGAGAACAGGCGGAGCAGAAAAGGATCTTCCCGCGAAAGCGGGAAGCGGTTCCCCTCGATGGCCGAACACGGGTAGCCGCGCGTGACGACCGCTGCCACCATCCGGGTGGACATGGGCCCCTGCGACGACGCCGGTGTGTCAAAAGCCGCAACGCGCCGCGGCGCATCGACTACAACAGCACCGTGAGCCAGGGCGGGGAAACTCTCGGGCACCGGCGGGCGACGCAGCTCGTGCGGCGGCTCATGGAGCGCGAACCGCATCGCAGCGCGACGCGCAGCCTGAGCCATCCGGTACTGGTGTTCGAGGGCGCGAGAGGCTGCGGCAAGACGGCATTGGCCGACACGCTCGCGCACCGGTTCGGAGAGCGCATTCCGCACGCCCGCGTCGACTTCGAAAGGTATCGCGGGGCGACTGTGCCGAAAGTGTTGTCCTCGATCGCATTTCAGCTGGGAAAAAGGAACGAGCGGTATGGCTCGCTGCGATTTCCGTTGCTCACGATAGGCAGGATGGCGATGCGGGCCGAACTGCCGGAAAGCAGGCAGGAAGCCCGCGAAACGATCCGGCGGCTGCTCCGGTCCCGGGTCAACCTGGACGCGATGCGCGCGATCCTCTGGGAGACCGCCGACGGGCTCGCGCCGATGCTCGCCCCGGAGGACCCGATCGCCGCCATCGTGCGGGCGATGGCCCGGCTGGGGATCGAGGCGGCGCTGCGGATGGTCCGCCGCGCGAAGTCGCTGTCCCCCGACTGGTACGGCCATCGCGATCGCGACCTCCACAAGGACCCGCTCGACGTGCTGGTCGACCTCAACAGCTGGGTCAAGGACGGGCTGACCCACCAGGTGAACGAACTGCTGTGGGAGGCGTTCCTCGCGGACCTGCGGGAGGACTTCCGGACGTCGGGGCACGCGTCCGAGATGACGCTCAACTGCGTGGTGGTGCTCGACGACTGCGACACCCCGCTGGGGCAGGAGTTCGTCAACGGCCTGGTGGACGCGCGCAAGGACCGGCTGGCGCTCGGGATGGACCCGGCCGATCCGCTCACCGTCGTCGCGACGAGCCGGGGCGAACTGCTGGCGGGCGTGCCCCACCGGGAACTGATCGAGTTCACCGGTTCGGGGATCGAGCACGAGCTGACCAACGACCCGCACGACGAGCCCCACTGGTGGTGCCGGTACGCGCTGCCCGAACTGAGCGAACGCGAGACCGGTGTCCTGGTGTCGGCGCTCGCGTCGGTGCAGGGCGGCAACGTCGCGCTGATCGGGCACCACCAGCTGACGCCGATGGTGTACGGCTTCGCCGGCGGCCATCCGGCGTCGACCGCGAAACTGGTGGAAGCGATCCGCGAGCGCCCGCTCGAGCATGGGGACACGCTGATGGTGCTGCTCGACCGCGCGGAACCCGGCCGCGACCCGGACCGCCCCATGCTGGAGGACAGCCTGCGGCAGCAGCTGCTCGGCGAGTTCACCGAAGACACCTACGAAGACCTGGTCACCTGCGCGGCGGCGCGAACCAAGCAGCACGCCAGCCTGCTGGCCGCGCGTGGGGAACTCCTCGTCGGCGGCATCAACAGTTATCGCGAGATCGCCCCCGTGCTGTGGCCGCCCTCCGGCGGTGCCGGGCCGGTGGTCCTGCGGCGGCTGCTGGTGCGGCGGCTCGCCGCGCGCGGCGACGACGAGGCGGCGAACTGGGCGACGGTCGTCGACTGGTTCCGGACGCGGTGCGCGCAGGACGGCGACGAGGAGGGCGTCCTGCACTACGCGATGGCCGCCGGGGACGTCACGACCGCCTGCGAGGGCCTGCGGCAGCGGCTGGCCACCGACGATCCGGAGGACTGGGTGCGGTTGCTGCGCTCGGTGACCTCGATGCCCCGGACGGCCGGGTTCGGGTCCGACCTGCCCCCGATGGACCAGCTGCGCACCGCGATCGACAAGCGATCGCAGCGGCTGACCAGGCTGGTCGTCGCCCGGTGGATCGCCTTCGATCCGTTCGTGTCCAACCGGCGCCGCGCCCTGCACCGGCAGATCGCGGCGGACTACGACTTCGTCGCCGGGCTCGCGCAGGGCGATCCGGAACCGCTGCTCGACGAAGCCGACTACCACCGCAAGCAAGCCGAGCTGTGGAGCTGAGGAGAGACTGTGCCCGACCGCGATGTGCCCGGCCCGGAAGACGACCTCTTCCCGGACCCACCGCCTCCGGTGGGGTTCTGGCGACGGCGCTGGGTCTGGCTGCGCGACCATCGCCGCCTGGTCGCGGTGGTCACCGTGGCCGTGGTCGCCGCCGCGGTGGTGACCGCCGTGTTCTGGCCGGACAACGCCTGCGGGGGCTCGGACTCCGGCGTGCGGAAACTCGACGGCGAATGTGCCGGCGTCACCGACGGCACTTACGTCTACCACGAGTCCCTCGCCGACGTGCAGCGCAAGATCGCCGCGGAGAACGCCTCGGTGAGCGGCACCGGGCGCACCGTGACCATCGCGCTGCTGGATCCGTTGACGGTCAACGAAACCTCGGCCGTGACGCTCGACCAGGTCCGCACCGAGCTGGAAGGCGCGTACACCGCGCAGTACCGGGTCAACCACACCGCGGCCGTCGGCGACCAGCGTCCGCTGGTGAAACTGGTGCTGGCCAACTGGGGCAGTCACGAGCTGCGCTGGCAGACCGTCGTGGAGCAGCTGGAAGGAATGGTGCACGACCCCGAACCGCTGGTCGCCGTGGTCGGCCTGCGGCTGTCCACGGTGCAGACCGAGCAGGCCGCCAAACACCTTGCCCAGCACGACATCCCGATGGTGAGCGCCATCGCCACCGCCGACCAGCTCAACTACGGCGCCATCCGGGGGTTCCTGCGCGCGTCGCCCGCGAACGCCGAATACGTCGCGGCGCTCCAGGGCTATCTGCGGCACCATCCTGGCCTCGACTCGGCGATGATGGTCTACGACGCCAATTCCGACGTCAATCCCGATCCGGGGACGACCTCCGGTGCGGACCTGTTCACCCGCTCGCTGCGCGACGACTTCGCCGCCGGGTTCGGGAACCTGATCAGGTACCCGGCGCAGAACTACGTCGGCATGTCCGGGCCGACGGCGGCGAGCCCTGACCTGTTCACCAACATCACCACGAACGTGTGCGCGGTGAAACCGAAGGCGGTGCTCTACGCGGGCCGGGTCGTGGACTTCCCGAGTTTCCTGCAGTCGCTGCGCAACCGGGTCTGCCCGGACTCGCCGGTGACCGCGATCGTGGCGGGCGCCGATTTCGGGTCCCTGCAGCTCCGGGCGAAGGAAGCGGAACTGCGGGAGAAGAACATCAGCATCGTCTACGCGACCGAGACCGACCCGCAGGGCTGGGCGCAGGGCGCGCCCGGAACTCCCCGGTTCTTCAAGGATTTCCACGACCAGTTCGGCCGCCTCGGGTTCGCCCCTGCCGACCTCGACGACGGCGGCGCCATCTCCACCCACGACGCCCTGCTCATCGCGGCGAAGGCGGCGAGGCTGTCCACCCGCTCCCACCCCGACCACGCGGTACCGAGCCACAGCGACGTGCTCAACCAGATGCTGAACCTGAACAGCCTCGATGAGGTCCCCGGCGCGTCCGGTCAGCTGAGTTTCAGTTACCGCGCCGCGGAAAGCGGCAATCCCAGCAACAAGCCGATCCCGGTGATCGAGGTACCGTCCGCGGCGGCGGCCCAGACGGCCGAGGTCTACCACACGAAGTAACGAGATATTCCGTACGGTGGGCCATCGCACCGGGTTAGGCTGGCCGCATGGTGTCGACGGGTCAGTTCTGGACGTTCGCGGCGCTCGCCTTCGCGATGATCGTCGTGCCGGGACCGAGCGTGCTGTTCACGATCAGCCGGGCGCTGACGGTCGGTCGGCGGGAGGCGCTGCTGACCGTCGCCGGGAACGCGCTGGGCGTGTACACCCAGGTGGTCGCCGTGGCGTTCGGGCTCGGCGCGATCGTGACGACGTCCGCGACGGTGTTCACCGCGGTCAAGCTCTGCGGCGCCGCTTATCTCGTCTACCTCGGGGTGCAGGCGTTCCGGCACCGCCGCAAACTCGCCGACGCCTTCTCCGCCGAGATCAGTGTGACGCCGGGCCGCACCCTGACCGTGCTGCGGGACGGGTTCGTGGTCGGCTTCGCGAACCCGAAGTCGATCGTGTTCCTCGCCGCGATCCTCCCCCAGTTCGTCGACGCGCACGCCGGGTCGGTGCCGCCGCAGATGCTGCTGCTGGGTGTCTGTCTCCCGGTGATCGCGCTCATCAGCGACTCGGTGTGGGCGCTCATCGCGGGGACCGCGCGGGCCTGGTTCGCACGCTCGCCCCGGCGGCTCCGGCTGGTCGGGGGCACCGGCGGGCTGGTGATGATCGGCCTCGGCACGACACTCGCCTTCACCGGCCGCAAGGACTGAGCCCGAGGTCCCGTCCGGGGCCGCGCGTGCTGAAGGACGCCTTCGGTGCACTCACCGCAGTAAAGGACGCTTTCAGTGCACTCACCGCACTGAAAGCGTCCTTCAGCTCCCCGCGCCGCGAGCCCGCCCGGACGCCTCGCGCTCGGCTTCCTCGCGGAGCACCAGGTCGAGCAGGCCGGGGAAGGCGGCGTCGAATTCCTTGCGGCGTAAGCGGTTCAGCCTTCGCGCGCCTTCGTCGCGTTGTTCGATGAGGCCCGCCGCGCGCAGCACGGCGAAGTGATGACTGCGGGTCGCCTTCGTGACTGGCAGGTCGAACGTGCCGCAGGCCTTGGCCCAGTCCGGCACCGCTGCCAGCGCGCGCAGGATCGTGCGCCGCACCGGGTCCCCGACGGCGGTCAGCGCGTCCTGCAACGGCACGTCCGCCGGATCGGTGTGGGTCAGTCCCCGTGCGCGCGCGGAAACCTGGCCAGTGTTCGATTCCTGTCGTACACTCATCTGGTCGACCTCCATCGAACACTCTACGGGAGTCCCCATGCCCCAGCAGCTGGCACTCAGCTTCGGCCCCGACGCACGCGAACTGCTTTCCGAGGCGACGCAGCCCGGCCGCGCAGGAGCGTTGGCGGCGCTCGAATCTTTCTACTTCGCCTTCAACCACCGCGATCTCGATGTCTTCCGCCAGGTGTGGACCACGCATCCGCTCGCACAGCTCAACAACCCGCTCGGCGGCATCCTGCGCGGCGGCGAGGCGATCACCGCCCTGTACGACAAGGTGTTCACCGGCCCGGCCCGCGTCACCGTGACCTTCGGCGACATCGTCGAGTACGTCGGAGACGACCACGCGCTGTTCGCCGGGCGCGAGACCGGCGAGTACCGCGTCGGCGACACCCCCGCTGTCCCGCTGGCCATCCGCACCAGCCGCTACTTCCGGTACGAGGAAGGCCACTGGGCGCAAGTACATCACCACGGCAGCATCGACGACGCCGCCGCGCTCGCCGCCTACCAGCAAGCCATCCGCGGCTGAGGCGTCAGGATCGCAGAGCGTCGGCCAGTGGGCGCCACAGCTCGCGAGGCACGCGGTCAATGTTGACCGCGACCTGATCGGCCCCGGCGTCCAGGTATTCGCGCAGCCGTCGCACGATGGTGCCGAGGTCGCCCCACGCCACCAACCCGTCGATGAGCCGCGGCGCGGCCGAGCCGATTTCGCCGGCGGTGAAACCCATCCGGCGGAAGTTGGTGGCGTAGTGCGGCAGTGTCAGGAAGAAACCGAGTGCCTCCCTGGCCCGCTCCCGCGCGGTGTCCGGCTCGATCTCCGGGATCACCTCCACCCAGACCGGCAGTTTCTTGCCGGGACCAAGCGCTTCGCGCGCGGTCGTGACGTACTCCGGGGTGATCAGATACGGGAACGCGCCCGCCGCGCGCTCCCTCGCCAGATCGAGCATGCGCGGGCCCAGCGCGGAGAGAATCCTTGCGGACAAAGGAATCCGCGGCGGCGTCGAGTCCAAAATGTCCAGAAAGGCGTGCATCGTCGCGAACGGGCGGGGGCCGTGCGCGCCGCCGAGCCCGACGACGAACCGGCCGGGGTGGTCCCGCTCCAGCTCCGCGTACGCCTGGCCCACCTCATTGGCGGACACCGCGTCGACCGAGAGGATCCCGGTCGCGATCCCGATCCCGCTCGTGGCGCGCACGAGTTGCGCGACCCGTTCGAGATTGTCACCGCCGCTGCCGGGCAGCCAGAGCGTCGAGAACCCGGCGGCCTCCAGTTCCTTCGTGGTGTCGACGGCCACCGCGTGTTCGGCGGTGTTGAGATCGACGCTCACGGCACCGATCGGGCCCAGCTCCGTCATCCTCGCCTACTACCTTCCCCTGTGGTGATTCCCTGTCGTGCCAGGCGTTCCCGCACGATCGGCAGGACGTCGGCGCAGAGCGCCTCCAGGTCGGGCAGGTAGTCGGGGAAGGTGAACTGGACGCTGTCGATGTCGTTGTCCACCACCTCGGCCACGATCCGTTCCGCCACCGTCTCCGCGCTTCCCGTGACCGTCGTCCCGGTCCCGAAGCCGACCGTATCGGGTGCGCGCAGAAAATGCGTCCGGAATTCGTAGGAGGAGCGGTCGCTGCGGGTGAACCCGGCGATGACGTTGTCGAGTGCCTCGGTGTCCAGCCCCGCCCGGATCCGGTCGAAGCGCGCCCGCGCCAGCCTGTCCGTGCTGTCCTGGACGACGAACAGGTTGGTCACGACACGGATGCCGCGTCCGGCCCGCGCCGCCAGTTCGCGCACCTTCGCCACCGCCGGCGAGGCGTTGCCGACGAAGGAGTAGTCGGCCTGCCGCGCGGTGAACGCGAGCCCTTCGTCGGACAGCCCGGCGCACACGATCGTCGGCCGCCGGGCGGGTTTCGGCCGCGACACGCAGTCGGCGAGGTGAAAGAAGCGGCCGTCGAAGGTCACGCTGTCCTCGGCCCACAGCCGCTTGACGACCTCGCACCACTCTTCCGCGTACTCGTACCGCGCGCCGTCGTAGCCCTCGGGGACCAGGCCCATCTGCAGATACTCGTCGAGAGTGTTGCCGGTGACGACGTTGATCCCGAAACGGCCGCCGCTGCACTCGTCGGCCGTCGCGATCGTCTTCGCCGCCACCGCGGGATGCAGCAGCAACGGACTGACCGTCGCGAACAACCGGATCCGCTCCGTCGACGCCGCAACGGCCGTCGCGAGCGTCAGCGGCTCCAGCGACTGGTCCCAGAACCCGGTCGTCCCGCCGTAGCCGCGCCACTTTCCCATCCAGAAGGCGAAATCCAGCCCGCCCTGCTCGGCCAGCCGCGCGACGTCGCGGTTGTGCCCGAAGCTCGGCTCGAACCGGGGCGCGGCGGTGGAGAAGAGGAACCCGTTGCTCGCCACCGGCATGAACACCCCGAACTCGGCATGCCTGCTGGTGTCGGTGGTGTCCATCCGGCCCCCGTCCTCACGCCTGCCGCGCGACCTCCACGTCCTGGTCGGCCTCATCCTGGTCCCCCGATGGCCGCGAGAACAAGCGGGTGGCGGACAAGCGCGCGACGCCGTCGGGATCGCCCAGGTCGTCGAGCGGGTTGCGGATGGTCGCGTCCACCGAGAGGTACTTGCGGCCCGCGCGCAGGTCGGCGTCGTTGCGCAGCCGCACGATCAGCGGGAACTCCGCCAGCGCGCCCGCGTCGAACAGACCCGTCGTGTAGATCAGCTGCACGCCCAGCGCCTCGGCGACCGCGCGCTGCAGCTCCAGCAGGTAGCCCGCCGACGCGCGGCCGATCGGGTTGTCCAGGAACAGCACGCCCGAATGCCGGTTCCGCACCTTGCCCCGGTTGTTGGCCCGCAGCGCCGCGAGCGTGCAGTACAGGATGATCGCGGCGGTCAGCTGCTGGCCGCCGGAGAACACGTCGCGGATCTCCGAAACACGCTGGCGTTCGGTCCGCAGCACCGAGTCGGGCTTGAGCATGTCGACCCGGAAGCCCTTCGGCGCCGCGGCCCGGACTCCGCGCAGGACAAGGGAAAGCCCGTCGCGTTTGACGTCGCGGCCGTCGGCGGTCTTGCCCGCGGCGGCCTCGTCGACGACTTCGCCGAGCTTCTCGGCCAGCGCGTTGTCCTCGAGTTCGGTGAACCGGATCCGCAGGAATTCCTGACCCGACCAGTCGCCGAGCCCGTCCGGGAGCCGCGAGACGCGCTGCGCGGACCGCAGCGTCCGCAGCGCGCCGTCGACCATGCCCTGCAGCCGCGTGATGATCCCGCCGCGGTGCCGGTCGATCTGCGCGAGGTCGTCGGTCAGCGTGCGCAGCCGGGGCCGCAGCGCTTCGGCCCATTCGGCGGCGTGCGCGGGCAGCTGGTCGCGTTTGACCGAGATCACCTGCTGCCGCACCGGCGTGCTGAGTTTCTCGAACCGCTTCTCGGTCGCGTACTGCGCCAGCTGGTCGGCCGCCGCGCGCACCCTGCGGTCCCCGGCGTCGGCGGCGTCCTGCGCGTCGGTGAACGCGGTGTGCAGCCTGGTGTGCCGCGCCCGCGCGGAATCGACGTCGCCGTCGTAGGCGGCGGCCTCGCCGTCGGAGGTGACCAGGTGCGCCATCGATTCGGCGAGCAGGGCGAACCCGGACGCCGACGCCTTCGCCGATTCCAGCGTCGCCTCGGCCGCGGCCCGCCGCTCCTGCAGTTCCTCCCACTTCCGCGCGGCCGCCGAGGCTTCGAGCCCCGCCGCGTCGATGAGTTCGAGGCCGTGCTCGATGTCGCGCGGCCGCTCCCCCGCCGCGCTCGGCTGCGACGGGAACTGGTCCAGCTCGGCCTTGCGCGTCGAGACGAGCCCGATCGCCTCGGTGCGTTCGTCCTCCAACGCCGCCACGACCCGCTTCGCGCGCGCCAGCGCCGCCGCGCGGGCGGAGGCGTCCGAGCCGTCCGGGGTTTCCAGCAGTTCGGCGGCCCGGGCGCGGACGGCGTCGTCCAGCGCCTCGACCGCGGCACCGGCGGCGGCTTCGGCGCTTTCGGCCTGGTCCAGCTCGGCCCGTAGATCGCTGCCGACCTCGACCTTCCCGTACGCCTCCGAGGCCGACGCGAACGTCCGCCGCAGCGCGTCCACGGGCTCGTCCGGCGCCGGGTCGTCCTCCGACACCTCGCCCGCGCCGGGGACCTCGGCGAGTTCGCCCTTCGCGGTGCTCACCGTGCGGCGGTGCCCGTCGGCGGTGCGCTGCTCCTCCGCGGCCTGTTCCCGCAGCCGCGCGGCCTTTCCGGCGGCTTCGGACGCGGTTTCGTCGGCGCGCTCGGCGATCTCGGTCGCGCGCTCGAAGTCCTCGGTCCACTCCGGGATCCGCGCGGTCCGCGTGGCGAGTTCGCCGAGCTTGCGGGCCTTCTCCTCGGTCTCGGCCAGCGCCGACCGCAGCGCGGGAACCTTCTCGCGCAGCGACGCCGCTTTTTCCTTGAGCCGCGCCAGTTCCGCGTCGGCCTGCTCCAGTGCGGTCCGCGCGGTTTCGCGTGCGGTGCGGGCGGTCTGTGCCTGTTCGGCCAGCGTCGCGATAGCGCCCGGCGGGTAGTCCTCGCGCCACGTCGTGAGCTTCCACGACAACGCGCCGTCGGTGGCGAGCGACTCCGAGAGCCGCTCCAGCCGCCGCTGGCGTTCGGCCTGCCTCAGCGCGATCGCCTCGCGTTCGGCGTCGGCGGCCTCCTCGTCGTACATCGCCGGATTCGGCGGCACCAGGAACTCGACGCCGGTGGCCGCGGAAAGTCCTTCCGCATACACGGTTTCCGTGGTGCCGACGGCGATGATCGCGCTCGGCAGCAGCCGTCGCGCGGTGAGCACCTCGCGGGCCCGCTCCAGATGCGCGACGTCGTTGAGCAGGACACCGGAAACCAGCTGTGGCAGGGTTTCCAGCACCTCGGCGCGGCGTGCGGTGTCCAAACGGGACAGATAGCGCCAGCCGGACCACGCGGTGATCCCGGCCTCCTCCAGCGCTTCCAGCGCGGCCTGGACGTCCTCGGGCGGCGGCAGCAGGCCGCCGGAGCCGAGCGCGGCGAGCGCCCGCTCGTCGGCCGACTCCTCCATGCGCAGCGCGGTCTGTTCCTTCTCGACCGCCGCGCTCGCCTCCCGCAGCCGCTCCTGCAGCACCGGGAGATCGTTCTCCAGCACGATGTCCTCGGCGCCGAGCAGCTCGATCAGGCGAGCCTCCGCGGCGAGCGAGTCGGTGCGCCGGTGTGCCCGGTCCAGTTCCTCGGTCGCCCGCTCGAACCTGTCCTGTGTGGACCCGGCGAGCTGATGCGCCTCGTTCACGGTCCGTTGCGCCGCTTGGACTTCCTCGCCGACACGGTCCAATTCGGACTCGCGGCGGGTGAACTCGGCGGACGCGGCGTCGGCCGCCGAACGTGCCGTGCGAGCCGCTTCGCCGACGTCGGCGCCCGCGGCCAGCAGCCCGGCACGGACCGCTTCGGTGATCTCCTCGCGCAGTTCGGCGATCCGCGTCGTCAGCCCGCGTGCCTCGGCCCGGCGCGAGGCGGCGAGGTTCGCCGCCTCGTCGCGTTCGGTCTGTGCCTTCTCCGCCTCGGCTCGCAACGCCCCGGCGTGTGCCTCGGCCTTGTCCGCCTGCCGCTGCGCGTCCTTGACCAGCGCGAGCAGCCCGCGTGCGAGCGCGGAGGCGGCCGCGTTGCGCGCGACCAGCGCGGGCTGGGCCTTCTGCTCCCGGTTGCCGACCAGCTCACGCAGATCGCGGGCCTTGCGCGCGGCGCCGAGCTGGTTGAGCACGGTCGCCGTCTCGCGCCAGGCCTCGGCCGCGGTTTTCGCCTCGGTCAGTTCGGCGTCGACGCGTTTGCGGGCTTCCTGCGCCTCGTCCAGCCGCAGCACCGCGACCTGGCGACGCAGCTCGGTGACCGCCGCGGCCAGCCGCCGGTGGTCTCCTTCGGCGAGCTTCTCCGAAGACGCGATCTCGGCGACGTGCTCCTCGAGCCCTCCCAGACGCGCGTTCTCCAATTCGTTGCGCGCGACGACCTGACCGGCCAGCTCCTGCATCTCGGCCTTGGCGGCGGTCGCGATCTTCCGCGACGCCGCGGCGACGCCCTCCTCCTCGGCGAGCGGGCCGAGCAGATCCAGCGCCCCGGCGACGAAATCGCGTTCCGCCATGAGGTCCCCGCGCTGCGCGAGGTTGTGCGCGTAGGTCGCGACGACCTCGGCGAGATCCTTCGGCTCGTCCTCGGAAAGCACCGCCTTCAGCAGGAACTCGATGAACGCCTCGTCGGTGGAGAAGGCGAACGCGTCGGCCGCCTCGCCCTCGCCCGCGTTCATCGCGCGCTGGTAGCGGAACAGCTCGGTGTCCAACCCGATCCCGTCGAGCCTGCCGGTCCACTCGTGGTGCCGCCGCGTCCAGAACAGCTCCAGCTCCGGCTCGGCGGCGAAGACGTCGTTGAGCCTGCCGTGGAAGGCCGACATCGTGAGGTACCGGCCGTCCTCGATCAGCGGCAGCGAATCGAGGTCGAGGCTGGCGGTCGGGCGGAAGCAGTACCAGGAGTCGATCAGGTTCTCGGAGTCCGCGGAAACGACGTGCCCGCGCCATTCCGAGGCCTTGCCGGTGATGATCCGCTGCCCGGTTTCGACGTGCAGCCATTCCAGGACGACGTGCGAGACGTCCTTGCCGCCGACGAACTTCTCCAGCACCTTGGTGTTCGTCGTGCCCACCACCTGGCGGCGGCCGGGCAGCATGACCGAGAAGATCAGCTTGATCAGCACCGACTTCCCGCCGCCGTTCTCCAGGAACAGCACGCTGGCGGGCGACGGGCGGCGCACCTCGCCCGCGCCCGCGTGGATCCCGGCGCTGAACAACGCGTCCTGCTGGGGCGCGGTGATCTTCGCGCCGGCACCGCTGAAGTCGAGCACGACGTCCTGATAGCGGGCGCCCGCCGGGCCCACCGAGTGCAGGCGGACCCGCGAAAGCTCGTACATCCGTGTCCCCTCTTGGTTACAGCGTGTCGGAGGCGGCCGCGCGCAGCGTGCCCCCGTCGTTGGCGACCGCGACGACGTTCAGCGCCAGCAGGTCGTCGAAGGCCGCGTCGGCGGCCAGTTCGCGGACCTGGATCTGGTAGCGCGGCGTGGTCCGGTAGGTGCCGCCCTGCTCGTCGCTCACCGGCACCAGGAACCCTTGGTCGGCAAGGAAACGCAGCGCGCGGGAGACCATGCCGCGGGTGGTGTCGGCGGCGAGCCTGCCGTCCTTGGTGGCCGCGGCGGCGGGCCGTCGCGCGTAGGCCCGCCACGCCTGCTCCAGCTCCGGCGCGTCGGCCAGGGGGTCGTTGTTCGCCTCGGCCTCCGCGGCGCGCTCGTCGAGCATGCGCGCGGCCTCGCGGACCATCGCGTCCACCTGCTCGACGCTGACCCGGCCGATGTAGGTGTCGTTGGCGAGGTCGTCCGGGCGCGGGTAGCCGAGCGCGGCGGTGGCCAGGTGGATGAGCCCGTGCAGGACCTTTTCGGTCTCGCGGCGCTCGCGGATCTTGCTCTGCCGCGCGTAGCTGTCCATGCGGATCTCGAACACCGACTCGTCGGTGGCGGCCAGCACGGCGCCCGCCTGGTGGTTGACCTCCAGCACCATCAGCCCGAGCCCGGCCGCGACCGCGTGCGTCAGCGCCTTGAACGCGTTGTCCTCGGCGTAACGGCGCACGAGTTCGCCGTACACGACGTCGCGCGCGGGCAGCTGCTTGGGCCGCATGCCGTAGGCGACCAGCCGGGCGGCGGCCTCGGCGTCCACGCTGCTGTGGGACACGGCCATCAGGCGACCTCCTCGTTGTCGGGTTCGTCGTCGGCGCGGTCGAGCTGCGCGGTGGACAGCAGCAGATCGGCGCCGCCGAAGTCCGGATCGTCGAGCAGCGTGCCGTCGTCGACGGCGAGCAGCACCTGGCGCTCCCCCTGCCGCCGCGCGGCGCCGACCTCGGGACTGTAGGCGTGCAGGGCGCGCAGCGCGACCAGCGACGGCAGCGCCGGGTCGATCCGGCGGGCCTCCTCCAGCAGGCCGGACAGCCGCCGCGGCACCTCGGGCAGGTCGAGCAGTTCGTCGGCGCGGCGCCAGATCTCGTCGCCGAAACGATCCGTGTCCTCGGCGGGCATCAGCTCGGGTTCGGGGATCTCGCCGACGAGCTGCTCGCGTTCCGGAGCCGGCCGCAGCAGCAGCGACACCAGCGCGGACAGCGACGGCACGGTCGGCGCGATGATCCCGGCGGCGGCGTGGAAGAACGACTCGGCCGGGGTCACCGCGTCGGCCAGCGGCAGGCCGAGGGTGGGCACGAGCAGCTGGCCGAACAGGTCGAGCGTGGCCCGCTGCGGCGGGCCGGAGAACTGCTGGCGGTCCTGTTCGGCGCGGAACACCGCGCCCGCGTCGGCCAGCCGCGACTGGAGGCGGGTGTGCCGCCGGATGCAGTCGCTCACGATGTCGACGAGCTCGGCCGCGCGGCGCTTGCGGTCGAGGTCCTCGGTCTCGTCGCGCGCGGTGGTGATGTTCCGGAGGATCGCGTTCTCCGCGCGGAAGCGGGATTCGATGTGGCTCAGCGCGTTGTCCAGCAGCTCGGGGACCTCGCGCTCCCAGTCGACGGCCCGGACGTCGCGGCGCGTCGCGTCCAGTTTCGCGCGCAGCGTCTCGCCGTACTGGACCGTCCGGTAGCGGGCCTGCTCGGCGGCAAGCTTGGCGTCGGCGAGGCGGCCGCGGTTGATCAGGTTCTCCAGTTTGACCTCGGCCGCGATCTGCGCCGATTCGACGTCCGTGTCCAGCGCGCCGACCAGGACGTTGATCGCCTCGTCGGTGGCGCGCAGGTAGACCTCGCCGTCCGGGGCGGCCAGCTCGACCAGCAGCTTGAAGTCGAACTGACGGCGCTGGTAGCCGCCGGGCCCGATCGAGCCGTAGACGCGCCGGAAGCCGCGGTCGGTGGTGCCGACGTTGATCATGTTGTCGAGCACCCACTTGGCCACCCGGACGTGTTCCTCGGGCATCCGCGAGGGCGCCTGCAGCGCGATGAACGGCAGCAGCCGGTCGATGACCTCGTCGTGCCCGGCGCCGGTGTCGAAGTCCATCGCGATGGTGACCTGGTCGATCGTGTGCAGCGCGATCTCGGCCATCTGGTAGATCGTGGCGTCGGCCCAGTCCAGCTTCGCCTTGCGCGCGTCGAGGTCGTGCAGCGGCGCGGTGCAGGCGAGCGCCTTCAGCCTGCGGGTGAGGCCCTCGTCGGCCAGCCCCGCGGCCATCAGTTCGTCGTCTCGCACAGCAGGCCAGGCTAGTCGGCCTCCCGCGGGCGCACGCACGGGTGACCCCCTAGGGTCGGGGGCATGCACGAGATGACCAGGGACGAGTGGTGGGAGTTCGCGACCGGGGGGACCCGCACGGGCATGCTCGCGGTGGTGCGCGCGAACGGCGCGCCGATCGTCACGCCGGTCTGGTTCCTGCTGGACGCGACCCCGGACGGGGACGAGCTGGTGTTCACCACCGGCACGGACACCTTGAAGGGCAAGGCGATCCGCCGTGACCCGCGCATCTCGCTGTGCGTCGACGACCAGCGGCCGCCCTACTCCTACGTCCAGTTCACCGCCGAGGCGAGGCTGACCCACGACCTGCCCGAGATGCTCGACTGGGCCACCCGGCTCGGCGGCCGCTACATGGGCGAGGACAAGGCCGAGGCGTACGGCAAGCGCAACGCCGTCCCCGAGGAGTCGCTCGTCCGGGCGAAGATCACGAAGGTCATCGCGCGCCGGGGCATCGCCTCCTGACGCTGAAGGACGCCTTTAGTGCACTCGATGCACTGAAAGCGTCCTTCAGCTCTCCCAGGTCACGTGGACGGCGGCGGGTTTGCGGAAGACGAGGCCGGCCGGGACGGCCGGGGCGGTCAGCCGGAGGCCGGGAAGCCGGTCAAGGACGGTTTCGACGGCGATCCGGGTTTCCAGCCGGGCCAGGTCGACGCCGAGGCAGTAGTGCGGGCCGTGCGCGAACGCGAGCTGTTTGCGCAGGTCCGGTCGACGCGGGTCGAAGACGTCCGGATCCGCGAAGACCGCCGGGTCCCGGTTGGCCGCGGTCAGCGACACCGTGACGAGGTCGCCCGCGGCGATCGGCGCCCCGGCGAGTTCGACGTCGCGCGTGGCGTACCGGTCGACGACCGCGGCGGCCGGTTCCAGCCGCAGTGATTCCTCGACGGCGGCCGGGATCAGGGCCCGGTCCTGCCGGACCGCGGCCGGCCACGCGGGATCGCCCAGCAGGTGCGCCAGGACGTTGGCGATCATGCCTTCAGTCGTTTCGATGCCGCCGAACATCAGCACCGCCGCGTTCGACACCACCTCGGGCAGCTCCAGTGCCGCGGCCGCGTCCGTCAGCAGCGAGGGGTCGCGCGTGGCCACCGAACCTTCGATGTGCGCACGCAGTTCGCCGAAGGCCTCCGTACCACCGGAATCCGGCTTCCTGCCCGCCGACAGATCGTCCACAGTGGACACTATGGCGTCGTACCAGGCGAGGATCCGACCGGCCTCCGCGCCGTACAGGCCGAGCGCGTCGGCCACCACGGCGACCGCCAAGGGACCCGCCAGCGCCCGCCGCAGTTCCGCACGGCCCTCGGCGCGGAAACCACCGACCAGGCGATCGCATTCCTCGCGGACGAAGTCCCCGAACCGCCGCTCGATCTCCTTCGGCCGGAACTGGCGCGAGAACGGGGCCCGGTGCCGGGCGTGCTCGGCGGCGTCGAGCGACAGCATCGACGGGCCGACCACCCTCGCCGTGGAGAACCGCGGATCGTCCACAGTGAACACCGCGGAGTCGCGCATCACGCGCGTCGCCAGATCGTGCCGGGTGACGAGCCAGCCGTTCAGCGCCGGCAGCCACGACACCGGCTCGGCCGCGCGCAGCCGGGCCAGCAACGGGTGCGGGTCCGCGCTCAGCGCGCCGATCGTCGCCTCGGCCCCCACGGGAAACACCCGCCGAAGCTACCAGCGTCAGTCGTCGGCGTCGCGGACCAGAAGCGCGATCTGGACCCGGTTTTCGACGGCCAGCTTGGCGAACAGGCCGCTGGTATGGGCTTTCACCGTGGCGACGCTGATGTGGAGCCGCCGGGCGATCTCGGTGTTGGCCAGTCCGTCGGCGATGGCGCGCGCGGTCTGCAGCTCGCGTTCGGTGAGGGCGGCCAGTTTCCGGCGCGCCGCGTCGCGGGAGGCCCGGCGCGCGTCGGGCGAACGCGGTCCGGTGGCCGCGGCGATCAGCCGCGCGGTGGCGGCGGGCGAGAGCGCGGGCTCGCCGGCGGCCACGGCCCGGACGGCGGCGAGGATCCCGGGCGGCGGGGTGTCCTTGAGGACGAACCCGAGCGCGCCGATGCGCAGCGCGCCGAGCACCAGCTCGTCGGAGTCGAACGTGGTCAGCACCAGCACGTGCGGAGCAGGCGGCCGGGCGAGGATCTCCTCGGTCGCGCTCAGCCCGTCACGGCCGGGCATCCGCACGTCCATCAGGACGACGTCGGGCTGCACGTCCCCCACCACCGCGACCGCGGCGTCGCCGTCGGCCGCCTCGCCGACGACGGTCAGGTCGGGCTCGCCGTCGAGGATGAGCCGCAGCGCCATCCGCACCAGCTGATCGTCGTCGACGAGCACGATCCGCACCGGTTCCCGCTCGGTGTCCACTCACGCATTCCCTTCGCCCGCGCGGACCGGCCACGGAAGCCGCGCACCGAGCACGAAGCCTCCCTCGGCGACCGGATGATGGTCCAGTGTGCCGCCGGCCAGCGCGACCCGCTCCGCGAGGCCGAGCAGCCCGAACCCGGAGGCGGGCGGCCCGCCGATGGCCCGCGCGGCCCCGGAATCGCGGACCGTCACCCGCAGCCCCTCGCCCGCCACTCCCTCGACGGTGACCCACACCCGCGCGCCGGGCGCGTGCTTGCCGGCGTTGGTCAGCCCTTCCTGGATGACGCGATAGGCGGTCCGGGCGACGAGGTCCGGCGGCTTCCCCGGCACGTCCGTGGTGCACGTGACGTCCAGCCCCAGCGCCCGCGCGTCCTCGACGAGCGCCGGGACGCCGTCGAGCGAGGGCTGCGGCGGTTCGGGACCGTCCGGGCTCGCCCGCAGCACGCCGAGAACGTCGCGCAGTTCCTCCAGCGCCTGGTGGGAACCGTCGGCGATTCCCCTGGCCAGCACGGCGACCTGCTCGGCGGACAGGTCGGTGCGGTGTCCCAGCACCCCGGCCTGCATGGCGACCAGCGAGACGCGGTGCGCGAGGACGTCGTGCATCTCGCGGGCGATCCGGTGCCGCTCCGCCATCCGGGTCTCCGCCGCCCGCGCGGCCTGCTCCCGCTCCGCGCTTTCCGCCCGGTCCCGCAGCGAGCGCACTTCCTCCCGCCGCGCTCCGACCGCGAAGCCCACCGCCACCACGATGCCCACGATCAGGACGGTCAGCGAAAGCGTGAGCCACAACGGATCCGGCCCCTCGCGCCGGGGGTAGAGGCCGTAGGTGAGCGGTGCGGTGAGCACAGCGGTCACCGCCAGCACCGTGGTCTCCACCGGGCGCCGCCGGGCCGCCAGCGACCCCAGTGCCAGCAGCACGGCGCCGCCCGCGAGACTCGACGCGGTCGACACCACGACGACCGACGTGGCGACGGTGACCGGGAACCGCCGCCGCCAGAGCAGTGCCACCAGGCAGACGAGCGCCACCAGCGGGTCGCCGACAGCCAGCCAGGTGAGCGCCGGGCCGGTCGTGCCGGGCGGCAGATCGCCTGCCGCGAGGATCCAGAACACCACGCCCAGCGCCGCGGCCGCGAGCAGCCGCCACGCGTGCTGCCACGGCCCGAGTGGGGGCGCGGCGCCTGTGGTTTTCACCGGCTCATCATCGTCGATCCGCCGGGGCGGGCGCAGCGGACCGAGGGACCGGTCACCGCTCGACCCGGGTCGCGGGTCCGTCCTCGCCCTTGGTCGAAGCCGGTTCGCGACGCGGGACCGATGTGCCGGGCGCCCCGCGCGGCGAGACTGATCTTCGTTCCACAGCGGGACGACCCGAACGGAGGACCACGATGCGCAAGGGCGGCTACGTCGCACTGCAGATTCTCGGGATGGCGACGACCGTCGTCTTCGCCCAGGCCGTCATCCGGAGCCTGCTCGACCACGCCGTCACCCCGTTGTGGGGCGCGCTCGACTGGCTCCCCGGCGGCTGGGGCGGCCGGCTGATCGTGCTCGTGCTCCTCACCCTCGTCGGCGTGGTACTCGCCGGGTGGGCACACGACCGGCAGAAGGAAGCACACCGCTAGGCCGGACCACGGCCGTGGGCACGAAGCGCCGAGGGGGCGTTTCGTACCCACCGGTCCCGGGGAGGATTTTGGGGGACCTCATAGTTTTTCGGCTGTTCAGGAGTGTCGCGGCCGTTTTCGCCGCGGCCGAAGCCGCGGGTGTGCTCGCCACCGATCCGGAGAGCTGGGCCCGTTACGACGCGCTCGCCGTCCGTGCGGCGCTCGAGGTGACCGGCGAGCGCCCGGCGGAACGAGATCCCGAACCGGCCGACGGCAAACCGTGACCCGCTGGGGAGGCGGCGTGCTTCCCCAGCGGGTGACGGTCACACGAGCCCGCGGACGCCCTTGGCGAGTTCACCGGTGAGCGCGCGGACGGCCGCGAGTCCCTCGGCCTCGCCGGGCGCGTCGAGCATCGCCTTGACGAGGGCGGAGCCGACGATCACGCCGTCCGCGAAACCCGCGATCCCGGCGGCCTGCCGTCCGTTCGCGACGCCGATGCCGACACAGACCGGGAGCCCGGTGGTGGCCCTGGTGCGCCGGACCAGCTCGCCCGCGGCCGCACCGACCGACGTCCTGGCGCCGGTGACGCCCATCAGGGAAGTCGCGTAGACGAAGCCGGAGCCCGCCGCGGTGATCTCCGCCAGCCGCGCGTCAGTGGTGCTGGGCGCGACCAGGAAAATCGTGGCCAGGTCGTGCTTTTCGGCCTGTGCCCGCCACCGCGCGGACTCCTGGACCGGCAGATCGGGCAGGATGCAGCCCGCTCCCCCGGCCTCCGCGAGTTCGGTGGCGAACCGCTCCACGCCGTAGCGGTCGACGGGATTCCAGTACGTCATCACCAGCACCGGCTTGCCCGTCGCGGCGTGCGCCTCGCGGACGGTGCGCAGTACGTCGGCGATCTTGACGCCGCCCCGCAGGGCGATGTCGTCGGCGGTCTGGATGACCGGCCCGTCGAGCACCGGATCGCTGTGCGGCAGACCGACTTCGACGATGTCGGCCCCGGATTCGAGCATCGCCTTGACCGCCTCGGTGCCACCGCCAACGGTCGGGAATCCCGCCGGGAAATAGGTGATGAGAGCCGCGCGGCCCTCGGCCTTCGCGTCGGCGAGCGTGTCGCCGAGCAGTTTTCGCTTACCACCGGCGAAATTCTTCATTTCGAGTCCTCCCCCGCCTGCCGCAGCCCGAAGTAGCGGGCGGCCGTGTCCATGTCCTTGTCTCCGCGCCCGGAGAGGTTGACGACGATCAGCGCGTCCTCGCCCAGTTCCCGGCCGACTTCGAGTGCCCCGGCCAGCGCGTGCGCGCTTTCGATCGCCGGGATGATGCCTTCGGTCCGCGAAAGCAACCGGAACGCCCGCATCGCCGCGTCGTCGGTGACCGGGAGGTATTCGCCGCGGCCGAGGTCGTGCAGGTGGGCGTGTTCGGGCCCGACGCCGGGGTAGTCCAGACCGGCCGAAATCGAGCAGGCCTCGGTGATCTGGCCCTCTTCATTCTGCAGGACGTAGGAGCGCGAACCGTGCAGGATGCCGGGTTCGCCCGCGGTCAGGGTGGCCGCGTGCTCGCCGGTCTCGATGCCGTGCCCGGCGGCCTCGCAGCCGACGAGCCGGACGTCGTCGGCCAACAAAGGATGGAAGAACCCGATCGCGTTCGAGCCGCCGCCGACACACGCGATGGCCGCGTCGGGCAGCCGTCCCGCCCGTTCGAGGAGCTGACGGCGGGTTTCGACGCCGATGACGCGCTGGAAGTCGCGGATCATGGCCGGGAACGGATGCGGCCCCGCGACCGTACCGAAGATGTAGTGCGTGGTTTCGGTGTTGGCCACCCAATCGCGGAACGTCTCGTTGATGGCGTCCTTGAGTGTGCGCGAGCCGGAGCGGACCGGGACGACCTCGGCGCCGAGCATGGTCATCCTCGCGACGTTGAGCGCCTGCCGCCGGATGTCGATCTCTCCCATGTAGACAGTGCATTCGAGACCGAAGAGGGCGCATGCGGTGGCGGCCGCCACGCCGTGCGAGCCGGCGCCGGTCTCCGCGATGACGCGTGATTTGCCCATTCGCTTGGTCAGCAGCGCCTGGCCGAGCACGTTGGTGATCTTGTGCGATCCGGTGTGGTTGAGGTCCTCGCGTTTCAGGAAAATCCGGCCCCCGCCCGCGTGCTCCGCGAAACGGGGCACCTCGGTGAGCGCGCTGGGGCGCCCCGCGTAGTGCGCGAGCAGATACTCGAACTCCGCGACGAACGCGGGATCGGCCTTGGCCTTTTCGTACTCGACGGCGACCTCGTCCACGGCGGCGGTCAGGGCCTCCGGGACGAACTTTCCGCCGAACGCGCCGAAATATCCCTCGGCGCCGGGAAACTCGCCCTCAGGGGCGGGAAAGAAGAATTCGCTGGGCATTTTCGGGCATGCTCCTCCGCCCGGGGCACCCGCCCCGGGTTCCGCTGGTGGTCATGGGCGTGCGTATCCGCGCGGCGAGGTGACCGGATTTTCCGGGCGCCCGCGAACAATGCGCGGGCAAACCCTCGAAGCCGGTTTACGAGGAGAAGAAACTTCCTCGGACACCCGACGCGACGCGCGGCGGGCGAAGCCATCGCATCCCGTTGACCTGACCGGGTTCGGAGCCGATCGCGTACCGCACCCGGCGGCCGAGCACTCGCCGCGCGGGCGCCCGGCAGCCGCGAGGGCGGCAGCCGCGGCCGAGGCGCAGGGCGAGAGGCATACCCGAAGCCTAGCCCATGCCCCGCCGGCACGTCATGGCTATTCGTGGAACCTCGTGGTCTCGCCGAGGTCCGCGCGGGTGAGCTTCAGCTGGTTCACCGGAGCGGATTCGACCGGGTAGCCGAACGAAACGCCGAAAAGCACCTTGCCGTCCTGGATTCCCAACGACTCGCGGATCGTGTCGCCGTAGAAGCCCAGCAATCCCTGGGGACAGCTGGCGACCCCGTAGGCCGTCATCGCCAGGAGCAGCGTCTGGCCGTACATGCCGATGTCCGCGGTCATCCGGGCGTCCGCATTGGACGGTGCGAACACCAGCGCGACATGGGGAGCGCCGTAGAACCGCAGGCTTTCCGCGTCGTAGGCCTCGCGGGATTCCCTGTCGTCGCGGCCGATTCCGAGCGCGCCGTACATCGCCTCGCCGAAACCCTTGCGCCGCAGCTGATGCACGTCGTTGTAGAGCGCGTCCTGGTAGGGAAAATCCACCGAGAGACGTCGGTGCTTGTGCGCCGCCAGCAGCGCATCGCTCAGCCGGTCGCGCGCGGCCCCGCTGACCACTTCGGCCCGCCAGGGCTGCGTGTTGGAGTTCGACGGAGCCGCGCCCGCCAGCGAGAAGATCGCCCGCACCGTCTCGTCCGGGACGGGATCCGGCCGGAAGGACCGGACCGCCCGCCTGCCGCGGATCAGCTTCTCGGCGTACTGGGACAGAGAGGCCAGCATCAGGACACTCCTCCTTAAGTAGACGTTTCCGTGTACCTAAGACGGTAGCAGACGATCTCCGCCTTAGGTAAACGGTCCTGTACACTTCAGGGGTGAGTGAGCCGCAAGCGATCCGGCGTCGCCGGGGCCGGGGCGGGCGCGAGCGCATTCTCGCCGCGGCCACCGCGCTCTTCGAGACCCACGGGATCAACCCGACCGGCATGGAGCAGGTCGCGGCCGCCGCCCCGGTGTCCAAACGCACCCTGTACACGCACTTCCCCACCAAGGACGCCTTGGTGGTCGAGTACCTCCGGTACCTCGGCGAATCCGGGCGAACACTGGAAAATGTGCTCGACCGCGAGGATCTCCCGCCCAGGCAAAGGATTCTCGCGCTGTTCACCGTGCCGGAGACCGACGGCCCGATCCGGGGCTGCCCGTTCGTCGACGCGGCGGCCGAATTCCCCGACCCGCACAGCCCCGTCCACGACTACGCCGCCGAGCAGAAGCGCCGCCTGTCCGCGCGCCTGACCGAACTGGTGAGCGCGCTCGGCGTCGCGGAACCGCGGACCCTCGGCGAGCAGCTCGCGGTTCTCGTCGACGGCGCCGCCAGCCGTGCCATGGTCCTCAACGACGCGAGCTGCGGTGACCCCGCGAGGACGGCGGCGGAAGCCCTGCTCGACGCCGCCCTGTCAGCCAGCAGGGACCAAGGCTGATCAACGCCCCAGAACAGGCACCATCCGCGCCAGCAGGTAGGAGCACGCCCAGCGGGCTTCGGTGCCCTTGGGGTTGATAGCACCCTTCGCGAGCTTGGCCGCAAGCTTCCGAGGCTCCGGAATAGTCGTCGGGTCGTCGGCACCCTTCAACGCGACCTTCCAGTCGAGCTGCGTCAGCCGGGAAATTTCACTGGCCACGATCAACCGGCGGACCTTCGGGTCGTTCTCCAGCACCTGGACCACCAGATCGGCGTTCTGCTTGCCGGGGAGCTTGGCGATGACACTCAGTGAGTTCGTCCTGAGCGTGGCGGTCTCACCCTCGACGGCCCACTTGCGGAACCACTCGGCCGCCTTGTCCGAGACGACATTGCCCAGGCTCACGTCCGTGCGGTGCGCCGTAGGGGTGTTACGCAGCGCGCCCGGCTCACCTCGTTCGACACCGGCCAGCAACTTCGCACGGCCGGCCTTCGTGACGGTCAGGAGGTTGCTGTGTGTGATGTCCTTGCGCCACATGTCGACTCCCAGCACCTTCTCGTATGCCGTGATCAGTTCCGGTGATGCCGTGCGCTGATCCGTCTCGACCATACCGAGCAGCGACTTCGAGAACTTGATCTTCTTCGCCATATCGGTCAGCGAGAAGCCCGCGCTTTCACGCTCCTCCCGCAGTCTGGAGCCCGGCACAGCCGGCCCGTTTGTGGACACTGTGTGGACCACCAAACCCTTCAAGTCACCGTCGGCGGTTCCGAGATTACTCGTGAGGCTCGCGAATCGGAGGGGAAGACATGGCCGACAACCACCGGCAGCCGGTACGGACGACCGATTTCCGTACATCCGGCGCGCCGCCGATGGAGACTCCGCCCGAACTACTGCGAAAGCTGCGCAGGGAGCGGGAGCAGGCCGAGCGGGAGCCCGACGAGCAGCCGGAGCGGCGGTGATGACCGCGCTGATCTACGTCGACCTGGCCCACCTGCATCCGATCGTCGATGGGGTGTGGCACCGGGCCTGGCTCGGCCATTTGCCCGTGCCGGGTGAGGTGGTCGTGATGCTGTGCGATGTCCAAGCACCTGCCGCGTACGACGACTACGGTCGGCGCGACACGCACAGCGTCGCACGACAGTGCTGGCGCTGCGAGGAGGTTTATCGGGCGGAGATGGGGTTCGCGCCGCCGCCGGGCGGCTACCCGCATGCTTCCGGCGTCCGATCGGTACCGCATCCCCGCCCGAGGGGATCTGCGTGACAGAGAAGAACGGCTCTCGTCGCTACGCGTCCGGCGGGCCGAACAGGGTGTGCAGGCCGGGGACGGATTCGGTGCCATACGTCACCGCGCCCACCGGAACCCGGTCGCCGACCGCGTCGAGCACCCGGGCGGTCCACTGTGGACCGAAGCCGCCGCACAGCTCGATCAGCTGCGCGCCGTCGTCGACCAGGCGCCGGGCGACGTCGACGACCTGGTCCGGCGCCGCCATGCCGATCAGCACGGTACGACAGCTTCCTGTGTCCACAATGGACGTATCACGCGCCGGGTCGGCGCCGTCGGCGAGGTAGACGAATCCCCAGCGGGTCAACGACATCCCGTACTCCTGAAGGTCGAAGGGCTCGAACGACCATCAGCCAAGCCGGACCGATCACCGCTGTCCACGAGGCGGCGCCTCATCCGTGTGCGCCCGCGCCTCATCGGCCAGCTCAGCGGCCAGCCCGGCGAACACGGGCCCGTGCTGTGGGATCCGCCACACCAGGGCGTGCCGGAGCCGGGGCGCGCCGGACAGCTCCCGCCAGACGAGGTCGCCGTCCCGCGCCGCCCATCGCGGGCGCAGCGCCACCACGGCCTCCCCGCTTTCGAGCTCCGCTGTGAACAGCCCCCGTCTCGGTGACCCTGCCCGGATCCGGGGCCGCCACCCGGCGTCGGCGCACGCGGCGAGCACGTGGTCGTGATATCCGGGAGCCAGCTCGCGGTCGAACCAGAGCAGATCCTGCCCGCCGAGGTCCGGCCAGTCCACGGTGTCCCGCCGGGTCAGCGGATGCCCTTGCGCCATCAGGATTCCCAGCGGGACGTCGCTGATCACCGCCTCTGCCAGCCCGGTGGTGTCCGCGGGGAGCACTACCAGCCCGGCGTCCAGGCCACCGGCACGCAATCGCTCCAGTTGCCGCGACACCGGGAGATCCCGCAAGTCCACAGTGGACCCTCGCCGCGCGCCCAGCCTGCCGAGCGCCGAAACCGCCGGCGGCGGCGCGCCGGGCGTCACCCCGATCCGGAGCACCGGCGCGTCCGGCTCGCGAGCGGCTCGCAGCGCCTCCTCGACGGCCTCCAGTACGACGTATGCCTTGGGCAGCAAGGCACGTCCCGCCGCGGTCGGGGTCATGCCCGCCGGGGTCCGGGTGAACAACGGGGTGCCGATCAGCTTTTCGAGCGCGATGATCTGCTGGCTGAGCGACGTCGCGCGGATACCCAGCCGCTCCGCCGCCCTGGTCAGGTGTTCCTCCTCGGCGACCGCGCAGAAGTACCGCAGCTGACGCAGTTCCATCCGGTGAGCCTAGGACATGTCACGCAAGGCCGCCCCAGCCGGAAACCGGCTGGGGCGGCTTGCCCCCCACTCTGTTCAGCCGAAGTGGCCTGTCAGCCGACGGGACCCGCGTATCCGGAGACCGAGCCACCTGGTTTGGCGGTGACATCATCGACCCGATCGCCGTAGTTACCGGAGATCACGGTGATCTTCCCGGTGGACTTGTTGACCGCCGTGACGATGCCGACGTGCGACGCGTGGGTTCCCGCCGAGTTCAGGTTGTACACGATGGCGTCACCGGCTTTCACTCCGGCGATGCTGGAGCCACTGTTCCAGGTCCCGTGCTTCTTGCCGTAGCTGTAAAGGCTCGCCGCGCCGGCATTGATCCCCGCCGTGTCGGCTCCCGCCTTCTTCCAGACGTACTTCAGGAAGTCGGCGCACCACGCTTCGGCTCGCCACTTGTTCCCCGGACCACACGGCGTCCCGCCGCCTACCTGGCCACTGTAGAAGTTGCAGTTCTTCCCGAACTTCTCGCGGTTGTGGTCCGCGTTGTTCATTTCCGCCTTCGCGATGCTGACGATCTTCTGCCTCGTGGTGGCCTGCGTGTCGGCGTCGGCCGCCGACGCGAGTCCGGCACCACCGACGGCGAGCGCGGCCATCGTCGCCACGAGAGTCACCAATTGCGTGAATCGTCGTCTCATTTCCCCTCCTGAGCGAAAGATGATCATCGGTACCTTGCGGTCACGATGCTGCTTGCCCGGCCGAGGAGGAATCTGCGGTATTTCTGGTTTCCGCTGGCAGATCGCGCGGGATACCATCGCGCGGCGATGCCGATCGCGGGATGTGCGGACGGTCGAGGGGGAGGACTTGCCGGTCGAGGTGTTGCTGCTGGGATCGATCGAGGTCCGGGTGGACGGAAAGGCCGTCGAGCTGGGGCACGCCCGCCAGCGCAGCGTGCTCGCCGCGCTGGCCGTGGACGCCAACGAAATGGTGCCGATCGGCAGGCTCGTCGACCGGATCTGGGGCGATCATCCGCCGCACGCCGCGCGAGACACCTTGTACGGATATCTCCACCGGCTGCGACGGGCCATGGCGGGCCTCAGCGGGATCGTCATCGAACGCAGGTCCGGGAGTTATGTCCTCACCGTCGATCCGGCGGCGGTCGACCTGACAAGATTCGGCCAGCTGGCCGGTTCGGCACGCGCGGTCGCCGACGACGACCGCGCTTTGGCTCTGCTGAACGAGGCCTTGGCCCTGTGGCGAGGCGAAGCACTGGCGTCACTGGACACTCCGTGGTTCGACACGGTCCGCCGAAAGCTGGAACAGGACCGGCGCGGTGCCGAGAGCCACCGCGCGGAACTGGCGCTGCGCACCGGCAGGCACGAAGAGCTCGTGAGCGTGCTGCTGCCACTGACCGAAGCACACCCGCTGGACGAACGGCTGGCCGAACACCTGATGTCGGCGTTGCATCTGAGCGGACGCCACGCCGACGCCCTGAACCACTACCAGCTCCTCCGCCGCACGCTGGTGGCGGAACTGGGCACCGAACCCAACGCGCGGGTACGGGCGCTGCACCAGCGAATCCTCAACGACGAACCGGTTCCCGGCCGGCACACCACGGCGAGTCCGCACCCCGTGCCACGCCAGCTCCCCGCGGCACCCCCGGGATTCACCGGGCGGCGCGAGGAACTCCGCCGGCTCGACAAGATCATGAGCACCGACGGGGAGCTGAAGCTGGCGGTACTCGACGGTCCCGGCGGAATAGGCAAGACCTGGCTCGCCCTGACCTGGGCACGGACCGCCGCCGACCGCTTTCCCGACGGCCACCTGTTCGCCGACCTGCAGGGGTTCAGCCCCACCGAGACGCCGATGGATCCGGCGACGGCGCTGCGCGGGTTCCTGACGGCACTCGGGGTGGACTCCGACGCCGCACCGCCCGACCTTCAGGCGCAGACCGGGCTGTTCCGCAGCCTGGTGGCCGGCAAGCGCATGCTCGTCGTGCTCGACAACGCCCGCAGCGCCGACCAGGTCGCGCCCTTGCTGCCGGGTAGTTCCGCCTGCATGGTGCTGATCACCAGCCGCAACCGGCTCACCGAACTCCTGACCCGCCACAGCGCGAGAGCGGTTCAGGTGGACGTGCTGTCCGACGAGGAGGCCCGGCAGTCGCTCGCGGACCGGCTCGGCCACGAGCGGGTGACAGCGGAACCGGACGCGATGGCGGCGTTGATCGCGCGGTGCGGGCGGTTCCCGCTGGCGCTGGGCATCGTGGCGAGCCGCGCCGCGGCCCATCCCGGCTTCGCACTGGCCGCACTCGCGGACGAACTGCGCGATGCCACCACCCGGCTGGCCGTGCTGGACGACGACAATCCCGCGACCAGCCTGCCCGCGGTGCTTTCGTGGTCCCACAACGTCTTGACAGCACGGCAGGCTCGCGTGTTCGCGCTGCTGGGCCTGGCGCCCGGCCCGGACATCGGGTTGCCCGCCGCCACCGCGCTCACGGGTCTGCCCGCCCCGGTCCTGCGGACGGCTCTGCGCACGCTGGAGGACCTGCATCTGATACAGCAACACGTCCCGGGCCGATGGCGCGCCCACGACCTGATCAGACTGTATGCCGCCGAGCGTGCCCGCCACGACCTCCCCGAGGACGAACGCGTCGCGTCCCAGCGGCGTCTTCTGGACTTCTATCTGCACACCGCCTACACGGCCGACCGCCTGCTGGAACCCGACCGGTCGCCGATCAGCCTGGCCGGGCCCGTCACCGGAACCGAGCCACAGCCCCTGGCCCGGATGAGCGACGCGATGCAGTGGTTCACCACCGAACACCCCGTGCTGCTGGCCGCCCAGCAAAGCGCCGCGGGTCTCGGCTGGCACACCCATGTCTGGCAATTGGCCTGGGCACTGGACAATTTCCACTACCGGCGCGGGCCCATTCATGCCGCGATAGCCGTGTGGCGGGCCGCGCGGACCGCGGCGGATCACCTCGGCGACCTCGACATCCGCGTTCTGGCCCTCCGGGGACTCGGCCACGCCGCCGCCGACGCCCATCTGCACGACGAGGCGACGGACAACCTCACGAGGGCGCTCAAGCTGGCCGAGCAAGCAGACGACCGCGACGCGCAAGCGCGGACCCATCACGTCATCGCCAGGGTTCACGACAACCGGGGAGACCATCGGCGGGCGCTGAAGCACGCCGCCACCGCCCTGGACCTCTACCGCACGCTCGATCTGCCGTTCCGGGAGGCGGCCGCGCTCAACGAGGTCGGCTGGCAGTACGCACAGCTCGGGCAGTACGACTCCGCGCGCACCCACTGCGGTGCCGCCCTGGAGCTGACCCGCCGCCACAACTACCAGGACTTCGAGGCCGCCTCACTGGACAGCCTCGGCTACATCGCCTACCACGCCGGTGAGCACACGCTCGCCTTGGAGTATTACCAGCAGGCCCTCGTCCTGTACCGGACGCTGGGCCACACCTACAGCGAAGCCGAGACCCTCGAATACCTCGGCCTGACCCACCGGGCTCTCGGCGGCCACGACGACGCGAGATACCTGTGGCACCAGTCCGTCCAGCTGTTCCGCGACCATCATCGTCACCAGGACGCGCACCGCGTGGAGGGCTACCTCGCCGCATCGCCCGGCGAAACCGCTTGGGGGCAGCGGTAACCGGCGTTCAGCGCGCGTGGACGTACTGGTGCCCGAACAGGCCGAGCTGCCAGGTGTAGCGGACGGCTTCGCGGGTTTGGGCGTAGGCGTCCTCGGTGCCGTGCCAGATCGCCTGGGCGATCAGTTCGATCGTGGCGGCGACGACAGTTCGCGCGGTGAACGGTGGCGGCACCGGCAGCGCGGGATCGGTCTTACGCAGCCAGCCGACCGTCCGATCGAACACGGCTTCGCCGGCGCGCAGGGTGAGTTCGCGCGCCCGGAGCCCGGCGTCGCCGAGTGCGTAGATCTCCAGCAGGACGGCGCGGACGGCCGTGGGGTGCCGGTGCACGTGGTCGACGAGGAAGTCACCGCACGCGGTGAGCGCCTGGAGCGGCGTCAGCGCCCCGGCGGCCACCGCGACGGCTTCGTCGAGGAATTCCGTGGTGAACGAGCGGTACGCGACGAGGAAGGCGTCCTGCTTGTCTGCGAACTGTTCGTAGAACGAGGTACGTGACACGCCCGCGGCCGCGGTGATGTGGCCGATCGTGGTGTGCGGGTACCCGCGCGCGCCGACGTTGTCCAGTACGGCGTCGATCAGCCGGGCGCGCTGGGTGCCCGCCACCTCGTCGCGGCTCAGGTTGTGCGGCCCCTTCGGCAAGGTGCGGCGGGCGAGACGGTCTTGCGCGGTCACGCCCGAACCGTACCCGCCCAGTGGTCCGGACAATCGTGCTCGCACCGGTGCCCGGCCGGGAAATCCCGGCCGGGCACCGATCAGCGGAACGTCGTCCCGGTCAGGAAACCGGTTTCTCCGGGGCGAGCGAGTTCCCCGCGGGGATCCGCCCGCAGTCCGACGGCGCCGCCTTGCCCGCGAACCGGTCGACGAGCCAGCCGATCGCCGAGGGCGCCCACGCCGCGGCCGCGCCGACGTGGCTCAGCGCGTCGTACTGTTCGTACTTGATCGACTTGTTGCCGGTGGCGCAGTACTGGTTCGCCAGGGCCCGGACGTCGCCGGCGACCATCACGCCGTCCCCGGTGCCGATGCCGGGCGGGTTGCCGAAGGTGCCCTCGAAGACACCGCCGTTGCCCTGCGCGATGAAACCCGGGACGGTCGGGGTGGGCGCCTGGCCGATGTTGATCTTGTTCACCGCTTCGACGAACGGCGGGATCGAGTTCGGGTTGGCGTACTCCGGCTTGACGAGCTTGGTCCAGGTCAACCCGGGATAGTGCCCGACCGCGTCGATGATCGACGCGTGCTCGAGATCCTTGAGCACCTGCAGGCCGTAGCTGCTCGCGTAGGGCTTGAGGTCGATGCCGAAGGCACGGGACGCCCCGATGAGCGCCATCGGCATGACCCCGGTCCACGCGATGCTGCCGTCGACGTACTTGAGGTTGTGCGCGGGGTCGACGAGCACGCCGCCCTCGGTGAAGCCCACCAGATTCTTGTCGACGTCCGGCGCGTAGCGCGGGGCGAGCGCGGCCGCCCAGCCGGTCGCGATGGCGCCACCCGAGTAGCCGATGAGCCCGAACTTGGTGTTCTCGTTCATCCCCGTCTTGGGGGACTTCGTGGCGGCCCGGATCGAGTCCAGCGTGTTGGTGCCGTATTCCGGCCCCGCCGCGAAGTTCGCGGTCTGCCCTTCGGTGTCGGGAATGACCACGTTGTAGCCCAGCAACAGAGCGGGCGCGATGAAGAGGGCTTCCGCGTTCGGGATGAGACCACCGAGCGAGACGTCACCGGCGATCGCCCGGGACGGACCGTGTTCGGGGTTGAGCGAGTCGTAGAACGACTGGTACGACACGGCTTTGCCGGTGTCACCGGTCAGGCTGCGGACCACCGAGGTGACGTTGGCGGACGGGCGGCCCTGGGCGTCGGTCGACCGGTAGAGCAGCTGGACGGCCTGCACCGGCGTGGGAATACCGATGACGTGGTAGCTCAGCGTCCGGGTCTTGAGCACGGTCCCGGGGGCGAACGACGAGAGCGGCTCGCTGCCGCTGTAGGCGTAGAACGGGTCGGCCGCGGTGGTCGCCGTCCCTGCCGCGGCGGCCGTGGCGGCCGGTGCGGCGACGAAGGTCAACGTGAGGGCGACCGCGGCGGCCAGCAGGCGAACAGGGTTTTTGCCCATGACTCCCCTTTGAATCATGAAGTGGATCACAGTGCGACGCGGTCAACCTACCAGCCAGTAACTATCATGTACAGCGCCGTACATGATTTTTACGGCGCACCTGACGGTGAGTCGCCTTCACGCGCAGTCACCACTCGGGTCCGGTATTGACACCAGCGCTCGAAGGGTGTGTGATTTCCGCTATAGATAGGAAACTTTCCTAACTATGACGTCCCCGGTGGGCCCCGCCCATTCCGCCGCGTTGCCCCTCCCTGTCCCCGACCCAGCAGGAGGCCTCCAGTGGCACCCCGCCCACCGTGGCGCGCGGCCTTATCGTGCCTGGCCGCCGCGGCGCTCGGCAGCACCGTGCTGCCCGCGCTCACCGCGTCCGCGGCGTCGACCGACTACGAGTCGGAAAGCGCTTTCATCTCCCAGGGCAAGGTCGAGTCCAACCACGCCGGCTACTCCGGCAAGGGATTCGTCAACTTCGACAACGTCGCCGGTAGCTATGTCGAGTACTCCGTCAACGCGGCACAGGCCGGCACGCACACGCTGACCTTCCGCTACGCCAACGGAACCGCGGCCGACAGACCGCTCTCGCTCAGCGTGGGCGGCGGTCCGGCCACCACCCTGTCGTTCCCCGGCACCGGCTCGTGGACGACGTGGAAAACCGTGACCGCGACGGTGAAACTGACCGCGGGCGCCAACAAGATCCGCACCACCTCCACCACCGCGGACGGCGGCCCGAACGCCGACAAGCTCACCGACACCTTCACCGGCTCCGACGACGGCGAGCCGCCGACGCCGCCCAAGAACCTCAAGGCGAGCGACGTCAAGCCGACCTCGGCGACGTTCACCTGGGAGGCCTCGACCGACAACGTCGGTGTGGTGCGCTACGAGATCAACCGCGGCGGCAACGTCCTCAAGAGCGTCGACGGGAACACGCTTTCCGCGACCGTGGACACCCTGACCCCGAACACCGCCTACGACATCTCGGTCGGCGCGTTCGACGCGGCGGGCAACCCCTCGCAGCAGAGCAACGTCGTCACGTTCACGACTCCCCCGAGCGACGACACCACCCCGCCGACCGCGCCCTCGGCGCTCAAGGTGACCGGGACGACCGCGAACAGCGTGTCGCTGGCGTGGAACGCCTCCACCGACAACAGCGGCAAGATCGCCGGTTACGACGTCTACCAGGGCGCCACCAAGGTCGCGACCACGACGTCGCTGGAGGCCACGGTCACCGACCTGACCCCGGCCACGTCCTACACGTTCACGGTGAAATCCCGTGATCCCAACGGGAACACCTCGGCCGCGAGCAACGCCGTCACCGCGAAGACCACCGGCGGCGACACCGGCGGGGGCGGGATCCCGGAGTACGACAAGGACATCGCGAAGGCCGACCTGGCGTGGTCGGTGGACTTCCTGCCCGACGGCTCGGCACTGGCCACCGAACGCGACCGGTTCGAGGTCGTCCGGGTGACGCCGGACGGGCAGAAGACCGTGGCGGGCAAGGTTCCCGGCACGGTCACCACGAACGGCGAGGGCGGTCTGCTCGGGCTGGCGCTCTCCCCGGCGTTCGCCACCGACCACTCCGTGTACTTGTTCCAGACCACCGCGAACGACAACCGGATCGTGCGGATGAAGTACGAGAACGGCAAGCTGTCGGCGACGTCGGAGCCGGTCCTCACCGGGATCGCCAAGAACCGCTACCACAACGGCGGCCGGATCCGGTTCGGCCCGGACGGCAAGCTCTACGCCACCGCGGGCGACGCGAAGAACGGCGGTAACGCGCAGAACAAGAACTCGCTCAACGGCAAGATTCTGCGGCTCAACGCGGACGGCTCCGCGCCTTCGGATAACCCGTTCTACGCCGACGGCGGCAACGCGCGCTACGTCTGGAGTTACGGCCACCGCAACCCGCAGGGCCTGGCATGGGATTCGCGCGGCCAGCTCTGGGCGGCGGAGTTCGGCGACAACACGATGGACGAGCTCAACCTGATCCAGAAGGGCGGCAACTACGGCTGGGACAAGTGCGAAGGCACCCAGGGCGACTGCGCGGGCTTCATCGCCCCGAAGAAGACCTGGCCGACTTCCCAGGCGGGGCCGAGCGGGATCGAGATCGTCGGCGACTGGATCTACGTCGCCGGGGTTACCGGCGAACAGCTGTGGGTCATGCAGATCAACTCGGCGGGTAACGGCGTCGGCCCGGCGCAGGCGGTGTTCTCCGGCCGCTGGGGCAGGCTGCGCTCGGTGACGAAGTCGCCGGACGGCGGGCTCTGGCTCACCTCCACCAACAACGACAAGAACGGCGGCACGCCGTCGGTGCTCGACAACGTCATCGTGCGGCTGAAGTTCGCCGGCGGGAACACCCCCGGCACCGATTTCAAGCTGAGCAGCACCGCCTTCGCCGACAACGCCAAGATCCCGGACAAGTACACCTGCGCCGGCGACCACTCCGCCGGACAGGACACTTCGCCGCCGCTGGCTTGGGGCGCGGGAAAGACCGGCGCGAAGGGCTACGCGATCGTCTTCGCCGACGTCGCGAACAACGGCAACAAGCTGCACTGGGCGATCTGGGACATCCCGGCCGCGACCACGTCGCTGCCGGAGGGCCTCGGCGCCGGGTTCAGCGTGCCGGGCCAGGGCGGCGCCAAACAGAAGGCCATGGGCAGCGGGGCGAACACGCAGAAGTTCTTCGGCCCGTGCCCTGGCGGTTCCAGCCATCCGTACACGTTCACGCTCTACGCGCTGAACACCGAGACCGTCCCTGGCTTGAGCTCGTCCTCGACGATGGCCCAGATCGAGACGGCGATCAAGAACGCCTCCACGGCGGGCGTGAAGCTGCGCGGGACCTCCAGCGCGGCAGCCGGCTGAGCCGCGGCCGGGGGTGACCGGAGCGGCGCCGGTCACCCCCAGCCGCACCCACTCTGACATCTCTCCCGGCGCCTCCGCCGTTACGCGGGTCCGTCCCGGGTCACGAACCCCGGAATGCCTTGACGGTCAGTTCGTAGGACCTCGCGCGGGCCGCCGGGTCGTACACCGGCGTCTCCAGCATCAGCTCGTCCGCGCCGGTCCGCTCCGCGATGCCGGTGAGCCGCCGAGCCACGGTCTCCGGCGAACCTTCCGCCTGCTGCGCGTGGTAGGCCGCGAGCCCTTCTTCCAGTTCGGGCGCGAAAACGTGCTCCGCCGCTTCGGCGACAGTGGGAAACGGAGCGGCGTCATCCTGCTTCGCGATGTTCTCGGTCAGCACCCGCGCGGGCAGTCCCAGTGCCGCGGCCTCGGCGTCGGAGTCCGCGCAGATCGTCCGGACCGCGACGATCACGTACGGCTCCGCGCACCAGCGCGACGGCCGGAAGCCCGCCCGGTACCGCTCCACCACCTCGACCGTGCTCTGCGGCCGGATGTGATGGGCGACCGCGATCGGCAGCCCCAGCTCGGCGGCCAGGCCCGCGCCCGCCGGGCTGGACACCAGCAGCCACGGCCGGGGCCGCTCGACGCCGGGCAGCAGGGACGTCTCGTCGGCGAGGAAACCCAGCAGCGCGGTCACTCCCTCGCGGTATTCCTCGTCGGTCGCGATCCCGGCTCCCCGGCGCAGTGCCCGGACCACCGGCTCGCGGAACGTTCCCGGCCCGCGCCCCATGCCGAGGTCGATCCGCCCGGGATGCAGCGCCGACAGGCTCAGGAACTGCTCGGCGAGCGCCAGCGGCGCGTGGTTGGGTACCAGCACTCCGCCCGAGCCGACCCGGATCGCGCCGGTCGCCGCCGCGTACGAGGCCGCGAGCACCGGGGGCGACACGCTGGCGATGATCGGGGTGCCGTGGTGCTCGGTCAGCCACATGCGCCGGAAGCCGAGTTCCTCGGCGCGGCGTGCGGTGGTGACCGTCGCGGCCAGTGTGTCGCCCGCCGTCCTGCCCGCTTCCACGAGCGTGAGTTCCAGCACGGACAGAGGAAGATCGTTCATGACGGCCACGGTAGCGGAACGCCCGCCACCGCACGGATCTTCACCGAATTCGCGCAACGAAAACGGGAACTCGCCGGAAACCGCGACACTGCGTGACAACTCACCCGGCTTTGACAGCTCCACCTTTCTTCAAGTGTCCTTGACATAGCCTTTGCAATCCCTTTACCTTGGCGGGGCGATGATCGTTTCGGTCACCGCGGTCGGTGTATCCCCGTTCGGAGGTAGCGCATGGAAAAGCTGGTCGAGCTGATCGCGCAGGACAAGGTGTGGGACAAGTGGGTCGCCGCGAATTCGGCGCCGAGCGCGAACAAGGAAGGCTGCATTTCGCGGGCCAAGCAGGGCTGCATTTCCAGCTCGCGGTCCCGCAAGGCCTGACGGCTTCCCCGCACCGGTGACCGTCGGCGGGTTCCGCCGTCGACGGCCACCGGTGTCCGGCATCGGATGATGGGTGAACATGACGAGCCAGCCCCCGGCCGAGATGGTCGACGCCGTCCGTGACATTCCCCTGTACCGGGATTCCGTCGAGCGCGGCGAGTTCCCGATTCTCGAAAAGGACCGCATCGCGCGGGAATTCCCGGACAACTGGATGACCCCGGACCTGAAGGCGGCGCTGGACTCCGGCGCCGCGGAGTTCGTGCTGTCCACCGGCACGAACCACGCGCGCATGCAGCTGATCCGGCCGCCGTATTTCCTGCTGAAATCCTATTACCGGCTGTGGAGCGAACACCCCGACATCGCGCACACCTGGGAAAAGGGCTGTCCGCGGGTGTCGCTCACGACCGTGCTGGCCACCCAGCACGTCGCGCGGGTCAACGCCAGGGCACGCGGCGAGCAGCCCGCCGAACACCCGAGCCTGGCGGATCGGCGTCTCGACGAGCGCACCGTCTACGTCAACCAGCGGCTGGATCCCGCGTTGTGGAGTCGCGAGGACGTCGCCGGCATGCTCGGCGAAATCGAGCGGACGCGGTCGGGGCATCCGAGCGGGAGTTACCACCTCGACTGTTCGAGCTACCATCTCGCCCATCTGGTACTCAAGGCGCGGCGGTGGGGCCTGGCACAGGCTCTGCCCCGGCCGGACAGCATCGTCCACGCCTACGAATACACCCCGGACAATGTTTCCCGGTTTATCCGCGAGCATTTCGACTGCCCGATCATCGACCTGTTCGGCAGCACCGAACTCGGTTATCTCTATTACAGCGACCGCCAGGGCCGCTATCATCCCCACCTCGACGAAATGCGGGTCGAACTGGTGCCGGTCGAAGAAGGCAGCACGCTGTTCGGCCTGATCGTCTCCAGTATCCGCAATCCGTACATGCCGCTGATCCGGTACCGTTCCGGCGACTGCGCGCGCACGGTGGACGGGAGCCCCGACCCGACGCGCATCGCGCGCTTCTGCGGCCGGGAGAAGGAACTGATCCGCGTCGGATCCACTCTGCTCTGTCACGGTGACCTCGACCGGTGGATCGGCGAATGCGCTCCACCGGTGTTCCTCTACCGGCTGCGGGTCGGCGAAGACAACACCGCGGAACTGGAATACACCACGTTCGACGGCGATCCGCTCGGCGCCCCGGCCGCCACGTCACTGGTCGCGGCCCTCTCGGAGCACCTGGAACTGGCCGTCGAACCGGTACACCGGAACCGCATCCCGATCGGCAGGTCCGGCAAGTACGCCTGGCTGCACCCGGAATCCCGAAACCACTAGGAGCATCGTGCCCGCTGTTTCCGCCGCCGATCTGCGTTCCCTGCTGGGCGAGCCGCTGTACGCGGAAGTCGTCGAATATTTCGTCGCGAAGACCGGCGAACCCGCCGAGTACGTCGAGCGGCAGACGCTGGAATGCCTGCGCTATCTCTATCTGGTCTCGGCGCACGAGGACGAGCTCGCCGGTCTGTTCCTCCCCGTCGAGCAGGAGATCGACGAGATCTGGCACTACCTGATCCTGCAGACCCGGGAGTACCGCGAATTCTGCACCGAGCGGCTGCCGGGCGGCTTCTTCGTCGAGCACCGCAGCATCAGCTACTCCGACTACCGGACCGAGCCGCCCCGGGAGCAGGCCGCGGCCGAGGCGCTACGCTGGATTCCCTTGTACGTCAAGGAGTTCGGCCCCTTCGACGAAGGCGCACTGCCGCACTGGACGATCGTCCGGTTCCTGCACGAGGAGCTGGACATGTCGCTGGGCCAGATCGCCGAACTCGGCACGGCCGCCGTCAGCTGACCGTGGCCACGGCCCTGGGGGGGCGGGGGGCCCGGGGGGGCGCGGGGCGGGGGGGGGGGGGGGGGCGGCCCCCCCCCCCCCCCCCCCAACCCCCCCCCCCAGACAGTTCCCATTTTTTTTTTGCGGAACTCCGGCCCGGGGGCCCGGGCC